>JADHNH010000008.1 GCA_016779605.1 Nevskia sp. | reverse complement strand
GTCAACCAGCTCGAAGTGCTGATCGACGAGGAATGCAGCGGCATCCTCGCCCGGCGCCAGCCCACCGCCGGCGACCTGCGGCTGGTCTACGCCATCATCAAGACCATCACCGACCTGGAACGGATCGGCGACGAGGCCGAAAAGATCGCCCGCATGGCGGTGGACCTGGCTTCGCAGGATCACGGCCAGCACTCGCCGCTGTACGAGGTGGGGCACCTGTCGCGGCATGTCTCGCAGATGGTGCGTGACGCCCTGGATTCGTTCGCGCGCATGGACGCCGACGCCGCCCTGGGCGTGGCCCGCGAGGACGTGGCGGTGGACCGCGAATACGAAGCGCTGATGCGCCAGTGCATCACCTTCATGATGGAGGATCCGCGCTCGATCCGGCGGGTGATGGACATCATCTGGTCGGTGCGCGCGCTCGAGCGCATCGGCGACCATGCGCGCAACATCTCCGAATACGTCATCTACTTCGTCAAGGGCAAGGACGTCCGCCATATCGGCCTGGACGCCATGGAACGCGAAGTCAAAGGCGTGTCCGAGTAGCGGCAAAACCGGTAGCATGCGCGCCAGATGGCGCGTTCCACCCCCAAATCCGCTGGCCCCAAATCCGCAGGCAGGCCGTCCAGGGCCCAGGCATTCTGGCGCTCGCCGTTCCTGCGCTGGCTGCTGGCCGGCATCGTCCTGGCCCTGAGCATCGGCATTGCCGCCTTTTCGGTGCTGCTGCTGCGGCTGGACCAGGACGTGCGCAGCCGTTTCGCCGGCGTGCGCTGGGTGCTGCCGGCGCAGGTGTTCGCGGCTCCGCTGGAGCTGTATCCGGGCGAGCCGATCGGCCTGGAGCAGCTGCGGCACGAGCTGGATCGCCTGGGCTACCGTCCCGGCGACGACCTGCTCGGTCCCGGCACCTACATCCCCGGCAGCGGCTCGCTGCGCATCTACACCCGTGCTTTTTCGTTCTGGGACGGCGCGCAGGAGGAGCGGCGCCTGGAAGTGAGCGCCGACGCACATGCGATCACCGCGCTGCGGCCGCTGGGCAGCGACCAGAACCTCGACCTGGTGCGGCTGGACCCCATGCTGATCGGCAGCATCTATCCCTCGCGCGGCGGCGAGGACCGGGTGCTGGTCAAGCTGCCCGAGGTGCCGCCGCTGCTGCCGCAAACCCTGGTGCTGGTGGAAGACCACGATTTCTACGCGCACTCGGGCGTGAGCGTCCGCGGCATCCTGCGCGCCATGCTGGCCAACCTGCGCGCCGGCCATACCGTGCAGGGCGCCAGCACGATCACCCAGCAGCTGATCAAGAACCTGTTCCTGTCCAACGAGCAGACCCTGCGGCGCAAGCTGCGCGAGGCGCTGATGGCGGTGCTGCTGGAGCGCCACGTCAGCAAGGACGAGGTGCTGGAGGCCTACCTGAATGAAGTCTGGCTGGGCCAGGACGGCCCGCGCGCCATCCGCGGCTTCGGCCTGGCCAGCCATTTCTACTTCAACAAGCCGCTCAACGAACTGCAGCCGCACGAAATCGCCATGCTGGTGGCGATCGTCAAGGGGCCCAGCAGCTACAACCCGCGGCGCAACCCGGCCAAGGTGCTGGAGCGCCGCAACCTGGTGCTGGGCATGATGCGCAAGTCCGGCAGCATCACGCCCGACGAGTACGACCGCGCGGTGCACCAGGGCCTGGGCGTGGGCACGGCCGGCGGTGGCGGTGGTGCCGAGCGCTACCCGGCCTTCGTGGACCTGGTGCGCCGCCAGATCGCCGGGCTATACAAGGAAGAGGACCTCACCAACGAGGGCCTGCGCATCTTCACCACGCTGGATCCGCGCGTGCAGGAAATGCTGGAGCAGCGTATCGGGCAGGACCTGCCGGAGCTGGAGAAGGGGCGCAGGATGCCGCCCGGCACCCTGGAGGGGGCCGGGGTGGTGACGACGGTGGAAGGCGGCGAGGTGCTGGCGGTGGTGGGCGGGCGCGACGCGCGCTACGCCGGCTTCAACCGCGCCATCGACACGCGGCGGCCGATCGGCTCGCTGGCCAAGCCGTTCGTCTACGTGACCGCGCTGGAACGGCCCGAAGAGTTCAGCCTGCAGACCACCCTGGACGATTCGCCGGTCGACGTGGCGCTGCCCAACGGCCAGCAATGGGAGCCGAAGAACTACGACCGCCAGCTGCACGGGCCGGTGCCGCTGTACATGGCCCTGGCCAAGAGCTACAACCTGGCGACCGTGCACATGGGCCTGCAGCTGGGCGTGGACAAGGTGCGCGCCACCTTTGCCGCCGCGGGCTTTGCCGACGCTCCGGAAGTGCCGTCGATGTTCCTCGGCGCCATCGACATGTCGCCGCTGGACGCCGCGCAGATCTATTCCACCCTGGCCGCCGGCGGGTTCCGCACGCCGCTGCTGACCATCCGCGCGGTGACCACCAAGGACGGCCAGCCGCTGGACCGCTATTCGTTCAAGCTGCAGCACGCGCTCCCCGACGGGCCGGTGTTCCTGACCACCTGGGCGATGCACAAGGTGATCGAGCTGGGCACTGCGCGCTGGGCCAACTCGGTGCTGCCGCCGGGCGAGGTGTATGCCGGCAAGACCGGCACCACCGAGGATCTGCGCGACAGCTGGTTCGCCGGATTCGGCGGCGACCGCGTCGCCGTGATCTGGGTCGGACGCGACGACAACAAGCCTACCGGCCTGGAAGGCGCCACCGGCGCGCTGCACGTGTGGGCACGGCTGATGCGCGACATGGGCGCCCGCGGCATCGACATGACGCCGCCGGCCTCGGTGGTGCAGGCCAGCGTCGAGCCGGCTTCGGGCAAGCTGGCCGACGCCGGCTGCGCCGAGTCGCAGCCCATGCCGTTCCTGCAAGGCTCGGCGCCGCGCGAGTACGCCCCCTGCGCAAATGCGGCAAAATCCACTCCACTGGATTGGCTGACCAAAATCTTCAAATGATTCGCAGGGTTTCGTGGGCCATGTGGACGGCCGCCTGGGCCGCGGCCGCGTTGGCCGCCGTGCTGGCCGGCTGCACGCCCCAGCAAGGCGTAGTCGAAAGCGCACCGCCGCCGGTACCGGTGCAGGCGCCGCCGCCGGCGCCGGTCGCGCCCGGCGCAACGCCGCCGGCCGTATCGCAACCGGTGGCGCCGCCCGCCGCGGTGCTGTCCAGCTACCCGCGCCGGATCGAGGACCTCCACACCCTGCCGGCGGTGCTGGCGCTCTACCGGCAGGCGCAGGCCGCGCGCGCCGGCGGCCATCCGGACCAGGCCAAGGCTGCGCTGGACCGCGCCCTGCACATCGAGCCGCGCAATCCTTTCATCTGGCAGGGGCTGGCCGGGGTGCAGATGGACCTGCACGATCCCGACCAGGCCGAGCAGGCGGCGCGCAAGTCGACCAGCCTCGCCCATGGCAATCCGTTCCTGGAGTCCGGCAACTGGCGGCTGATCGCCAGCGCGCGGCAGGCCCTGGGCGACGCCGGCGGCGCGCTGGATGCGCAGGCGCGCGCCGACGGCATCGACCGCATGATCGGCGCGCAGCCGGCGCAATGAGCACGGCGCGCCGGTGAGCGGCGACAGTGCGGGACAACTGCTCGGCGCCGACGGGCCGTTCGCCGCCCGTCATCCCGGCTTCGTCGCCCGCGCCGCGCAGCAGCAGATGGCCGACGCCGTCGAGCAGGCTCTGGAGGAGCGGCAGGCGCTGATCGTCGAGGCCGGCACCGGCACCGGCAAGACCTACGCCTACCTCACCCCGGCGCTGCGCAGCGGGGTGCGCGTGGTGGTGTCAACCGGCACCAAGAACCTGCAGGACCAGCTGTTCTTCCGCGACCTGCCGCGCGTGCGCGAAGCCCTGGCGGTGCCGGCCCGGGTGAGCCTGCTCAAGGGCCGCGCCAACTACCTGTGCCTGTACCGGCTCAACAAGGCGCTGGTCGATCCGCGCACGCGGGTGCGGCGCGAGCGGCTGACCGCGGTGCAGGAATGGTCGCTGCGCACCCAGGCCGGCGACGTCGCCGAGATGGGTGCAAGCGCGCCCGATGACGCCCTGCTGGGCCTGGTCACGTCCACCGCGGACAACTGCCTGGGCGCCAAGTGCCCGGACTTCGCCGCCTGCCACGTGGTCAAGGCGCGCCGTGCGGCGCAGGCGGCGGACCTGGTGGTGGTGAACCATCACCTGCTGCTGGCGGATTTCCGGCTGAAGGAGCAGGGCTTCGGCGTGCTGCCGGGCGCGGACGCGGTGATCGTCGACGAGGCGCACCAGCTGCCCGAGCTGGCGGCGCAGTTCTTCGGCGAGCGCGTGTCCACGCGGCAGATGCACGACCTGGTGCGCGATGCCGCCGCCGAGCTGCAGGCATTCGGCGACATGGGCGGGCTGGCGCAGGAGCTCGACGGGCTGGCCAAGGCCGCCGCCGAGCTCGAACGGCCGTTCGCCGCCATCGGCGGCCGCGTGACCCTGCGCGCGTTCGGCGGGCAGGCCGGCGCGGCGTCGGCGCTGGGGGCCTCGCGCACCGCCCTGGAATCGTGCGCGGCGGCGCTGAAGAGCTTCGCCGAACGCAGCGCCGGGCTGGAAAACTGCGCGCTGCGCGCTGCCGATTTGTCAGCGCGGCTGGAGCGGATCGCCGCCGGCGAAGAGGCCGGCCAGGTGCGCTGGGCCGAGGCGCTGGGGCGGGGCGGGTCGCTGCACTGCGCGCCGGTGGAGCCGACCGAGGATTTCCGCCGTTTCATGGGCGCCCATCCAGGGGCCTGGGTGTTCACCTCGGCCACGCTCGCCGCGGGCGAGGACTTTTCGCATTTCTCGCGCACGCTCGGCCTGGACCAGGCCGCCACCCTGCGCCTGGACAGCCCGTTCGACTTCCGGCGCCAGGCGCGACTGTACCTGCCGCGCGGCCTGCCCGACCCCAACGATCCGGCCTACGCCGACGCGGTGGCCGACATGCTGGATCCTCTCATCCGCGCCAGCGGCGGCGGCGCCTTCGTGCTGTGCACCAGCCACCGCGCGCTGCTGCGCATCGCCGCGCGCCTGCGCACGCTGCCGTATCCGCTGCTGGCGCAGGGCGAGGATGCCAAGGCGGCGCTGGTCGAGCGCTTCGCCGCCGCCGGCAACGGCGTGCTGGTGGCGACCAGCAGCTTCTGGGAGGGGGTCGACGTGAAAGGGCAGGCGCTGCGCCTGGTGGCGATCGACCGGCTGCCGTTCGGCCAGCAGAACGATCCGGTGTTCGAGGCGCGCCTGCAGGCGGTGCGCGAGCGCGGCGGCAATCCTTTCTCGGAGGTGCAGCTGCCGCGCGCCATCACCACTTTGCGGCAGGGCGTGGGCCGCCTGATCCGCGACGGCGCCGACCGCGGGCTGGTGGTGCTGTGCGACCCGCGCGTGCGCGGCAAGGGCTACGGGCGGCGCGTGCTGGCCAGCCTGCCGCCGATGCCGCTGCTCGACGATGCGCAGGCCGCCTGCGCATGGCTGGCCGGGCTGGAGACGGCGGCATGAAGATCCTGGCGGTGGGCACGGCCACCGAGTCCTGCTCGGCGGCGCTGTGGCTCGACGGCGAAATCCGCGAGCGGTTCGAGGCCGCCGGGCGCGAGCACTCGCAACTGCTGCCGCGCATGGTGCAGGCGCTGCTGGCCGAGTGCGGCGTGGCGGCGGCGCAGATCGACGGCATCGCCGCCAGCGCGGGCCCCGGCAGCTTCGCCGGCGTGCGCGTGGGCGTGGCCTTCGTCAAGGGGTTCGCCCAGGCGCTGGACCGCCCGGTGCTGCCGGTGTCGTCGCTGGCGATGTTGGCCCAATCTGCGCTTGACCGCGGCGCGCCGGCGGTGCTGCCGGCAATCGACGCACGCATGCGCGAGGTCTATTTCGGCGTGTACGAATCTGCGGACGGCGTGGCGCGGGCGCGGTGCCCGGACGCGGTGCTGCCGCCGGCGCAAGTGCCGCCGGTCGGCGGCGGGATGTTCGCGGCCGTCGGCAGCGGCTGGAAGGCTTATGCCGATCTGCTCGCCGCCAGCACCGCAGCGCAGCTGCTGGGCGTGGACGGCGAAGCCCAGCCGCATGCGGCCGACGCCTTGCGCCTGACCGTGCGCGAGTTCGCCGCCGGCCGCGGCTTGCCGGCCGCTGCCCTGCAGCCGCTTTACCTGCGCGACCGGGTGGCCTTGACCGCGGCCGAGCAGCAGGCCGCGCGCGATGCCGCGCGCGGCGCTCAGCGCGCCGAGAAGTAATCCCGCACCGCTTCCACGCAGGCGTCCACGCCGGCGCTGCTCACGTCGAGGTGCGTGACCAGCCGCGTGACCGGGCCGATCTGGGCGAGGATACCGCGTGCTTTCAGGAAGCCTTCCAGGCCGGCGCAATGCGCGGCGGGCACCTGCGCGAACACCATGTTGGTGTCCTGGGCGAGGATCTCGATTGCGGCCACGCCGCGCAGTCCCGCCGCCAGCCGTGCGGCGTTGACGTGGTCCTGCGCCAGGCGCTCGTAGTGATGCTCCAGCGCGTACAGGCAGGCTGCCGCCAGGATGCCGGCTTGCCGCATGCCGCCGCCCAGCACCTTGCGCCAGCGGTGCGCGCGCTGTAGCAGCGCGCGCGGCCCGACCAGGACGGTGCCTACCGGCGTGCCCAGTCCCTTGGAAAAGCACAGCGACACCGAGTCGAATGGTGCGCAGACTTGCTCCAGTGCGACGCCGGAGGCCACCGCCGCGTTGCAGGCGCGGGCGCCGTCCAGGTGGGTGGCCAGGCCGCGGCCGCGCGCAAAGGCGGTCGCCTGCTCCACGTAGGCCGCTGGCAGCACCTTGCCGCCGATGGTGTTCTCCAGGCACAGCAGCCGCGTGCGCGGAAAGTGGTCGTCCAGCGGCTTGACCGCCGCGGCCAGCTTGTCCAGGGGCAGGGAGCCGTCGGCGGCGTTGTCGATCGGCTGCGGCTGGATGCTGCCCAGCACCGCCGCGCCGCCGCCTTCGTACTTGTAGGTGTGCGCCTGCTGGCCGACCAGGTATTCGTCGCCGCGCTCGCAGTGCGCCATGAGCGCGGCAAGGTTGGCCTGGGTGCCGGTGGGGAAGAACAGGCCCGCCTCCTTGCCGGTGCGCTCGGCCACCACCGCCTGCAACCGGTTGACCGTCGGATCGTCGCCCCAGACGTCGTCGCCGACCGGCGCTTCCACCATGGCGCGCAGCATGCCGGGGGTGGGGCGGGTGACGGTGTCGCTGCGCAGGTCGACGGCGGGCGGCGGGGCGGAGGCTTGCTGGCTCATGCGGACGAGTGTAGCCGGGACGCCAGGCGCTTGAATTGCACGGGCTGCGCGGTCAAGGCCAGGCCGTGGCGGTGCCGTCGTCCAGCGCGGATCGCGCGCGCACGACGCAGAAGCGCTGGCCGGTCGGGGCCTCCATCACCAACCAGGCGTGGACCGGGTCGATCCGTTTGGCGCCGAGCGCCTCGAGCCGGCGCACCTCGGCCTCGACGTCGTCGGTCTCGATGTCCAGGTGAACGCGGCTGGGATGGCCGACCGACTGAACCTCGACGTGCAGCCGGCCGGCCGGTTCGTCCAGCGCGACGTACCTTTCGCCCTCCGCCCCGGGCAGCGGGCGCACCGCCATGCCCAGGGCGCCGCCCCAGAACCTTGCCGCCGCCGGCAGGTCGGGCGTGTTGCAGTCGATGATGAAGCCGGCCAGCCTGCTCTTGTGCATGTCGCGGTCCGGTTGGGGCCACAGGCCCGCGGCATCTGCGGGCTTGCGCCAGACGGTGGTGCGTCCTTATCGCATAACAATCGGCGCGGCGTAACCCCTTTCGCCGACTGCCAGGTGTATCCTGCCTGCCAATGGGGTTCATGCCGGATCGGCAGCGGGGGCGCGGTGCGGCCGCGGCAACGGCCGGTGCCGGGACCGGGCGGGGTTTGAATCTTGCATTGTCCCGCCAGGCGCATCTCCGGGCGGCAGGCCCCGCGTGAGGCAGAAAAAATCCCGCTATGAAAGCGCATTTGCCGGAGTACCTCGCCGAGTTTCTCGGCACCGCGATCATGATGGCCGTCGGCATCGGCGCGGTGACCCTGATGTGGTCGCAAGGTTCGGTGATGCGCGAGCTGATCCCCTCGGACAGCTTGCGGCGCCTGCTCACCGGCATCCTGTTCGCCTCCGGCGGCACCGCGGTGGTGCTTTCGCCGCTGGGCCAGCGCAGCGGCGGCCACCTGAATCCGGCCGTGACCTTCGCGTTCTGGTGGAAGGGCCAGGTTTCCACTGCCGATGCCTTCGCCTATGTCTTAAGCCAGGTGCTGGGCGCCTTGCTCGGCGTCTGCGTGGTCGCCGCGGTGGCGGGCTCGGCCGCGCGCAGCGTGCAGCTCGGGCTGACGCTGCCGGGGGAGGGCTATTCGGTGGCCACCGCCTTCTTCGCCGAGGTGCTGATCACGTTCCTGCTGGTCTTCCTCATCGTCTATTGCGTCAACGACCAGCGCTTCGCGCGCCGGACGCCGTACCTGGCCGGCGGCCTGGTGGCCTTCCTGGTGTTCGTCGAGGCGCCGGTGTCGGGCACCAGCCTGAATCCGGCGCGCAGCCTGGCGCCGGCCATGCTGATGCATGCGTATGCCGACCAGTGGCTGTACCTGCTGGGGCCGCTGCTGGGCGCCCTGGCGGCGGTCGCGCTGTTTTCGCATTTTTTCGGCCGCGACCAGCGCGCCGGCTGCGCCAAGCTGTTTCACACCGAGCGCTACAAGTGCATCTTCACCGACTGCGTCTACACGCGCGTCGCCGCCGGCACGGTGGTGCTGCGCCAGGGCGAAGTCGCCGACAAGGCCTACGTGATCGAGCGCGGCACGCTGGAGGTGCGGCGGCGCGGCAGCGACGGCGCCGAGCAGGTGCTAGCCTTGCTCGGCCCGGGCGACTGGGTCGGGGAAATGGCGCTGCTGCTGGGGCTGCCGCGTTCGGCGACCGTGGTGGCGGCACAGGATTCGGAGTTGCGGGAAGTCACGGTGGAAAACTTCGCGCACGTGATTGCCGAGCATCCGACCGAAACCATGCGGCTGCTGCGGCAGCTCTGCGAGCGCATCGATCTTGCGGACCGCAAGCTCGACCTGGGCCAGGCGGGGACCGGCATGCTCACCTGAGGCACGGCCGCAGCGCCAGGCATCGGCGGCGGGCACACAAACATCAACGGAATGGGGGGTGTGTAGTGGCAAATCGCGAAAAGCGGCGCCTGGAAGAACTCAAGCAGGGGCTGGCGGAGTGGCACAAGTGGGGGCCTTACCTGAGCGAGCGTTCCTGGGGCACGGTGCGCGAGGACTACAGCGCCGACGGCTCGGCCTGGAACTACCTCACCCATGACATGGCGCGCAGCAAGGCCTATCGCTGGGGCGAAGACGGCATGGCCGGCATCTGCGACCGCTACCAGACCCTGTGCTTCGCGGTGGCCTTGTGGAACGGCCGCGACCCGATCCTGAAGGAGCGGCCGTTTGGACTGATCCCGGCGGAGGGCAACCACGGCGAGGACCTGAAGGAGTATTACTTCTACGTCGACAGCACGCCGACCCACAGCTACATGAAGTACCTGTACAAGTACCCGCAGGCCGAGTACCCGTACCAGTGGCTGGTGGAGGAAAACCGCAGGCGCAACGGCAGCGGCCCCGAGTTCGAGCTGCTCGACACCGGGATTTTCGACGAAAACCGTTATTTCGACGTGTTCGTCGAGTACGCCAAGGCCGGGCCGGACGATATCTGCATCCGCATCGAGGCGTTCAACCGCGGGCCCGCAGCGGCGACCCTGCACCTGGTGCCGCAGCTGTGGTTCCGCAACATCTGGGGCTGGGGCGACCAGCCGCTCAAGGAGCCGGTCATCAGGACGGGCCGATCCGGCAATGCGTTCGTCAGCGTGGTCGCCGACGACAGCGCAGCCGACGGGCTCGACAACCTCACCCAGCGCTACCAGCTCGGGCCGCGGTACCTGTACGGCGAGCCGGACGCGCGCCTGCTGTTCACCGACAACGAAACCAACGCGGCCAAGCTTTACGGCCCCGAGGCGGCCGGCGGGCGCAAGTATTTCAAGGACGGCTTCCACCATCACATCGTCGGCGGCGAGCCGAGCGTGAACCCGGCCGGCAGCGGCACCAAGGCCGGGCTGCAGTTCACGCGCAGCGTGCCCGCCGGCGGCTCCACCGTGGTGCGCCTGCGCTTGTCCGCAAAGGAATTGCCGGACCCGCTGGGGCAGGTCGACGCGGTGGTCGCCAGGCTGCTGGGCGAGGCCGACGCGTTCTACGAGGAGATCCACCCGCACAACGCCAGCGCCGACGAGCGCCGCGTGCAGCGCCAGGCCTTCGCCGGGCTGATGTGGTCCAAGCAGAACTACATCTTCGATGTCGACTCCTGGCTCAAGGGCGACAACAGCAAGATGCCGCCGCCGGATTCGCGCACCGCCATCCGCAACAAGAACTGGCGCCATCTCAACTCGATGCGCGTGCTGTCGATGCCGGACAAGTGGGAGTACCCCTGGTTCGCGGCCTGGGACCTGGCGTTCCACACCGTCGCCATCGCGCTGATCGACGCCGAGTTCGCCAAGGAGCAGCTGTGGCTGATGGTGTTCGAGCAGTTCCAGCATCCCAACGGGCAGATTCCCGCGTACGAATGGGAGTTCTCGGACCTGAATCCGCCGGTGCACCCCTGGGCGGTGTGGCGCATCTACAACATGGACCGCATCCGCTCGGGCAAGGCGGACCGGCCGTTCCTGGAGAAGTGCTTCCACAAGCTGCTGATCAACTTCGCGTGGTGGATCAACAAGGTCGACAGCGCCGGCAATAACATCTTCGAGGGCGGCTTCCTGGGCCTGGACAACATCACCTTGTTCGACCGCTCGGAGAAGCTGCCGGGCGGGGCGGTGCTGGAGCAGTCCGACGCCACCGGCTGGATGGGCATGTTCTGCCTGAACATGATGCGCATCGCACTGGAGCTGGCCAGGGACAACCGCACCTACGAGGGCCTGGCGACGAAGTTCTTCCAGCACTACATCTACGTCGGCGCCGCCATGAAGAAGATGGGCGGCGGCCGCAACTACAACCTGTGGGACGAGGAGGACGGCTTTTTCTACGACGTGCTGCGCTACCCGGACGGCCGCTTCGAGAAGCTCAAGGTGCGCTCGCTGGTCGGGCTGATCCCGCTGTACGCGGTGGAGCGCCTGGAGGCCGGCTGGATCGAGCAGTTCGCGGAGTTCCGCACCAACCTGAACTGGTTCATCGAAAACCGCCGCGAGCTGGCCGAGCAGTGCGTCAGCCGCATCCGCCACGGCGACACCGAGACGCTGGCCCTGACCATCGTGCACAAGAACCAGCTGCAGCGCATGCTGGAGAGCATCTGCGACCCCGACGAGTTCCTGTCGGATTACGGGCTGCGCAGCCTGTCCAAGGTGCATGAGAGCAGCCCGTTCGTGCTCGGCCACAACGGCGTGCACTACGAGCCCGCGGAGGCGATCTGCAAGATCAAGGGCGGCAACTCGAACTGGCGCGGGCCGATCTGGTTCCCCACCGCGTTCCTGATGATCGAGTCGCTGCGCAAGCTGGCCAAGGCCTACGGCTCGGACCTGAGCATCCAGGGCAAGGACGGCCGCACCTGGACCATCGGCGAGATCGCCCGCACCCACGCCGACCGGCTGATCTCGATCTTCGTGCGCGACGAACACGGCAGGCGTCCCGAATACGGCAGCATCCGCAAGTTCCAGGAAGACCCGTACTGGCGCGACTACCTGACCTTCCACGAGTACTTCCACGGCGACACGGGTGTCGGCCTCGGCGCCTCGCACCAGACCGGCTGGACCGGCCTGGTGGCTTCGCTGATCGCCGAGTGGCGGGAAAAATAGGACGGGCTTGATCGGGTTTCATTCGCGCAATCGCGCACATCACCACCGGGCTGCCGGGCGCGGCGGCGAACCAGGAGAAAAAGTGCAATGACGTACCAACCGTTGAAAGGGCAAAAGGCGCTGGTCACGGGCGCCAGTTCGGGCATCGGCGCCGGGGTTGCGATGGCGCTGGCCGCCGCCGGCGCCGACGTGGTGGTCAACTACGCCTCGAGCGCGGCCGGCGCCGAGAAGGTGGTGGGCCAGATCACCGCGCTGGGCCGCAAGGCCCTGGCGATCAAGGCCGACGTGTCCAGGGAGGACGAGGTCGGCGCGATGTTCAAGCAGATGTTCGCGGCCTGGGGCACGCTCGACATCCTGGTCAACAACGCCGGCCTGCAGCAGGACTCGGCCTTCGTCGACATGACGCTGGAGCAGTGGAACAAGGTCATCGGCATCAACCTGACCGGCATGTTCCTGTGCTCGAGCCTGGCGGTGAAGGAGTTCATCCGCCGCGGCATCAACGCGGAGGTCTCGCGCGCGGCGGGCAAGATCATCTGCATGTCCTCGGTGCACGAGGTCATTCCCTGGGCCGGGCACGTCAACTACGCGGCCTCCAAGGGCGGCGTGAAGCTGCTCATGCAGAGCCTGGCGCAGGAGCTGGCGCCGCAGAAGATCCGCATCAACTCGGTGGCCCCGGGCGCCATCCAGACGCCGATCAACCGCGCGGCCTGGGAAACCCCGGAGGCGCTCAGTTCGCTGCTGACGCTGATTCCCTACGGCCGTATCGGCCTGCCGGAGGATATCGGCAAGGCGGTGGTGTGGCTGGCTTCGGACGATTCCGATTACGTCAGCGGCCAGACCCTGTTCGTCGACGGCGGCATGACGCTGTACCCGGAATTCGCGCGCGGGGGGTGAGGATCAGAGCGAGTGACTAAATGTCACTCGCTCTGATCCGAACGCCCGGCCATGGATGGCCGGGCCGGGGGTTGGAGCAACTGCAGGTTCTCGCCAGGGATGGCCGCGTTGCAACACAAAGATTCCCGCGCGCCAGTGACTAAATGTCACTCGCTCTGATCCGAACGCCCGGCCATGGGTTCTGCATCGCGCTTATGGAGCGCAGCTCCATGCGATGTGGAACGGGCACGCCACGGAAGGCGAGCCCAGGCTTGCCGGCGTAGCAGGAGCGTAGCCGAGCAAGGCCGGGCCGGGGGTTGGAGCAACTGCAGGTTCTCGCCAGGGATGGCCGCGTTGCAGCACAAAAATTCCCGTGCGTCAGTGGCTCTATGTCACACCTCTGGTCCCGAACGCCCGGCAAGGGGTGCTGCATCGCGTCAGACGTGCCCCTTTCCTAACATACGGTACCGTATGTTAGGCTTGGAGTTCCTGTAACCTATGTGTCGCCGGCGGCATTGGCCGCCGGCGGTCACTTGCTGCCATCGGAGACTTGAATGGGCCAGTACACCCCGCCGCTGCGCGAAATCCAGTTCGTGCTGCACGAGCTGCTCGAGGTCGAGCAGGAATACAAGGCGATGCCGAAGCACGCCGACATCGACGCGGCGACCATCGACCAGGTGATCGAGGAGGCGGGGAAGTTCTGCAGCGAGGTGCTGTTTCCGCTCAACCAGTCCGGCGACGAGGAAGGCTGCACCTACCACGGCGACGGCGTGGTGACGCCGCCCAAGGGCTTCAAGGAGGCGTTCAGGCAGTACGTCGAAGCCGGCTGGCCGGCGCTGTCCTGCGACCCGGACTTCGGCGGCCAGGGCCTGCCGGAGCTGGTCAACAACGTGCTGATGGAGATGGTGAACTCCACCAACCAGGCCTGGGGCATGTACCCCGGCCTGACCCACGGCGCCTACGCCGCGCTCAAGGCTCACGGTACGCCGGAGCAGAAGGCGCTGTACCTGCCCAAGCTGGTGTCGGGCGAGTGGACCGGCACCATGTGCCTGACCGAGGCTCACTGCGGCACCGACCTTGGCCTGCTGCGCACCCGTGCGGAGCCCGCCGGCGACGGCTCCTACCTGATCAGCGGCACCAAGATATTCATCTCCTCGGGCGAGCACGACATGTCCGGCAACATCGTGCACCTGGTGCTGGCGCGCCTGCCGGACGCCCCGGCCGGCACCAAGGGCATCTCGCTGTTCGTGGTGCCGAAGTTCCTGCCGGACGCGGACGGCAAGCCGGGCCAGCGCAACGGCGTTAAGTGCGGCTCGATCGAGCACAAGATGGGCATCCACGGCAACGCCACCTGCGTGATCAACCTGGACAACGCGCGCGGCTGGCTGGTGGGCGAGGAAAACAAGGGCCTGCCGGCGATGTTCGTAATGATGAACGGCGCGCGCCTGGGCGTGGGCATCCAGGGCCTGGGCCTGACCGAGGTGGCGTACCAGAATTCGCTGGCCTACGCCAAGGACCGCATCCAGATGCGCTCGCTGTCCGGGCCCAAGGCCAAGGACAAGCCGGCCGACCCGATCATCGTCCACGCCGATGTGCGTCGCCTGCTGCTGAGCCAGAAGGCCTACGTCGAGGGCGCGCGCGCGCTGGCCTACTGGACCGCGCTGCAGATCGACCGCGAGCACTCGCACCCGGACGAGAGCGTGCGCAAGGACGCCGAGGACCTGGTCGCCCTGGTCACGCCGGTGGTCAAGGCCCTGCTCAGCGACCTGGGCTTCGAATGCACCAGCATGGGCCTGCAGGTGTTCGGCGGCCACGGCTATATCCGCGAGTGGGGCATGGAGCAGTACGTGCGCGACGCCCGCATCAACATGATCTACGAGGGCACCAACGGCATCCAGGCGCTGGACTTGCTCGGCCGCAAGGTGCTCGGCGACATGGGCGCCAAGCTGACCAAGTTCGGCAAGCTGGTCGGCGGCTTCGTCAAGGCGCAGGCCGAGCGGCCCGACATGCAGGAATTCGTCGGCCCCCTGGCCGCCCTGGGCGAGCAGGTGCAGAAGCTCACCGCCGAGATCGGCATGAAGGCGATGAAGAACCCCGACGAGGTCGGCGCCGCCTCGCACCATTACCTGCGCGTGGTCGGGCACCTGGTGCTGTCGTACTTCTGGGCGCGCATGGCGCGGCTGGCGCTGGACAAGAAGGCCGGCGGCGACGGCTTCTATGCCGCCAAGCTCGCCACCGCGCGGTTCTATTTCAGCAAGCTGCAGCCGGAAACCGCCTACCACATCCAGGCGATCCACTCGGGTGCCGCTCCGATCATGGAGCTGGACGCGGCGCTGTTCTGAGGCGCAAAGGGCGGATCGCGACCCGCTCTGCGGCTGCTGATCACGGTAGGATGCGGTGAGCCTGCGAACCGCATCATTCGAGGGGCATTTCCAGGACAAATGGCTCGGCGGCCCAAGCTGGATCGCATAGACCGGCTTTCATATAGCGGTGGATGCTGGAATATGGCCAGTCGATCGCCCTGGTGACCAAGCCATGCTTGACTGGATTGATGTGGATGTAATCAACGTGAGCCGAAAAATCCCGCTCGTCACGAATTGCATGCTCCCAAAATCGGCGTTGCCATATCCCGCGTTCCTGTCGCCGAATACGGCTTTCGCTTCGACGTTCCCCGGGCTCGATGCCGCGTGAGAACGCCGCCTTGATCCGCGACCAGCGATGCGAATAATCGGCATCGCTCTCCGGCAGAGTCCACAAGCAATGCAGGTGGTCCGGCAGGACTACGATGGCGTCGATCGTAAATGGGCGCTGCAGGTGAGTGTGGCGGAAACAAGCACGCAGCAGATCGATGCGGTCGACCAGCATGCTGGAGCGGCGCTGCGCCAGGGCCACGGTGAAGAAGTAGCAGCCACCCGCCACGCGAGGGCGCAGGTAGTTCGTCATACTTGGGGCCTGCAGTAGTGGTGCGCAAAATGGCTTTCGCCGATTCGCTCGAGCGTTGACGCGATTGATGCGGTTCGCGGGCTCACCGCATCCTACGACCTTTACCGCCAAGTCCCGGCCGGCCGCCGGTACGATCCTCTCAGGGAGCGGCCGGGTTCAGGGCACGCCAGATTTGGCCAGCGCCGGTGCCGGCGGGTCCTGGTCGTGGTCGCTGACGAACCAGGCCGAGCCGTCCGTATTCAGGTAGAGCCGCTGCATTTCCTCGACGTTGAACGGGCGCGAGCCGATGCGCCCGAACACGGCGACCTGGCCGCCGCTCTCATCCACCGCGCGGTCGCGGTCCAGCCCGCGCGACAGCGACAGCGCGGGCGCGCCGCTGGCGTAGTGGGCGATCCACTGCGGCATCGGCACCGGCGAGAAGCCGTAAAACTTCGGCTGGGTGTCCGGCGCGGTGAGCTGCACCACGTACAGCCCGTTCCTGCCGTCGGCCACGTAGGCGAACAGCGAGGCGTTGGTGGAGCCGATCACCACGTCCTGGGTGTCGCCGATGCGGCCGTCGGCGGTGTACTTCTGGTACAGCCTGGGCTGCTCCGGCTTTTCCACGTCGACGATGGCCAGACCTTCCGGGCCGGCGGCGACGTAGGCGTAGGTGCGCGCGACGTAGACACGGCGTGCATCCTTGAACGGCACCAGGGCGCCGGCAACGACGCGCGGCGTTTCCGGATGGGTGATGTCCACCACCTGCAGGCCGTCGCGCGTGGCGGCGAACAGGTAGCGGAACTGCACAGCGGTGGCGCGCACGTCCGGCAGGGCGATGGTCGACACCACGCGCGGCTTGAGCGGGTCGGCGAGGTTGAGCACGACGATGCCGGCGTCGGCCGCGACGTAGACCCAGTCGCCGGCGATGCTCAGGTGCCGCGCGCCCTTGAGCAGGCCGCCGGCGTCGTAGGTGAGGGCGCGAGTGAGGAAGTTGTTGCGCGGCTCGCCGTCCTGCAGCGTGTCGACGTTGGTCAGGATCAGGCCTTCCACGCGGTCGGTGATCAGCGCGTAGTGGTAGATCGGGTGCATCGGCTGCTCGCGGTTGACCCCAGTCATCATCGGATTGGCGTTGCGCAGCGGGCTGATCGGCTGGTCGGTCGGCAGGGCCACGCAGCTGGCGTCGTGCGAGCTGATGTGGGTGTCGTGCCCCAGCGGCGAGAACGGCGCGGTGATGATCTTTTCCGACACGCCCTTGTTGCCGATGGCGGAAACGTCGTAAGCCTGCATGCCCGACGCGCCCTGGGCGACGTACAGGTATTCGCCGCGCAGCTGCAGGCAGCCGACCGGCCCGCCGGTGCGATGGGTGTGCGCGGTGGGCAGCTCGCGGCCGCGGTCGACGTGGGCCTTGAACCAGTCCGGGTAGGCGTAGCGGTGCAGGTAGCTGCCGATGACGGCCTGCGGCTCGTCCCACTCGGTGACCTGCACCGCCGCCAGCGAGCCCTGCAGCCCGACCCAGGCGTGGTAGCCGACGAAGTTGACGAAGCCGGTGCCCAGGCCCAGCAGCTGCGCCACGATGGCGTTGTTGTCGTTGGCCTTGGACAGGTGGCAGTCCGAGCAGGTCTTGGTTTCGACCGTGCGCTCGGTGTGCGGGTAATGCGGCGCGAACGCCTGCGAGGAATAGCCGCCGGCGGACACCGGCGGCTGCTGCACGTAGATGTGCTCGCGGCTGGAATTGGTGGAGGACAGCACCAGGGCCGAGGAGCTGCGCACCGGGGCGATGCGGTAGCCCTTGGCCTCGCCGTGCTTGCCGAGCATGTAGAAGTCGTCGCGCACCACCTGCGGGTTGTAGGTGGCGAAGTTGCGGCTCTCGCCACCCTCGAAGTGGTGGCGCTCGGTCTTCCAGTTGGCCTGGATCGGCAGGTGGCAGCCGAAGCAGGACGTGGTCCAGGAGCTGTGGCAGGTGACGCACAGCATCTTGCTGTCCTGGTGCGCGCGGTTGGCCGGCGCCACGCTGCCGCCCCAGGCGAAGGTCCTGGTGTCCGTGCTCATCAGCTTGGCGCGGGCGGCCTTGGCGTTGTAGTCCTTGTTGCCGGGCGTGACCGAGTCCTTGACCAGGTGCACGCGCCATTCCAGGCCCGGCGTCACGCCGGAGCGCTGCCACAGCTCGCCGTTGATCCACTCGAAGCGCAGGCGGCCGTCCTGGGTGCGCATGTCGGCCAGGTCGTTGCCGGCGGGCGGGGCCGGCACCCTGGAGCCGTCCGGGTAGGCGCAGACGTAGGTCGGCACCGCCGGCGGCGGCAGGTTGCCGGGCGACAGCGGGGTGCCGGGCTGCAGCTGTGCGCCGTCCGGGCAGTGCGGCGCCGGCGCGGCGGGACCGGAGGTGCGCAGGGTCGGGTAGTTGTCGACCGTGCCGTGGCAATCCTGGCAGTCGATCTCGATGGCCTGCGCCACCTCGCCGTAGATATGGCCGTTGCTGTGCGCGTCCTGGCCGAAGTGGCAGTCGGCGCACTGCATGCCCTTTTCGACGTGGATCGACATCAGCTGCACGGCCTTGTGGAACTTGTGCGGATCGTCGTCGGCGACGATCTTGCCGTCCTTGTCGAGCAGGTCGCCCTTGCGGTCGCGCTTGAAGATGGCGCGGAAGTTCCAGCCGTGGCCGTGGTAGTCGGCGAACTGCGTGTCCTTGAGCCCCTCGTTGAGCTTGGAGACGTCCTTCAGGAAATCCGGGTCGGACCACTTGCCGCGGATCGCCGCCTCCTCGGGGTTGCGGTTGTTGATCTGGCGGATCTCGTGGTCCGTCGGATAGCGCTGCTGCTCGGGCCACATCTTCGGCGCGTCGGACTCGTAGTCCCACATGGTGTAGCCGAGCATCGAGTTGAGGAAGATGTTCGGCTGGTGCATGTGGCACACCATGCACTGCGAGGTGGGGATGGCGCGGGTGAACGCATGCGTCAGCGGGTGGCCGGCCTCGTTCTTGGGAATGGTGGGGTCGACGCTCTGCGACATGCCGTCGTTGCCGAAGCGGGCGTAGGGCCCCGCGTGCAGCGGGTCGCGGTCGTTGGCGTAGACCACGTGGCAGGCGGCGCAGCCGCTGGAGCGGTAGTCGCCGGGCTGCTCGTTGGTGCCCAGGAACCACATCAGCGGATCGTTGAGGCGGGTCTTGGTGATGTTGATCACCGGCACGGCGATGCGGTTGCCGGTGCCGGGCCCGCGGTTGGACTGGCGGAAATCCGGGCGGCCCGGTTCCTCCAGCTTCTGCAGCTCGCCGCTGGAGTCGGGCAGGCCGGTCTCCGGGAACAGGCTGGAGATGTCGCGTCCGCCGCGCTCGAAGATGCGGAACACGTCGCCGGGCGGAATCACCTCCCAGGGCGGCAGCGGGAACAGCTTGGACAGCACGCCCTTGGCCGCCATGTTCGGATCCAGCGTGCCCGCCGGATCGCTGACGATGGCGGCCAGGCCGTCGCGCGTGTAGGCCTCGCCGAGGACGTACTGCTTGAACGGCAGGATGCCGTTGTTGTAGGAGGCGCCGCCCCACAGCATCGCGCCGGTCGCCATCAGGCTGCGCTCGGCGGCCTCGATGACCGGCAGGTGGCAGGCGCCGCAGGCTTCCCGCACGACGCGGTAGTCGCTGGGATTGACGAAGCGCACGAACTCGGGCGCCTCGCGGTTGAGCAGGGTGTAGCTGTCATGCGGCTTGGCGCTCGACGGGTAGTCCCAGGCTTGCGGATAGCGCGGCTGCACGTGGGCCTGGTCCAGCGCGGAGCGGTAGGCCGGGTCCTTGGGCTGGGCGCCGGCGGTGAGGTGCACCGCCGCGTTGCCGCCGTGGCAGTCGGTGCAGCCGAGCACCACCGCCGGGTTGGCGTGCATGCTGGCGTGGTCGGTGCGGGTGTGGCAGGAGCGGCAGCCGTCGCTCTTGGCGTCGGCCTGCTGCGCGGTCTGGACGCGCGGCGCCGGCGGCGCCTCGACGTACTGGATGTCGCGCGGCTCCTCGCCCTCGCTGGCGTGGGCGGCGCCGAGGCCGGCCAGTCCGAGAGCGGCGGCGATGAGGAGGCGCAGGGTCGGTCGCACGGTCGGGGCCTGTCAGTACGTGAGAACGAGGTTGCCGAGCACGGAATAGTCGCAATTGCCGGGGAACAGCGCGCGGTAGCCGCTGCCGGGGATCAGCATGGCGCCGGACAGGCGGAAAACGATGTTCTGGGTGAAGAACGGCCGGTAGATCGCTGCGGTCGAGAAATCCCAGCCGATGTTGTTGGAAATGCCGCCCTGGTTGCGGGCGAATTCCAGCACGCGCGAGCTGTCGAACCACAGGTGGTTGAAGTTGCCGGACAGGCGCAGCTGCGGCATCAGGTCGGCGTCGGCGCCCAGGCCGGCGATGATGATGCCGGGGTTTTCGAAATTCGACTGGCCGAAGTCCTTGCTGGAACGCAGGTCGGCCAGCTCGCCGTTGCCCGGCGACAGCGTCACGCCGCCGCCGCCGATCAGCGGGATGGCCTGGCGGGTCCAGAAGTTGGTGTCGGCGCCGGCGATGATCGGGTTCTCGAAGATCGCGTCGAAACCGGTGGCGGTGCCGTTGCGCGGATCGTGGTCGCCGCTGCCGTAGACCCCGCTCAGGCGCAGGCGCAGCCAGTCGACGTCGTAGGAGGCTTCGGCGGCGGCGAACAGGCCGCGGATGCGCTTGACCCGGTCCGAGAACACGCCGCGATCCTGGTTGCCGGCGACCAGGTAGGTGGACATGGTCAGGTTCAGGCGGCCGATGTGGCCGTCGCCGTTGTAGCCCAGGTAGGTGACGTGGTACCGGCGCGGAGTCTCGGTGCCGATCGCCGCCGGCCGCTGCAGGAAGCCGTTGTCGTCGTAGAACTGCTCGCCGTTCTCGTGGTTGCGGTTATGCACCACGATGAACTGCGAGGTGAACGCGCGGAACGGGAAGTCCTGGCGGTATAGGTTGAAGAGGTAGATGTCGTCGTTGCGCGGCTTCACGGTGACGTCGTTCAAGCCGCTGTTGGTGTTTTTTTCCAGGCGGCGGATCCAGGCCAGGTTGTACTGCCAGCGGTTGTTGTCGCGGTTGCCGAAGAAGCGCAGCGCCAGCTGGTTGTCCTGGAACAGGAAGCCGCGGAAATCGGTGGAGAAGGGCTGGATGCCGAAGCGCACGCTGTCGAAGTCGTAGCGGTCCGACACGTTGCGCAGGTGGTAGTCGACGAACGCCTCCTGCAGGCCGATGAACTGGTCGGAGCGGTAGCGGCCTTTCCTCGGATCGACGTTCAGCACGCCGGCTTCTTCGGCGGTGGCGTAGTTGTAGTTCAGCACCGGCGTCAGGTGGAACTCGTATTCCGGCGGCTTGAAGGTGGTGTCACCCTTGATGTAGACGGCCGAAAGGATCAGGTTGGTGCTGAACAGCGTCTGGCGCGGATCACCGAAGATGCTGTTCTGGCCGGGCTTGTTGCTGCCCTGGCCCCCCACCGGCGTCGGCAGCCGCCGGTACTCGTAGATCGAATCCGAGATCACGCTCAGGTTGACGAACTCGTCGCCGTGGCGGATCGGCTTGTCCGCCTTGTAGGTGTTCTGGTTGTACGGGTCGTACCAGTGCTGCGGCACCAGGCCCAGGGTGTTGAGCAGGCGCCAGCGGTCCGGCACGGGGGCGAGCTGCCACTGGTTCCAGGCCTCCGGCGCGGCCACCGGCGCCAGCCGGCTGACGCGATTCGGATCCGGCAGCGGCTGGGTATCGGCCGACGGCGGCGCCGGCGGCATGTCGCCGGGGCGGCGGCGCAGGTCGACGCCGGCGCTCCGCACCGGTACGGCTGCAGGTGCAGCCGGCGCATCGTGCATCGCCGCTGCCGGTGCGGCGGGAGCGGTGCCCGCCTTGGCCGGAAGCGGCGAGCGCTGGACGGCGGCCTTGTTGGCCGGCGCAGGCGAGACCGGTGCGCCGCGGAACACGGCGTAAGCTTCGGCCGCCGGCACCGCGCGGATTTCGCGGGCGGAAGGGATGCGCAGCACGCTGCCGATCTTCAGATGCTGGGCGGAGCCGTTGAAGGCGGCCGGGTTGGCCCGATAAAGGGCGGCGAGCGTCTGGTAGGTGCACAGCCGGGTCTGCTCCGGCCGCAGCGCCCGGGCGATCTCCAGCAGGTCCTGGTGGGGGCGCACCGGGCCGTAGGTGCGCTCGGCGGCCTGGGCGCTTACCGCTATCAGTGCCGCGATGGCGCTGAGCCGGACGAAACGGCTTACTTGCCGTCGCATGGGTTCTGTTCGCTGCTGTCCAGGAACGGCGCCTGCGGGCATTCCACGTAGCGCAGGCTCTGGCCTTGGATGTTCACCGTGTCGATGCGCCGGGCCGGCGGTGCGTTGCTCAGGCTGCCGAGCGCCTGGCCGGCGTTGTAGAGCCCGAGGAACGCCACCATGTCGTCCTGGTCGATGCCGTCGCCGGACACGCCGATGCCGCCGATCAGCGTGCCGCCGCGGTAGATCGGCACCCCGCCCGCGAAGATCTGCAGGCCGTCGCCCAGCGGCGCCGGCACCGTGGTGTGGAAGCTCGCCGCGGCCGGCGGGCCGGCGCAGCCGGTCGTGCCGGGGCCGTGGGTCACGTCCGGCCCGGCGCCGAGCACGAACAGCACGTGCTGGATGATGCGCTCGTAGTCGAGGTCGAGCTGCAGGCCGGTGGAGAACGGGCTCCATTGAGCCAGCGGCTTGCTCAGCGGACCGAACTGGGTGCCGTCGATGCCGTCCGGGAAGAACGGGCGGGCCAAGTTGCCCACCGAGCGCGCGCCGTAGGCGTAGGTGCCGTCCAGGGCGTGGGCGCCGACGACGCTGCTCATGGCCTGCGCGTAGCCGTTCAGCTGCACCGCGGTCGGACCTGCCGTGCCGTTCGGCGCCAGGTAGTTCACTGAGCCGGCCGCCTGGATCGCGGCGCCGGCGCCGGCGGAGGAGAAGAACATCGCGGTGCGGGCCTTCTGCAGCGCCACGTCGGTGCCGAACACCGGCGCGTCGCGCGTCCGCAGCACGCCCAGCACCACGCCGTTGGTGTCCACCACGACCACCGAGCCGCGCATCTGCGAGCTCAAGGGCAGGCGGATCTGCGCGCGCGTGCGGTTGGCGACGGCGATGCCGTCCTTCAGCAGCTCGGTGACCTCGGCGGCGCTCAGGCCGCCGTCGGTGCCGGCGATGGGGGGATATTTCGGCGCGCCGTTGGGCGAGCCGTCGTCGATGACCAGCCGGAACGCGTCGAGGCCGGCAAACGCAGGCTCGGTGGCCGGGGCGTAGCCGGACTCCGGCTGGGCGAACCGGGCGCCGGCGAGGATCGTTCCGGCGGTGTAGGCGGGCACCGCCACGAGCGAACCGGCGGCGCTGGCCGCGGCGTAGCTCAGGGTGTTGCGCCCGCCGGTGCTGGTGTCGCCGATCTCGACATCGGTGAAGCGCAGCGTCTTGCCGCCGACCGTGATCATGTCGGCGCGCCGCGTGGCCGGCGCATCGAAGCCGGCGGCGGCGGCCATGGCGATCAGCTCGTCCACGCCGTGCTCGGGCACGGTGATGTCCAGGTCCAGGCTGTAGGAGCCGTCGGCGATCACGCCGACGCCGCCCACCACGGTGCCGTTCTTGTACAGCGGGAACCCGCCGGGGTCGGCCGACAGGCCCAGCGGCGAGCGCTTCGGGCCCGCCATGCCGTCCGTAGGGTAGCTGGTGTTGAAGTCCGAACAGGGCAGGGAGCTGAACTGCACGCCGAACAGCGGGCCGCCGGGCTGGCCCAGCTCGCCGGGATTGAAGTGCTGCTGCACGATCTGGCTGGCCGTGCGCGTGGAGAAGGCGTTGCCTTCGGAGCTCAGGTAGGCGCCGGTGACCGCCTTGGCAATCGCCGCCAGCGTGGAAGGCACCACCGCCAGGCCGTCCAGGCCGGTGCCGGTGTTGCGCAGCGAATTGATCGCGACCGCGGTGCCGGCGTTGCTCATCCGGAACACCGCCAGCACGTTGCCGACGCGGTCCACCACGGCGACGGTGGCGCCGATCTTCTGCGCCTGCGCTTCGGCCACCGCCTGGGCGATGACCTGCTGCACGTCGGCGATCTCCAGCCGCTGCGGCGAACTGGTCTGGCAGGAGCCGTCGCAGCCGCCGCTGGAGACGGCGTTGCTGCCGCCCCCGCCGCCGCAGGCGGCCAGGGTCAGGATGAAGGAGAGCAGGAAGGTGATCCGCTTCACGGCGCGGCGCCCGTCGTCGATGCCGGTTCCGTCATCGCCTTGGCCGGCGCTCCCATCTTCTGCTCCTTGGCGACGTGGTAGCCGTGGCATTCCATGCAGGTCGAGCGGATCCGCACCGTGTCCGAATGGTCGCCATGGCAGTCGCGGCAGCGCTTGATGTCCGGCATCAGCACGTCGGTGCTGAGCTTGGAGCGCGCGGCGTCGCCGTGGCAGCTGTCGCATTTCTCGGTGCGGTGGGCGGCATGGCTGAACTGCGCGCCGTCGAGGCGGTTGCGGGCCAGCGCCACCGGCGCCACCGCAAACGGGGCGGCGGCGTCGCCGCTGTGCTGCACGATGTGGCAGTAGCCGCAGAGCCGCTTGTCGAACACTTCGTCGATGACCAGCGCGGACTGCTGGTCGGCCCAGGCCAGCGCGGCGCGCGCACCTTCCCGGCTCAGCTGCTCGCCGGGCTTGCGGCGCAACTGCACCACGGCCGGCGCACCCGGCTTGGCGACGCCGCCGGCCAGCGCGGCCCGCGCGTAGAAATCGCGGATCACTGCGGCCACCTGCTGCGGCTGCCCGTGCGGCACCGTGCGGCCCGGCGCGTCCTGGTCGAAATCCAGGCGGTGGCACTGCGCGCAGTGGCGCTGCATGTCGATCGGCTTGAACGACACGCCGGAGGTATCCGGCTCGTGGCAGTCGGCGCACTTGAGCACTTTCTTGCCGTCGGGCGACTTGATGCCCTTGGGATCCAGGTGCTTGTCGTGGGGATACTTGAGGTTGGTGTCGGAATGCAGGTCCGCCGGGTGCTGCTGGCTCACCTCGATCCAGTTGAAGCGCTGGGTGGCGGCGTCGTAGCGCGCCACCTTGGGGGTGAACGCCGGGTGGTGGGCGGTGAAATCGCCCGCCGCATCCAGCTTGCTGCCGTCGAACCGCGCTTGCGGGTCGATGTGGCAGGACGTGCACTGGCTGTCGTGGCGCGTGACCAGTCCGTCGTCGCCCTTGTGCTCGTGGTGGCAATCGGTGCAACGGGCCTGCGCGAACACCGGCAAGGCCAGCCAGTGCAGGTTGTCGACATGCTGCGCCGTGCCCTTGTGGCAGGCCAGGCATTCCTCGTCGCGCACGCGGATGAAGGCGTCGCGGTGGCACTTGGCGCAATCGTTCTGGAAGAAGGCGTGGGCGCTGCTCGAATGGCCCGGTTTCCAGGCGCGGTCGGTGGGCACCAGCGCGGCGATCGCCACGCCCTTGGCGGTGGGCAGGATCGGCAGGGTGCCCTGCCCGAAGCGCAGCCAGGACGGAATCGCCAGCGCCGGCACGATCACCAGGAAGAACAGCAGCCAGGACATCCAGCGGCGCGACAGGCCCGCTTCCGCCAGGGTCAGGCTGCGCCGTGCGGCACTTTGCTTTTTCTGCTCCTGCGCCGAGGCGCGCTCCTCGACGTCGATCTGCAGGTCGGCGTTGCCCTCGGCCGGCTTCACGGTCAGCTGGAAGCGGCCGATGGCGATGGCGTCGCCCGAGCGCAGCTTGTGCTCGCGCATCTGGGTGCCGTTCACCAGGATCTCGGCGCCGGCCTTGGCGACGATCACCACGTTCTTGCCGCTGCGCTGGATCTCGGCGTGCGCCAGGGTCACCCGCAGGTCCGGCAGCTCGATGTCCTGGTCCGTGCCGCGCCCGATGTGGACGCGTTCGGCCTCGACGATGCGGTCGTCGGAAACCGCCTCGCCGGCCTGGCGGTTCCAGGTACGGATCAGGATGCGCACGCGCGGCCTACCAGTAGATGAACACGGAAACGATGTGGGCCACCAGCGCCGCCAGCAGCGCGAACGTCAGCGGCACGTGCACGTACAGCCAGACCTGCATCAGCGCCTGCAGGCGGATGTCGCGGTTGATGCGGGTGGTCAGGTCGCGGCGGCGCGCCAGCAGGTCGAGCAGCTTCTGCGCCTGCTCGCCGGCATCGACGCCGCCGGCCAGGCGCCCGGCCATGAACGAGACCGTGGACTGCATCTGGTCGGGCGAAACCGACGGTTCGGCGCGCGGGCGGACCTGGGTGGCCATGAACTGCGTGGTCTCGCCGAGCTGGGCCTGCACTTTCTCGAACGCCTTGCGCTCCGGTTCGCGCGTGCCGAACAGGATTTCGCGCACGCCGCCGCCGATGCGGATGCGGTCGATCGAAGCGAGGATCACCCGGTGCACGTCCGGCCCCAGGGTATCGGCGAGCTTGATCGAGCGGTCATTGATGTCGTCCAGGTCCGCCAGCCAGCCTTCGCGGGTGGCCTGCGAGCGGTTGCCGGTGATCAGGCTCGGATAGCGGGCGTAGGCGATCACGCCGTAAATGCCGCTGATAATCACCGCCAGCGTCAGCGCGTAAGCCAGGGTGTGGATGTTCCAGCCGAAGTGGAACGCGCAGTGCAGGGTGGCGATCAGCGCCAGCGACAGGCCCAGGTAGACGTGGGCGGAAGTCCAGCCGCGCACCGTGCCGATCGAGGAGCGGTAGGTGCGCTTGCGCCGGCCCAGCCAGGCCAGCCAGGCGATCTGCAGGGCGCCGATGGTGCCCAGCGTGTAGCCCAGCCAGGTGCCGCCGTTGGGCCCGCCGGGCGGATCGTGCCAGATGTAGGCGGCGATCGCCGCCACCGACAGCAGCAGCGCCACCTTCAGGTAGCGGAAGCCGGCGTGCACGAGGAAGCTTTCGTGGGCGATGCGCAGGGACTGGTCGGTTTGCGTGCGGGCCATGCTCACTCTCCGCGCGCCACGCGCAGGAAATCTTCCGGGCTGGCGCGCAGGGCGGCGCCGGTCGGGCAGGCGCGCACGCAGGCGGGCCCGCCCGCCTGGTCCTTGCACATGTCGCACTTGGCCGCCTTCTTGGGCGTGTCGCCGTGGTGGTGGTGGGCTTCGTCCGGCGCGCCCGGCTCGCGTCCGCCGAACAGCAGCCAGCGCCACAGGCTGGGCCGCTTGTCTTCCTGCACGCCCATCTGGATCACGCCGTAGGGGCAGTTGCGCTGGCAGTTGCCGCAGCCGATGCAGGCGTCGCTGATGAACACCTCGCCGTTGGGCGCGCGCTTGATCGCGTCCGGCGGGCAGTCCTTCATGCAGTGCGGGTGCTCGCAGTGGCGGCAGGAGGTCGGCACGTGCAGGTTCTGGAAGGTCGGGCCGGCCTCGCGGTCCAGCCGCGACAGGCCGCCGTGGGTGTCGGCGCAGGCTTTCTCGCAATGGTCGCAGCGCACGCACAGCGACTCGTCGATCAGCAGCACGTCGGTGGCTTCGCCGACGCCCTGCGACATCAGGAAGCGGATCAGGCTGCCGTGCGAAGGCTCCTGCAGGGCGGCGACGTTGCGCGCCAGGCGATCGCGGTAGTTCGCCTCGAACCGGGCGCGCACGTGCGGCTCGGTTTCCAGCACCTTCTTGAACGCGGTGCCGTCGATGCGGATGGTCTCCACCGCCACCGCGGCGGTGACGGTGGCCGAGCGCGGCAGGTTGCTGATCAGGGCCATTTCGCCGACGTACTGGCCGGCCGGCACGTAGGCCAGCACGATTTCGCGATCGTCGATCTGGCGCGAGACCGTCACCGAGCCCTTGCGGATCAGGTGCAGGCTGTCGCCCGGGTCGCCTTCGCGGAACAGCGCTTCGCCGGGCTTGAAGGTCTGCACCGTGGCGCTGCCGATCAGCGGCTCCACCGCCTGCGGCGGATGCTCCGGCGCCACGCTCGCCTGGATGGCGCGGCGCAGGAACGCCTCGTCGACCACGCGCTTGACCGCGGCCACCGAGTGGATCAGCTTGTTCATCGAGCGCCGCGGCGTCTCGATCAGGATGCAGCGGTGCCCGGCGCGCACCGTGCCCGAGCGGCGCCGGCCCGAGATCAGGCTCATCTCGCCGAAGAATTCGCCGGCGCCCAAGGTGATGGCATTGGACGGCTTTTCCGGATCCAGCTCGATCGCCACCTCGCCGCCGACGATCGAATAGAAGCTGTCGGTGTAGTCGTTGCGGCGGAAGATCACCTCGCCGAAGGCGGGCGTGCGCAGGTCCGAGTCGAGCAGGAACTCGCGCAGCTGCAGGCGCGTCAGCGGCGCCAGCACCGGCACGCGCTGCTGGATCAGGGCCAGCGCGGAATCGACGCTGGTGAAGCCGGCCATCGCGGCGAACTTCTGGCGCAGCAGCGGCTCGTCGGCCGGCTCGACCTTGTCGCCCTGGATATATTCGACGACTTCATAGCCCTGATTCATCGCCTGCTTGATCAGGGGGAAGCCGGCCAGCGCGCCGATGATGTGCAGGCCCGGCACGTTGGATTCGTAGGTGGCCGACACCGCCGGCAGGCTGGTCGGATCGGCGCTCGGGAACTTCACCCCGCAGGACTCGACGAACTTGCGCGGCGGCGTGGCGCCGAGGCGCGCGATGACGCGGTCGCAGGCCACCTGCACTTCGCCGCGCTCGGTGTTGAGCACCAGCAGGCCGCGCGGGCGCTTGCCCGGCAGGTGCTCGACGCGGCGCGGGCCGCTGTTGTAGAAACACTGGATGCGGCCGTCCTCGATCGCCTTGAGGATGGCGGCGTTGTTGGCGGCCTTGGCGCGGTCGAACTCGTCGCGGCGGTTGACGATGGTGACGCGGTTGCGGTCGGCCAGCGCCAGCGCGTTTTCGATCGCGGCGTCGCCGGCGCCGACGACGACGATGGCCTCGCCGTTGTATTCGTCCGGGTCGTCGAGCTGGTACTGCGCCACCTCGCAGTCTTCGCCCGGGCAGCCGAGCTTGCGGATGTTGCCCTGCAGGCCGATGGCCAGCACGACGAACTCGGCCTGCACCACCGACTGGTCGGCCAGCTTGATCGAAAAGCCGCCGCGTTCGCCGCTGACCGCGGCGACTTCGGAGCGCGCGCGCAGGTTGACCTTGAGCGCGATGCTTTCGCGGTTCCAGATGTCCAGGATCTGCTCGCGCTTGCCGGCGGCGAAGCTGACCGGGCTGCGCAGCGGCAGGATGCCCGGCTCGGCCATCACGAACTTGCCCTTCTGATAGCGGAAGATCGTGTTGGACAGATGCGGCTCGGCTTCCAGCAGCACGTGCGACAGGCCGCGCTGGGCTGCGCGCGCAGCCGCGGACAAACCCGCAGGGCCCGATCCGATCACGGCGATTCTGTATTTTTCTTCCATGCCCCCCGGCGCCTGTTGACCGCACCGCCCCTTTACATACTATTCTGACCGCTACGGGGGTAGCAATGACCAAGCCAGATTTCGGAGTGGGCGGATGGGCCGGGGCTGTGCTGTGCATCACGTTTGCGTGGTGCGCCGCCGCGATCGCTGCGGAACCGGCACCGGCGGCGGACAAGCACCTGGGGGTGGCTTCCTGCGCCGGCAGCACCTGCCACGGCGCGGTGCGCCCCTTCGCGGATTCGCCGATCCGGCAGGACGAATATTTCATCTGGCAGCGCAAGGACTTCCACACCCGCGCCTACGCCACCTTGCTGACGCCCCGTTCCGACGCGATCACCCGCCGCCTGGGCCTGGGCCGCGCCCGCGACGCGCAGGAATGCCTGGTCTGCCACGCCGAGAACACGCCCGCGCCGCAACGCGGCGAGCGCTACCAGGTCAGCGACGGCATCGGCTGCGAGGCCTGCCACGGTGCTTCGGAGCACTGGATCGGCCCGCACGTGGCCGGCTACAAGAGCAACCCGGAGCGGGTGGCCGCCGGGCTCTACCCGACCTGGGACCCAATGGCGCGCGGGCGGCTGTGCGCTGCCTGCCATGTCGGCGATGACGCGCATGCGATGAGCCACGCGATCATGGCCGCCGGCCACCCGCCGCTGCTGTTCGAGCTCGACACGTTCACCACCCTGGAACCGCCGCACTGGCACGTGGACGCCGCCTACGTCGCGCGCAAGGGCAGCCAGGACCCGGCGCACGACTGGGTGGCCGGGCAGGTCGAGGGCAGCCGGGTGATCCTGCGCAACTTGGCCGGCCCACGGCTGGCCGGCGGCGTGTTCCCGGAACTGGCGTTATTCGACTGCAACGCCTGCCACCATTCGCTGAAGGCCGGCCGCGGGCGGCCGCAGCGCAGCGGCGGACTACCGCCCGGCGCGGTTCCGCTGGCCGATGCCCACCTGGTCATGCTGATGCGCTGGCTGGACGTGGCCGACCCGGCGCTCGGCGCTCAATGGCGCGCCGGCTGGAGCACGCTGCACGCCTCCACCTTGCACGACCCGGCGGCGATCCGGCAGCAGGCGCAGGCCATGCTGGCGCTGCTCGACGACCGTGTGGCCGCGCGGGCACGCCAGGCCGAGCTGTCCGACCGGCAGCTGCGCGACCTGCTGCGGGGCGTCGTCTCCGACGCGCGCGGCGACCACGCCGGCGACTTCAGCGACGCCGAGCACACCGCCATGGCGGTGTCGGTGCTGACCACGGCGCTGTCGCAGCGGGGCACCCAGCAGGTCTCTGCGGCCCTGCGCATGGCGGTTGACCGGCTCTACGCCGAAGTGCACGACCGCGACCGCTTCCAGCCCGAGTCCTACCGCGTATCGGTGGAGAACGTGGCGCTGGCGCTCGGGCTGGCGCAGCTGCCGCCGAAGCCGGCCGCGGATTAGCCCCGGATCGGCCGGCGCCGCGCCCGGCGCACCGCCCGGCGGCCCATTTTGGGGCGGCCGCCGGCGCCCGCTGTGTTAAAATTCCGCTTTTAGCCGAGCCATACCGCGCACCGCTGCCGGCCGACCCCCGGGTTGGGCCTGCAGCGGGCCTGCTGCGGGCTTCCATCGCGCATGAGCGAATTCGCCAAAGAAGTCCTGTCGGTCAATCTCGAAGACGAGATGCGCCGGTCGTACCTGGATTACGCCATGAGCGTGATCGTCGGCCGCGCGCTGCCCGATGCCAGGGACGGCCTGAAGCCGGTGCACCGGCGCATCCTGTTCGCCCAGCAGCAGCTCAACAACCTGTGGAACCGCCCGTACATCAAGTGTGCGCGCGTGGTCGGCGACGTCATCGGCAAGTACCACCCGCACGGCGACAACGCGGCCTACGACGCGCTGGTGCGCATGGCGCAGGATTTCTCGATGCGCTACCCGCTGATCGACGGCCAGGGCAATTTCGGCTCGGTCGACGGCGATCCGCCGGCGGCGATGCGCTACACCGAATGCCGCATGGCGCGGCTGACCTCGGAGATGCTGGCCGACATCGACGCCGAGACCGTCGACTTCGTGCCCAATTACGATGAGAAGGAAACCGAGCCGTCGGTGCTGCCGACGCGCATCCCGCAGCTGCTGGTCAACGGTTCGGCCGGCATCGCCGTGGGCATGGCCACCAATATCCCGCCGCACAACCTGGGCGAGGTGCTGGACGCCTGCGTGGCGCTGGTCGACAACCCGGACCTGGACCTGGCGGCGCTGATGAAGCTGGTGCCGGCGCCGGATTTCCCCACCGCCGGCCTGATCCTCGACGCCAGCGGGGTGGTGGACGCGTATGCCAGCGGCCGCGGCCGCATCGTGCTGCGCGCACGCACCCATATCGAGGACTTCGAAAAGGGCGGCGAGCGCCAGGCCCTCGTCATCACCGAGCTGCCCTACCAGGTCAACAAGGCGCGCCTGCAGGAGCGCATCGCCGAGCTGGTCAAGGAAAAGAAGGTCGAAGGCATCACCGAGATCCGCGACGAGTCCGACAAGGACGGCATGCGCGTGGTGATCGAGCTGCGCCGCGGCGAGAACGCCGAGGTGGTGCTCAACAACCTGTACCAGAACACCCAGCTGCAGATCGCGTTCGGCATCAACATGGTGGCGCTGGACGGCGGCCAGCCGAAGACCCTGGGGCTGAAGCCGCTGCTGGAAATCTTCCTGCGCCACCGCCGCGAGGTGGTGACGCGCCGCACGCGCTTCCAGCTGCGCAAGGCGCGCGAGCGGGCGCACATCCTGGAAGGCCAGGCGGTGGCGCTGGCCAACATCGACGAGGTGATCGCGCTGATCCGCGCCGCGCCGGGCCCGGCCGAGGCGCGCAGCGCCCTGACCGGGCGCCTGTGGCGGCCCGGGCAGGTCAACGCCATGCTCGAGCGCGCCGGCGCCGGGGCTTCGCGCCCGCTGGACCTGGCGGCCGGCTTCGGCCTGGTGGAGGGCGGTTACCGCCTGTCGGAAGTGCAGGCGCAGGCGATCCTGGACCTGCGCCTGCAGCGCCTGACCGGCCTGGAGCAGGACAAGATCCACGACGAGTACCGCGAGCTGCTCGAGGCGATCGGCGGCTACCTGGAAATCCTCGGTTCCGAGGCGCGCCTGCTGGCGGTGGTGCGCGCCGAGCTGCTGGAGATCAAGGAGCAGTACGGCGACGCCCGCCGCACCGAGATCACCGCGTTCGCGCTGGACCTGAACCGCGAGGACCTGGTGGCGCCGCAGGAAATGATCGTCACCCTGTCGCACCAGGGTTACGTCAAGTCGCAGCCGCTGTCCGAGTACCAGGTGCAGCACCGCGGCGGCCGCGGGCGCACCGCCGCCACCACCAAGGACGACGATTACGTGCAGGGCCTGTGGTCGGCGCACACGCACGACTGGCTGCTGTGCTTCGCCAGCTCCGGCCGCCTGTACTGGCTGCGGGTGTTCGAGCTGCCGGCCGGCGCGTCCGGCTCGCGCGGCAAGCCCTTCGTCAACCTGCTGCCGCTGGAAGAGGGCGAGCGCATCACCACCGTGCTGCCGGTGAAGAGCTTCGACACCGGCCAGTACGTGTTCATGGCCACCCGGCGCGGCACGGTCAAGAAGACCGAGCTGCTGGATTTCTCCAGGCCGCGCGCCGCCGGCATCATCGCCGTGGACCTGCGCGTGGACGACGCCCTGGTCGGGGCGGCGCTGACTTCCGGCGACAACGACATCCTGCTGTTCTCCGACGCCGGCCGCGTGATCCGCTTCAACGAGAAGGACGTGCGTCCCATGGGCCGCGGCGCCACCGGCGTGCGCGGCATGCGCCTGGTACGGCGCGGCGCCGGCGAGGAGGACGAGGCCGGCACCGGCGAAGCCGAGCCTGAGGCCGAAGCCGAGGCCGCGGCAGTGCCGGCCGACGGTGCGCACGTGATCGCGCTGATCGTGGCGCGGCAGGGCGGCATCCTGACCGTGTCGGAACAGGGCTACGGCAAGCGCACCCCGATCGACCAGTTCCCGCTGCGCGGCCGCGGCGGCCAGGGCGTGATCGCCCAGGCGCTGGCCGACAAGACCGGCGACCTGATCGGCGCGGTGGAAGTCGACGACAGCCACGACGTCATGCTGATCTCCGACGGCGGCCGCCTGATCCGCGTCGCCGCGCGCGAGATCAAGACCCTCGGACGCAACACCCAGGGCGTGCGCGTGGCGCGGCCCTCCGATGGCGACCGCCTGGTCAGCCTGGAACGCATCACGCCCGAAGCCGAGGCGCCCGACGAGAGCGCGGACGGCGCTCCCTCCCCATGATGATGAGCTTTTTCGAACAGTCCGCGCCATGGATGGCGCGGTCCTGTTCAGGACGAACTAGAGCTTATCCATGAATAAATCACGCCTGCGACGGCGGTCATTTTTGCCCAGCGCAAGGAGAGAGGCACGTGGCATGGTGAATCCATGCGAGTGCCGATCGACGCGGCGATGGGCAAAAATGGCCCCGTCCCTTCGGGTTGCGCCCAAAATCGCGCCCGGCTGCGTTGCTCGTCGCTCATTTGGAATAATCAAACTACGCTCCTCGCGCCTTGCCGGGCACAATTTTGGGCGGCAACGCAGGCGTGATTTATTCATGGATAAGCTCTTATGACCCGCAAATTCAATTTCAGCGCCGGCCCGGCGATCCTCCCGCTCCCCGTGCTGCAGCAGGCCCAGGCCGAGCTGCTCGACTGGCACGGCAGCGGCATGTCGGTGATGGAGATGAGCCATCGCGACAAGGACTTCATGTCGATTGCCGCCGCCGCCGAGCGCGACCTGCGCGAGATCCTGTCGATCCCGGCCAATTACAAGGTGCTGTTCATGCAGGGCGGCGCCACCGCGCAGTTCGCGGCGGTGCCGATGAACCTGCTGCGCGGCAAGAGCGGCGCCGACTACGTCGTCACCGGCTCGTGGGGCGTGAAGGCGTCCAAGGAGATGGCCCGCTACGGCAAGGCCAGCGTGGCGGCCAAGCCGGCCGACGGCAAGTTCACCCATATTCCCGAGCGCGCCGCATGGAAGCTCGATCCGCAGGCGGCCTACGTCCACTACACGCCCAACGAGACCATCGAAGGCGTGGAGTTCGGCTGGGTGCCGGAGGTCGGCGGCGTGCCCCTGGTGGCGGATTTCTCCTCCACGTTCCTGTCGCGGCCGCTGGACGTCTCGCGCTTCGGGCTGATCTACGCCGGCGCGCAGAAAAACGCCGGGCCGGCCGGCATCACCATCGTCATCGTGCGCGAGGACCTGCTGGGCCAGGCGCTGCCGGCCACGCCGTCGATCTTCGACTACAAGCAGGTGGCCGACAACGAGTCGATGCTGAACACGCCGTCCTGCTATGCCTGGTACATCTGCGGCCTGGTGTTCCAGTGGATCAAGGCGGAAGGCGGCTTGGCCGCGATCGGCGAGCGCAACCGCCGCAAGGCCATGCTGATCTACGATTACATCGACAGCCAGTCGTTCTACCGCAACCCGGTGGCCAAGCCGGACCGCTCCTGGATGAACGTGGTGTTCACCCTGGCCGACGACAAGCTCGACGCCGACTTCCTCAAGGGCGCGGCGGCGGCCGGGCTGCCCGGCCTGAAAGGCCACCGCTCGGTCGGCGGCATGCGCGCCAGCCTGTACAACGCAATGCCGGAGGCCGGCGTGGCGGCCCTGGTCGACTACATGAAAGAGTTCGCGCGCAGCCGCGGCTAGCGGCTGGGTGCCTCGGTAGGAATGGTCCGCAAATGAACGCCAATGAACGCCAATGAACGCCAATAGAAGCAGCGTTTGATGGCTTTATTTGCGTTTATTGGCGTTTATTGGCGGACCGGTTTTCTTTTGACGGGCTGACCGCATTTAGGCGAATCGTTCAATGTTCAAGATCCAGACCTACAACAACATCTCCGTGCTCGGGCTCGAGCGCCTGCCGCGCGACCGCTACGAGGTCGCCTCCGACCTGAAGAGCCCGGACGCGCTGCTGGTGCGCTCGGCGGACCTGCACAAGGTGCAGATCCCGGAGACGGTGAAGGCGATTGCGCGCGCCGGCGCCGGCACCAACAACATCCCGGTCGCCGCCATGTCCGCGCGCGGCGTGCCGGTGTTCAACGCGCCCGGCGCCAACGCCAACGCGGTGAAGGAACTGGTGCTGGCCGGCATGCTGCTGGCGGCGCGCAACATCGTGCCGGCGCTGGAGTTCGCGCGCGGCCTGCAGGGCAGCGACGCCGAGCTGCACAAGCTGGTGGAGGAGGGCAAGAAACACTACGTCGGCATGGAACTGCCCGGGCGCAGCCTGGGCGTGATCGGCCTGGGCGCGATCGGCGTGAAGGTGGCCAATGCCGCGCTGGAGCTGGGCATGCAGGTCTACGGCTACGACCCGGCGATGACCGTGCAGAACGCCTGGCAGCTCAACTCCGGCGTGCGCCAGGCGCTGTCGGTGGACGACCTGCTGTCGCGCTCGCAGTTCGTGTCGGTGCACGTGCCGCTGCTCGAGGCCACCCGCGCGCTGATCAACGCCGAGCGGCTGCGCCTGCTGAAGAAGCCCGGCGTGCTGCTGAATTTCGCCCGCGCCGAGATCGTCGACGAGGACGCGGTGCTGGGCGCGCTGGCCAGCGGCACCCTCTACGCCTATGCCTGCGACTTCCCCAGCCAGAAACTGCAGGGCCACCGGCAGGTCATCGCCACGCCGCACCTGGGCGCTTCCACCGGCGAGGCGGAGGACAACTGCGCGATCATGGTGGCGGACCAGCTGCGCGAATTCCTGGAGACCGGCAACGTGCGCAACTCGGTGAATTTCCCCGAGGCGGTGATGCCGCTGCTGGCCGGCAAGCAGCGCCTGTCGATCGTCAACGCCAACGTGCCGAACATGGTCGGGCAGATCACCACGGCGCTGGCCAAGCACCATATCAACATCGCCGACCTGCTCAACAAGTCGCGCGGCGAGCTGGCCTATACCCTGGTCGACTGCGACCAGCCGATTCCGCAGGCGCTGGCCGCGGAGATCGCGTCGATCAAGGGCGTGCTGGCCACCCGCATCATCGTGCCGTGAGAGGCCGGGAATCGGCAATGGAGAATCGGGAATCGGAACAGCGAAACGGCGGCTGCACGAGGTGCGGTGCGCTGCGCTGCGGGGTCCGGCGCCCTTGGCGATCCCCGTTTCCACGACTCCCGATTCCCCATTCCCGATTCCCGTACAGCCAATGACCAAGGAAATCGACGACCTCGGCAAGGCGCGCCAGCAGATCGACGCGCTGGACGAGCAGATCCAGGCGCTGATCAGCCAGCGCGCGCTGGTGGCGCAGCACATCCGCGACATCAAGGCGCAGTCCGGCGCCACCGGCGACCACTACCGGCCGGCGCGCGAAGCCGAGGTGCTCAAGCGCACCATCGCGCGCAACCGCGGGCCGCTGGCCGACGAGACGATGGCGCGGCTGATGCGCGAGATCATGTCGGCCTGCCTGGCACTGGAGTCGCCGCTGTCGGTGGCCTACCTGGGACCGGAAGGCACGTACACGCAGGCCGCCGTCTACAAGCACTTCGGCCACCAGGTGGCGGCGCGCGCGGTGACCGCGATCGACGAGATCTTCCGCGACGTCGAGTCCGGCGTGGCCGCCTACGGCGTGGTGCCGATCGAGAACTCCACCGAAGGCGTGGTCAGCAGCACGCTGGACCTGCTCGCCAACACCCCGCTGAGCATCTGCGGCGAGGTCTGGCTGCCGGTGCATCACCAGCTGCTCAGCCGCCACCAGCGGCTCGACGAGGTGCAGGTGGTGTTTTCGCACCCGCAGTCCTTCGCCCAGTGCCGCCACTGGCTCGACACCAAGCTGCCCGGCGTGGCGCGCGAGCCCCTGCCGAGCAACGGCGCGGCCGCCAAGCGGGTGGCCGAAACCGGCCTGGGCGCGGCCATCGCCAGCGCCGCCGCCGGCGAGCTGTACGGCCTGCGCGTGCTCGCCGCCAACGTCGAGGACGATCCCAACAACACCACGCGGTTCCTGGTCATCGGCCGGCAGAATCCCGAGCCGACCGGCGCGGACCGCACCTCGCTGGTGTGCTCGGCCAAGAGCGGCGGCGAGGCCGGCGCCTTGTTCCGGCTGCTCGAGCCGTTCGCCAGCGCCCGCATCAACCTGTCCAAGATCGAGTCGCGGCCGAGCCGCCGCGGCCTGTGGGACTACAACTTCTTCCTGGACCTGGAAGGCCATCGCGCCGACCCGGCGGTGGCCGCCGCGCTGGACGAGGTGCGCGCGCGTGCGGCGTTCTTCAAGGTGCTGGGCTCGTATCCGCGGGCCGTGCTGTGAGTGGATAAGGTGATGAACAAGAGCGAGGACAAGCCGGCGTTCCTGGAGTTTGTGGCGCCCGGCGTGCTGGAGCTGCATCCTTACGAGCCGGGCATGCCGGTGGAGGAGCTGCAGCGGCGCCTGGGCGTGGCCGACGCCATCAAGCTGGCCTCCAACGAAAACCCGATGGGGCCCAGCCCCAAGGTCAAGGCCGCGCTGGCGGCGGCGGCGCAGGGCAACCTGGCGCTGTACCCGGACGACGGCGGCTTCCGCCTGAAGGCCAAGCTCGCCGCGCAGCACGGCGTGACGCCGGACCACATCACCCTGTGCAACGGTTCCAACACGCTGCTGGACCTGATCGCCCGCGTGTTCCTGGGGCCGCAGCACGCGGCCATGTACTCGCAGTACGCCTTCGCCGTCTATCCGCTCGTCACGCTGGCGCAGAACGCGCCGGCCATCGTGGTGCCGGCGCTGCCGCCGGAGCATGCGATGGCCTACGGCGACGACCTCGACGGCTTCCTGCGCCTGCTGCGCGGCGACGTGGCGGTGATCTTCATCGCCAGCCCCAACAATCCGACCGGCACCTGGGTGGAGGCTGCCGCGTTCGAGCGCTTCCTGGAACAAGTGCCGCCGCATACGGTGGTGGTGCTGGACGAGGCCTACCACGACTACCAGGACCCGGCCCTGCGCATCCCCAGCGCCGCGCTGATGCGCCGCCACCCCAACCTGATGATCACGCGCACCTTCTCCAAGGCGCACGGCATCGCCTCGATGCGGGTGGGCTACGGCGTGGCGCACCCGCGCCTGACCGACCTGCTGCACCGGGTGCGCCAGCCGTTCAACAACGGCACCCTGGCGCTGCTCGCCGCCGAGGTCTCGCTGGACGATCCGCAGCACATCGCCGCGGCGGTAGCGCTGAACAACCGCGAGCGGCCGCGGGTGACCGCCGCGCTGCAGGCGCTGGGCCTGCGCGTGCTGCCCTCGCAGGCCAATTTCGTCACCGTCGGCTTCGGCCGCAACGCGGCGCCGATCCACCAGGCGCTGCTGGAGCGTGGCATCATCGTGCGGCCGATGGGTTCCTACGCCATGCCGGAGTTCCTGCGCGTGAGCATCGGCACGGTGGCGGAAAACGACCGCTTCCTGGCCGCGCTGGCGCAGATCCTGGCGTCGAAGGCGGCGTGAGTTCGCCTGCGCCGGTACGCCGCCTGGCCGTCATCGGCCTGGGACTGATCGGCGGCTCGCTGGCGCGCGCGCTGCGCCAGGCCGGCGCGGTCGCCTCGCTCTGCGGATTCGACACCGACCCCGAGCAGGTACGCCAGGCGCTGGCCCTGGGTGTGATCGATTGCGCCGGCGCCGATGCCGCCGAGGCGGCGCGCGGCGCCGACCTGGTGGTGGTGGCGGTGCCGGTGCTGGCCACCGCCGCGGCGCTGCGCGCCTGCGCGCCGGCGCTGACCGCCGACACCGTGGTGACCGACGTCGGCAGCACCAAGCTGTCGGTGCTGGCCGCCGCCGGCGAAGTGTTCGGCCAGGTGCCGGCGCGCTTCGTCGCCGGCCACCCGATCGCCGGCACCGAACGCAGCGGCGTGGCCAATGCGCAGGCCGGCCTGTTCCGCGGCCACCGCGTGATCCTGACGCCGCATGCGGCGCAGGACGCCGCGGCACTGGCGCTGGTCGCCGGCCTCTGGCAGGCCTGCGGGGCCCGCGTGGTGACGATGGAGGCGCAGCGGCACGACGCGATCTTCGCCGCCACCTCGCACCTGCCGCACCTGCTCGCCTACAGTTTCGTCGACATGCTGGCGCGGCTGCCGGGCGCGGAGGGCGATATCTTCCCGAACGCCGGCGGCGGTTTCCGCGACTTCACCCGCATCGCCTCCAGCAGCCCGCGCATGTGGCACGACATCCTGCGCGCCAACGCGCAGCCGGTGGGCGCGCTGCTGCGGCAGCAGATCGCCGAGCTGCAGGAGCTCAACGGCATGATCGAGCAGGGGCGCTGGGAGGAGCTGCTGGCCGTTTTCGAGCGTGCCCGCGCCGCGCGCGAGCGGCACCTGGCGCGCATTGAATAGCGCGCAAGCAAAACGGTCCGCAAATGAACGCCAATAAACGCAAATCGAATTGTCCGCGTACTGCGAAGCTAACGCAGACGATGTCGCAGATTTTCATTCATTCGCGTTTATTTGCGTTCATTTGCGGACCTTTTCCAGCTCGTCAATGAATCCGCACAACTCACTGTCTTACCGCGTCCAGCCTGGCGGCAGCCTGTCCGGCAGCGTGCGCGTGCCGGGCGACAAGTCGATCTCGCACCGGGCGGTGATGCTGGCCTCGCTGGCCGAAGGCGTGTCGGAGGTGCGCGGCTTCCTCACCGGCGAAGACTGCCTGTGCACGATGAAGGCGTTTCGCGCGATGGGCGTGCGCATCGAGCAATTGCAGGACGCGCAGCTGCGCATCCACGGCGTGGGACTGCGCGGCCTGCACGGCCCGGCGGACGCGCTGGACCTGGGCAATTCCGGCACTTCCATGCGCCTGATGGCCGGGCTGATGGCGGGCCAGCGCTTCGCTACGACCCTCACCGGCGACGCCTCGCTGTCGCGGCGGCCGATGCGGCGCATCGTCGAGCCCCTGCGGCTGATGGGCGCGCGGATCGACACCACGCCGGCCGGCACCGCGCCCCTGCGCATCGCGCCGGCGGATCGCCTGCAGGGCATCGCCTTCGCTTCCAAGGTCGCCAGCGCCCAGGTCAAGTCCGGCATCCTGCTGGCCGGCCTGTACGCGGAAGGGCGCACCGAGGTCACCGAGCCGGATGCCTCGCGCGACCACACCGAGCGCATGCTGCGCACCTTCGGCGTGACCGTCGAGGCCGAGCCGGGGCGGGCGGCCTTGAGCGGCGGCCAGACCTTGCGTGCGGGCGACATCAAGGTGCCGGCCGACATTTCGTCCGCGACGTTTTTCATGGTCGGCGCGGCCATCGTGCCGGGTTCGGACCTGCTGCTGCCGGACGTCGGCATCAACCCGACCCGCACCGGCGTCATCGAGATCCTCCGGCGCATGGGCGCGGACATCGAGCTGCTGCGGCCGCGCAGCTTCGGCGGCGAGCCGGTGGCCGACCTGCGCGTGCGCGGCCGCAGGCTGCGCGGCATCGAGGTCGATCGTGCGCTGGTCACCGCCGCGATCGACGAATTCCCCGCCATCTTCATCGCCGCGGCGTGCGCCGACGGGCATACCTTGGTGACCGGCGCCGAGGAATTGCGGGTCAAGGAAAGCGACCGCATCCAGGCGATGTGCGACGGCCTGCAGCGGCTCGGCGTGGCGGCGGCGGCCGAGCCCGACGGTGCGCGCATCTGCGGCGGCCGCCTGGGCGGCGGCGTGGTGGACTCGCTGGGCGATCACCGCATCGCGATGTCGTTCGCGATCGCCGCCCTGCGCGCCGAGCAGCCGCTCACGATCCTGGACTGCGAAAACGTGAATACCTCGTTTCCGGGATTCGCGGAACTGGCGGCCGGCGCCGGTTTACGCATTTCGGCACTGAAGCCGGGATGAGTTTCCAGTTTCCAGTTTCCAGTTTCCATGCGCGCCATGAGGCCGCTGTGCCGCCGTGTTGCGGAAACTGGAAACTGGTTTGCCTGGAAACCGCTTCGGAGGCACATCCTTGAACACCGCCGCCCGCGGCGCCAGCGTCCCGGTCATCGCGGTCGACGGGCCCAGCGGTGTCGGCAAGGGCATGGTCACGCGCTGGCTGGCGCAGCGCCTGGGCTGGCACCGGCTGGACAGCGGCGCGCTGTACCGCATCCTGGCGCTGGCGGCGGACCGGGCCGGCATCGGCCCGGAGCGGCCCGACGCGGTCGCCGCGCTCGCCCCCGGGCTGGCGATCGAGTTCCGCGGCCACAGCGAGGCCGACGAGGCGGTGCTGGTCGACGGGCGCGACGTCACCGCGGCGCTGCGCCAGGAGCGCACCGGCGGGCTGGCCTCGCGGATCGCCGCGGCGCCGGCGGTGCGGGCGGCGTTGCTGCAGCGCCAGCGCGACTTCCGCCGGCCGCCGGGGCTGGTGGCGGACGGCCGCGACATGGGAACGGTGGTGTTTCCGGACGCCGTCCTCAAGCTGTTCCTCGACGCCGACGCGGAGGCGCGTGCGCGGCGCCGCTGGCTTCAGTTGAGGGAAAAAGACGTAGATGCTAGTCTAATAGACCTTTGCGCGGACGTTCGTGCACGTGACGAACGGGACCGCAGCCGCACCGCAGCGCCCCTGGTTCCAGCCACCGACGCTGTCGTCGTGGATACCACGTCGATGAGCGCGGCTGAGGTATTGCAGACCGTCGAGCGCCTGTTGGGTTCGGCAGGCCTGTAAAACCTTTCGATCCGGCGGTTTGACCGCCCGTCGGGGGTTTCAGTTTCAGCTTGAGCAGCAAATACACCGGTCGCGTGCCGCAAGCGGCACAGCCGGTGCAGAAGGGCCCCGGGGGCAGGAAGCCGCCGTGGAACACCAACCAACCAAGAGTGTATTGAATGAGTGAGAGTTTTGCCGAACTGTTTGAACAGAGCCTGACGGGCGGCCAATCGATGCAGCCCGGCACCATCGTCAACGCGGTGGTGCTGGAAGTGAAGGCGGACGTCGTGATCGTCGACGCCGGCCTCAAGTCCGAAGGCGTGATCCCGATCCAGGAATTCCAGATCGACGGTGCCGAAGCCACGGTGGCGGTCGGCGACCATATCGAGGTGGCCCTGGAGACCGTCGAGGACGGATTCGGCGAAACCCGCTTCAGCAAGGAAAAGGCCGAGCGCATCCGCACCTGGGATCGCCTGACCAAGGCCTTCGAGAACAAGGAAACGGTGATCGGCACGATCACCGGCAAGGTCAAGGGCGGCTTCACCGTCGATATCGGCAACGTCCGCGCGTTCCTGCCGGGCTCGCTGGTCGACGTGCGCCCGGTGCGCGACACCGCGTACCTGGAAGGCAAGCCGCTGGAATTCAAGGTCATCAAGCTCGACCGCATCCGCAACAACGTGGTGGTGTCGCGCCGCGAAGTGCTGGAAGCCGAGTACAGCGCCGAGCGCGACCTGCTGCTGGAAAAGCTGCAGGAAGGCGCGATCCTCAAGGGCGTGGTCAAGAACCTGGTCGAATACGGCGCCTTCGTGGACCTGGGCGGCATCGACGGCCTGCTGCACATCACCGACATGACCTGGAAGCGCATCAAGGATCCGGCGGAAGTGGTCACCGTCGGCCAGGAAATCGAGGTCAAGGTGCTGAAGTACGACCGCGAGCGCCGCCGCGTGTCGCTGGGCCTGAAGCAGCTCGGCGCCGACCCCTGGGTCGACATCGCCCGCCGCTACCCGGAAAAGACCCGCCTGTTCGGCAAGATCACCAACATCACCGATTACGGCGCGTTCGTCGAGATCGAGCCCGGCGTGGAAGGCCTGGTGCACGTATCCGAGATGGACTGGACCAACAAGAACGTCAACCCCGGCAAGGTCGTGCACCTGGGCGACGAGGTCGAGGTGATGATCCTCGACATCGACGAGGAGCGCCGCCGCATTTCGCTGGGCATGAAGCAGTGCCAGCCCAACCCCTGGGAAGAGTTCGCGCAGAACTACCAGAAGGGCGACCGCGTCAAGGGCGCGATCAAGTCGATCACCGACTTCGGCATCTTCATCGGCCTGGACGGCGGCATCGACGGCTTGGTGCACCTGTCCGACCTGGACTGGAACGAAACCGGCGAGCAGGCGGTGCGGCGCTACAGCAAGGGTCAGGAAGTCGAGGCCGTGGTGCTGGCCATCGACGCCGCCCGCGAGCGCATCTCCCTGGGCGTCAAGCAGATGCAGCAGGATCCGCTGACCTTGTTCCTGGCCGACAACCAGAAGGGCTCGATGGTCAAGGGCATCGTCAAGGAAGTCGATGCGCGCGGCGCCTCGGTCGAGCTGGCCGGCGGCGTGGAGGCCTACATCAAGGCCGGCGACCTGGCGCGCGAGCGCGTCGAGGATGCCACCAAGGTGCTCAAGACCGGCGACACGCTGGAAGCGCGCTTCATCGGCGTGGACCGCAAGAACCGCATCGTCACCCTGTCGGTCAAGGCCAAGGAAATCCAGGAGGAGGAGGAAGCCGTGGCGGAGTACAGCCGCAACGCCTCCACCGGCAAGACCAGCCTGGGCGACCTGCTGAAGGAACAGATCGGCGGGGGTGAGCGGTAGGTAGTGTCGTAGTACGATCGTCCTGATAAGCCGGCGCCGTCCGTGGCGCCGACTGTCGGGAAAAGCTGTCGAACGGGGGCGCTCTTGCGCCCCCGTTTGTTTTTCTTTATCGTAAAATCAATCGCTTATAAATTTTACGATGATCGTGGCCATGACCAAGTCCGAGCTGATCGAAGCGCTCTCGCTGAAACAGACGCACCTGATGCAGAAGGACGTGGAACTGGCGGTCAAGCTGGTGCTGGACCACATCAGCAACGCGCTGGCGCGCCAGGAGCGGGTGGAAATCCGCGGCTTCGGCAGCTTTGCGCTGCACGACCGGCCGGCGCGCGTCGGCCGTAATCCCAAGACCGGCGACGCCGTGCGGATTCCGGCCAAGCACGTGCCGCATTTCAAGCCGGGCAAGGAGATGCGCGAGCGCGTCAACCTGTCGCGGACCGACTAGTGGACAGATCCAGGCCGGCGGGCCCGAGGGGGTAGCATGCTGCGGCTGCTGGTGGTGTTGCTCCTGGTCGTGGTGTTTGCGCTGGGTGCGGCGCTGGGCTACTTCAATTCCCAGAACGTGCAGTTCGATTACCTGTTCGGCAGCGTGCAGGTGCGCCTGGTGGTGCTGGTGGTGGCCACCGTGCTGGTATCCGCCCTGCTGACCCTGCTGCTGTGCGCGGGCCGCCTGCTGGGCCTGGCTGCCGAGCTGCGGCGCGTGCGCCGCGAGCTGCGCAACGCCGAAACCGAGCTGAAGAACCTGCGTAACCTGCCGCAAGGCCCGGGCCGCTGATGCTGCAGGGCCTGCTGGCCTGGCTGCTGCTGCCGCTGGGCCTGGCCCTGGGCTGGGCCCTGGCCCGTGCCCGCCGCCCCGCGCCGGCCGGTCCGGCGGCGGCCGTGCCGGCGCAGGTCGCGCCCGCGGAAACCGACGACGGTACTGCGCTGGCGATCGAGGCCCTGGGCCGTGCCGCCGCGGCCGAGCCGGGTGCGGTGGAGCTGCAACTGACCCTGGGTGCCATGTTCCGCCGGCGCGGCGAGGTGGAACGCGCCATCCGCGTGCACGAGGCGCTGCTGGGCCGTCCCGGCCTGAGCGCCGTCAGCGCCGGCGCGGTACGCGTGGAGCTGGCACAGGATTTCCTCAAGGCCGGCCTGCTGGATCGGGCCGAGGCCCTGCTCGAGGAGCTCGAAGGGCCCGGCCCACAGGCGGCGCCGGCGCTCGAACTGCTGCTGGAGATCCACGAGCAGACGCGCGACTGGGTTCAGGCGGTGCAGACCGCGCGGCGGCTGCAAGCGGTCAAGGGCAGCTCGGCCGCACCGCGGATCGCCCATTACTGGTGCGAACAGGCCGAGGCGGCGCGCGCCGCCGGGGACACTGCCGCGGCCGCGCGCTTGCTCGAAACTGCGCTGGAGGAAGACCGCGACTGCGTGCGCGCCAGCATGCTGCAGGGTGCCTTGCTGGAGGCGGCCAAGGACTCGCGCGGCGCGATCAAGGCCTATTGGCGCTCGATGCAGCAGGACGGCAGCTTTTTCGCCGAGGTGGCGCCGGCGATGGAGCGCTGCTGCCGGGAAGCCGCGGACGCGGACACCTATGCCGGTTTCCTGGCCGAGGCCGAGGCCTCGCTGAAGGATTCGCCGGCGCCGGCGCTGGCCAAGGCGCGCTGGCTGCAGCTGCAGGGCCAGCCGGTGCGCGGCCATCTCGGCGCCGCGCTGGCACATTGCCCAACCCGCGAAGGAGTGCTGCTGTGGGTGCGCGGCGGCGCCGGCGAGCCTGCACCGGAATCGCTGCAGGCCTTCGCCCAAACGCTCGCCAAGTCGCTCAAGGCGCGGCCCCGCTTTGTCTGCAAGCGCTGCGGCCTGCAGCCCAGCGTGCTGTTCTGGCAATGCCCGAAATGCCGCACCTGGGGCAGCGTGGCGCCGGCCGACGAACGGCTATAAGGGCAACTTAACCCGCAAACCTCCAGGCCGCCGGTTGCCTTTGCAACCGCTCGAGCTCGTCGCGCGGGATGGTCTGCATCAACTCCTTGCGCCGCGCGACCAGCCGCGCGCGATCGTCCGGCCCAATGCTGGCCACGCGCAGGCCGGCGTTGAGCTGTTCCACGGCGCCGCGCAGGTCGCCGCGGCTGAACAGGTAGTTGGCCTGCTGGTATTGCGCCTCGGCGGTGTTGCCGGCGGCGCGTGCCGCCGCCGACAGCAGGCGGTAGGCTTCCGGCCGCGCGCCCACGCCCTGGCCATGGGCGAGCAGCACCTGGCGCGCCAGCTGCGGCTTGCCGGCGTTGATCAGGGCCTCGGCGTACTTGAGCGCGGCCGGCGCATAATGCGGAGAGGTGGCGAGGATATGGTCGTAGACGTCCAGCCCGTCCTGCACCTTGCCCTGGCCGATCAGCACCTTGGCTTGCAGCAGCAGCACGTTGGGCTGCCGCGGGTAGGCTTGCAGCAGCGGCTGCAGGGCGGCCGCGGCTTGGTCGTTCTGCTCGATTTCCGACAGCGCCATGGCGTAGCCGTAACGGTTCTCCAGGCTGTCGTGCCCGGCGTTGATCTCGCCCTCGAAGTAGCCCATCGCCTCGTTGGGAGAGTCGGCGGCCAGCACCCGCGTGCGGCCGCGCATGAAGGCGAAGTCGATGGAATCCTTGACCGAGCGCGGGCCGTACTGGGCGGCGCGTTCGGTGGCCTCGGCGATGCGCGTGGTGTTGACCGGGTGGTCCAGCAGGATTTCCGGGATGTGGCTGCCGTAAAGGCGGGTTTCCTGCTGCAGCCGGCCGAAGAAGGTGGCCATGCCCATCGGGTCGTAGCCGGCGGCGGCCAGCTTGCGGATGCCGAAGCGGTCGGCTTCCAGCTCGTCGCCGCGCGTGTACGCCACCTGGCGCTGGTAGTTGATGCCCTGGCCGAGGGCCAGGGCGCCCATCACCACGTTGGGATTGGCCGAGCCGGCGATGATCGCCGCGAGCATGGCGGCCCAGGTGGCGAGGTCGGCCATCTGGGTGTCGCCCGCCGCGCGGGCGATATGGCGCTGGGTGACGTGCGATTCCTCGTGCGCCAGCACCCCGGCCAGCTCGCTCTCGTTGGAAGCGGCCAGGATGGTGCCGGCGTTGAAGCCGATGTAGCCGCCGGGCAGGGCGAAGGCGTTGATGCGGTTGTCGGCGATCAGGTAGAAGCGGAACGGCGGCGGGGTGGGCGTGGTGATGTCCGCGGCGGCCAGTTTCCAGCCGATGGCGGAAAGATAGTCGGTGATCTCGGGGTCTTCGACGATGTATTCGCCGCGGTACATCTCCGCCACCACCTGCGCCCCGAGCTTGGCTTCCTGCGCGGGGGACAGGGTCAGGTCCGCCGGCGTGCCGAGCTGCGGCAGGTCGATGTCTTTCTGCGCCAGCGCGGGCATCACCGTGAAGGCGAAGACGGAACCCGCCAGGCACAGATTCTTGAGCATGGAAAAGGGGCAGCGGCTGCCGAGTTGAATGCGGAGTTTACGCTTAGAGTGCACGGCTTGCCGGAAGTTTCCCCGCCGAAAGCACAATTCCCACGGAAAACAGCGGGATGCTGCGTGTGGTCCGGGGGTGCAGATGCTAAAATGACGGCCAGGTGAAGTTCACAGGGCAGGAATGGATTCGGTCGACTACATTTTCGTCGCAATCGTCCTGTCCTCCGTGCTGGTCGGCGTCCTACGCGGGTTCGTCCGTGAAGCCTTGAGCCTGCTGACCTGGATCCTCGCGTTCTTCCTGGCCCTGCGCCTGGGCCCGCAGCTGGCCACCCATCTGCGCGCCTACATCGCCGCCGGGCCCTTGCGCACGGCTGCGGCCGATGCGGCGGTGTTCTTCGGCATCCTGCTCGCCGGTGCCCTGGTCATGTTCCTGGTCACCCTGGCCCTGCGCGGCTCCGCGCTGGAACCGGCGGACCGCACGCTGGGTGCGGGGTTCGGGCTGCTGCGCGGCGTTTTCATCGTCGTCGCCGCGGTGATGCTGGGCGGCATGACCCAGCTGCAGCAGTCGCAGGCGTGGCGCCGGTCGCTGCTGGTGCCGCAGATGCAGCCGCTGGCGAAGGGGCTGCACGCCTTGATTCCTGCACATTGGCTCGTATATTTGCAGCAGCCGCCGGCGGTGCCGGCGGCCGTTGCCCCGAAGTCTGGCAAGTAAGCGGAGCGTATCCATGAGCAGATCGCGTTTGCGGCATCGGCGAGGCCCTGCGGGCGGCAGCGCGGATGCGGCAAAGGGGCGCTGCTGATGTGCGGCATCGTCGGGGTGGTGGCCAAGCAGCCGGTCAACCAGGAGCTGTACGACGCGCTGACCATGCTCCAGCACCGCGGCCAGGACGCCGCGGGCATCATCACCAACGAAGGCGACCGCCTGTACCTGCACAAGGACAACGGCCTGGTGCGCGACGTGTTCAACAAGGACGAGCACATGATCCGGCTGCGCGGCAACATGGGCGTGGGCCATGTCCGCTATCCGACCGCCGGCTGCTTCACTTCGGCCGAGGCGCAGCCGTTCTACACCAACACGCCGTTCGGCATCTGCCTGTCGCACAACGGCAACCTGACCAACGCCGAGACCCTCAAGCAAGAGCTGTTCGAGGGCGACCGCCGGCACCTGAACACCGACTCCGACTCGGAGGTGCTGCTCAACGTCTTCGCCCATGAGCTGATGATGTGCGGCACCCTGCGGGTGACCGCCGAGGACGTGTTCGAGGCGGTGTCGCGGGTGCACCTGCGCGCGCGCGGCGCCTACGCCTGCGTGGCGCTGATCAGCGGCTACGGCATCGTCGGCTTCCGCGATCCCTTCGGCATCCGGCCGGCGGTGTACGGCCGCCGCGAGGGGCCCTACGGCATCGATTACATGATCGCCTCCGAATCGGTGGCGCTCGACGCCGCCGGCTTCGAGCTGATCGCCGACATCGCGCCCGGCGAGGCGGTCTACATCACCCTCGACGGCAAGCTGCACAAGCGCCAGTGCGCGCAGAACCCACTGTACTCGCCGTGCATCTTCGAGCACGTCTACCTGGCGCGGCCGGACTCGGTGATGGACGGCATCTACGTCTACAAGGCGCGCCTGCGCATGGGCGAGAAGCTGGCCGACAAGATCCAGCGCGAGTGGCCGGACCACGACATCGACGTGGTCATCCCGATCCCCGACACCAGCCGCGTGGCCGGCGCCGAGGTGGCGATCCGGCTCGGCGTGAAATACCGCGAGGGCTTCGTCAAGAACCGCTACATCGGCCGCACCTTCATCATGCCGGGCCAGGCGCAGCGCAAGAAATCGGTGCGGCAGAAGCTCAACCCGATCGACATCGAGTTCAGCGGCAAGAACGTGCTGCTGGTCGACGACTCCATCGTCCGCGGCACCACCTCCAAGGAAATCATCCAGATGGCGCGCGATTCCGGCGCGCGCAAGGTGTATTTCGCCTCGGCCGCGCCGCCAGTGCGCTTCCCCAACGTCTACGGCATCGACATGCCCACCTCCAGCGAGCTGGTGGCGCACGGCCGCAACACCCAGGAGCTGGAAGAGCTGCTCGGCGCCGACCGCCTGATCTACCAGGACCTGGAAGACCTGATCGAGGCGGTGCGCCACAAGCACTCGCGCATCCAGGGCTTCGACACCTCGGTGTTCACCGGCAAGTACGTCACCCAGGACATCTCGGCCGACTACCTGAACCAGCTCGAGCTGTTCCGCTCCGACGCCGCGCGCGAGGCGCGGCGCGTGCAGGCCGGCAACGTCGTCATCGAGCTGCATAACGCGCGCTGATGGCGCCGCAGGGCGGCGCCGGGCCCGCTGAGCGCGCCGCCGCGCGGCGCCGGGATTGAACTGGTGCCGTCCGATCCCTTAAAGTGGCGCTGCGCCGATTTGTAGCCAGCTTGCGGGGCGCGCCGGGAGCCGGTCGACGGGCTTCCCGGGAAATTCCGCTAAAAGGGCAATGAAAAGGCCCGTTTAGCGTTTGCTGGCGGGCTTTTTTGTTGGCAGGGCTTCGACCACGATGAACCAGAAATTCGATCCGGCCTGGGGCAGCGCCACGCTCGGCGTGCGCGCCGCGGAGCCGCGCAGCGCCGAGCGCGAGCATTCGGCGGCGATCCACCTGACCTCCTCGTTCGTGTTCGACAGCGCCGCGCAGGCGGCCGCGGTGTTCGCGGAGACCGAACCGGGCAACATCTACTCGCGCTTCACCAACCCCACCGTCGCGGCGTTCGAGCAGCGCCTGGCGGCGCTGGAAGGGGCGGACGCCTGCGTCGCCACCGCCAGCGGCATGTCGGCGATCCTGACCCTGGCGATGGCCCTGCTCAAGGCCGGCGACCATATCGTGGCGGCGCGCACCCTGTTCGGCTCCACCATCAACCTGTTCAACAACGTGCTGGCGCGCTTCGGCGTGCAGACCACGTTCGTCGAGGCCACCGACCTCGACGCCTGGCGCGGCGCGCTGCGCCCGGAAACGCGCCTGCTGTTCGCCGAGACGCCGAACAACCCGCTGACCGAGCTGGTGGACATCGAGGCGCTGGCACAGGTCGCCCACGGCGCCGGCGCGCTGCTGGCGATCGACAACTGCTTCCTCACGCCGGCGCTGCAGCAGCCGCTCAGGCTGGGCGCGGACCTGGTGGTGCATTCGGCCACCAAGTACCTGGACGGGCAGGGCCGCTGCGTCGGCGGCGCCGTGGTCGGCGACGCCCGGCGCGTCGGCAAGGACGTGTTCGGCTTCATGCGCACCGCCGGCCCCTGCCTGAGCCCGTTCAACGCCTGGGTGTTCCTGAAAGGCCTGGAAACGCTCGGCGTGCGCATGCGCGCGCATTGCCGCGCGGCGCAGCAGCTGGCGCAATGGCTGCGCGCGCATCCAGCGGTGGCGCGGGTGCATTATCCGGGCCTGGAAGACCATCCGCAGCACGCGCTGGCGCGGCGCCAGCACCTGCGGCTGGGCAAGGGCGAGGACACTGCGTTCGGCGGCATCGTCTCGTTCGAGGTGGCCGGCGGCCGCGCCGAGGCCTGGCGCGTGATCGACGCGGTGAAGATGATCTCGATCACCGCCAACCTGGGCGATACCCGCACCACCATCACGCATCCGGCCAGCACCACCCACGGCCGCATCCCGGCGCAGGCGCGCGCCGAGGCCGGCATCGGCGAGAGCCTGATCCGCGTGGCGGTGGGCCTGGAAGACGCCGAGGACATCATCGCGGACCTGGCGCGCGGGCTGGGCGGATGAGCGGGCTGCTCGAGCGGCTGCACCGCGTGCTGGCCGGCACGGCGGAGACGCCGCGCCGGGTGGCGCGGCTGGAGCTGCCGTTCGACGCCGGCCACCTGCTCGGGCCCGAGGCGGTGCAGCGGCTGCAGCCGGCGGCCGTGCTGGTGCCGGTGATCGCGCACGCCGCCGGCGCCACCATCCTGCTGACCCGCCGCGCCGACACCCTGCGCCAGCACAAGGGCCAGGTCAGCTTTCCCGGCGGGCGGCTCGACGAAACCGACTCGAACATGACCGCCGCGGCGCTGCGCGAGGCGCACGAAGAGGTGGGCCTGGACCCGGCCGGCGTGCAGGTGATCGGCTACCTCGACGACTACCCGACATTCACCGGCTACCGCATCACCCCGGTGGTCGGCGTGGTACGCGAGGCGTTCACGCCGGTGACCCACCCCGGCGAGGTGGCCGCCACCTTCGAGCTGCCGATGACCACGCTGCTGTCGGAGGGCGCGTTCGAACGCAAGGCGTTCACCCGCGACGGCCTGACCGTGCCGTTCTTCGAACTGAACTACGGCGAGCACCGCATTTGGGGCGCCACCGCCGGCATCCTGTGGGAGCTGCGCGGCCGGCTGTGCGGCGATGGCTGAGCCCACCGACGAACCGGTGGCCGACGCGCTGCGCCTGCAACGGCAGGCTGCGGCCGAAGGTTTCGACTGGACCGACGCGGAAGGCTTGTGGGACAAGCTCGCCGAGGAAACCGGCGAGCTGCGGCGTGCCGCCAGCCAGGCCGAGCGTGCCGAGGAACTTGGCGACCTGCTGTTCATGGTGGTGAACCTGGCGCGGCACCTGGGCGTGGACCCGCGCACCGCGCTGGCCGCGGCCAACCGGAAATTTCGCCGTCGCTTCGCCTACATCATGGCGCACGTGCACAAGCTGCCGCCGGCCGGTGATCCGGCGCGCCTGGAGCGCATGGAGGCGCTGTGGCAGCAGGCCAAGCGGCTTGAACGGGAATCGGCAGTGGGGAATCGGGAATCGTAAAAGCCGAACGATTCCTTATCCCAGCGCGGTGTACGCCCGGCGCAGACCTTCCTTCAATCCAGCGCCTCGTACAGCGCCACGAACTCCCGGGTGACGCGGTGGCGCGGGTCCAGCGCGATCATCGGCAGGTGGCGCTCGTGCGATTCCTTCACCTTCACCGAACTGGACAGGCTCTGCTCCAGCAGCGGCTGGCCCTCGGCGCGCAGCTCGGCCACCACGCGCGCCGGCAGCCGCGCGCGCGGCTGGAACTGGTTGACCACGATGCCCTCGATCTCCAGGGCCTCGTTGTGGTCGGCGCGGATCTCCTGCAGGTTGTCGAGCAGGGTGTAGAGCGCCTGGCGCGAGAACTCGTCGCAGTCGAACGGGATCAGGCAGCGGGTAGAAGCGATCAAGGCCGAACGGCTGTAGAAGTTCAGCGCCGGCGGCGTGTCGATATAGACCGCGTCGTAGCCGCGCAGCTTGTCCAGCGCCTGGCGCAGCTTCTGCACTTTCTGCTTGGTCTCGAGCTTCACCTGCAGGTCGTCCAGGCGCGGGTCGGACGCCACCAGGTCCAGGTTCTCGAACGGCGTGGTGGTGGCGAAGCTCATCAGCGGCGCCGGCTGCAGCGAAAACGCCAGCGTGGACTCGAAGAAATCCGCCGCGGTGCGGTCGGCCCGCGTGGCCTTGCGCCCGAGCAGGTATTGGGTGGCGTTGCCCTGGGTGTCGAGGTCGATCACCAGGGTGCGCTGTCCGCGCGCCGCGGCGATGGCGGCGAGGTTGCAGACGATCGTGGTCTTGCCCACGCCGCCCTTCTGGTTGAACACCACCCGGCGGATCATCGTACACGCGCTCCGGACACGGCTCGGCTCATGCCGCCATTATGGCCCGGCGCGGACCTCGCGGCGGGCCCCTGCCGCGGCAAAGCCGCTAAAATGCGCGGCCTCCATCCAAGGCCAACCGGTTTGTCACATGCTCAAGCACAACAGCTATTTCGACGGCGCAGTCCAGAGCATCGGCTTCGAGCGCAACGGCCTGCGCGCCACGGTGGGCGTGATCGGCGCCGGCGAGCACCGCTTCAACACCGCCGCGGCCGAGCGCATGACAGTGGTCAGCGGCTGCCTGCGCGCCCGCATCGGCGGGCAGGACTGGGCGCTGTTCCCGGCCGGCACCGCGTTCGAGGTGGCGGCCAACAGCGGCTTCGACGTGCTGGCGGTCGGCGGTCCGGCGGCCTATCTCTGCGAGTTCCTCGGCTGATTCGCGCCGGACGGGCGGGCCCGGAAACCAAAAATCCCCGGAAGCCCGCACGGGCTTCCGGGGATCGAACCGCCGAGGGCAGATGACGCGGCGGCTTATGCCGCCAGCTGCCGCAGCATGTAGTGCAGCACGCCGCCGTTCTCGTAGTACTCCCATTCCTTGGGGGTGTCGATGCGGACCCGGGCCTTGAAGCTGACCACGCCGCCGTCGGCCTTGCGCGCGTTCACCGTGACTTCGCGCGCGCCGTGGGTGAGGCCGGCGATGTCGAACACCTCGGTGCCGTCCAGCCCCAGGCTCTGCGCGTTCTGGCCGCCGGTGAAGTTCAGCGGCGCCACGCCCATGCCGACCAGGTTGGCGCGGTGGATGCGCTCGAAGCTCTCCGAGATCACCGCCTTGACGCCCAGCAGGATGGTGCCCTTGGCCGCCCAGTCGCGCGACGAGCCGGTGCCGTACTCCTTGCCGGCCAGCACGATCAGCGGGATCTTCTCCTGCTGGTACTTCATCGCCGCGTCGTAGATCGACATCTGCTCGCCGTCCGGCAGGTGCCGGGTGACGCCGCCCTCGACACCCGGAACCATGGCGTTCTTGATGCGCGTGTTGGCAAACGTGCCGCGCATCATCACCTCATGGTTGCCGCGGCGCGAGCCGAAGCTGTTGAAGTCGGCGCGCTGGACGCCGTGGCCGACCAGGTACTTGCCGGCCGGGCCGTCCTTCTTGATGTCGCCGGCGGGCGAGATGTGGTCGGTGGTGATGGAGTCGCCCAGCAGCGCCAGGCAGCGCGCGCCGGCGATCGTGGGGATGCCCGGCGGCGTGCGGCTGATGCCGACGAAGTAGGGCGGGTTCTGCACGTAGGTGCTGGAGTTGTCCCACTGGTAGGTCTCGGACTTGGTGACCTGCAGCGACTGCCAGCGCTCATCGCCCTTGAACACGTCGGCGTAGCTCTTCTTGAACGATTCGGCCGACAGCGAGCGCGCCATGGTGTCCTGGATTTCCTTCTGCGTCGGCCAGATGTCCTTCAGGTACACCGGCTTGCCGTCCTTGCCGGTGCCGATGGGGTCCTTGCTCAGGTCCAGGTCGACGGTGCCGGCCAGCGCGTAGGCCACCACCAGCGGCGGGCTGGCCAGGTAGTTCATGCGCACGTCCTGGTGCACGCGGCCTTCGAAGTTGCGGTTGCCCGACAGCACTGCGGCCACCGACAGCTTGTTGTCGTTGATCGCCTGGCCGATCGGCTCGTTGAGCGGGCCGGAGTTGCCGATGCAGGTGGTGCAGCCGTAGCCGACCAGGTTGAAGCCGGCGGCCTCGAGGTCGCCCGTCAGGCCGGCCGCCTTCAGGTATTCGGTGACGACCTTGGAGCCCGGCGCCAGCGAAGTCTTGACCCAGGGCTTGGAGGTCAGGCCCTTCTCGCGCGCCTTGCGCGCCACCAGGCCGGCGCCGATCAGCACGGCCGGGTTGGAGGTGTTGGTGCAGGAGGTGATGGCGGCGATCACCACCGCGCCGTCGGCCAGCGCGAACTGCTTGCCGCCGTCGGTCACCTGCGCCGCGCCGGCGGAGGGCCGCAGCTTCTGCTCGGCCTCGAAGGCCTTCTTGAAGTTGGCCTTCACGTCGGACAGCAGCACGCGGTCCTGCGGCCGCTTGGGGCCGGCCAGCGAGGGCAGGATGCTGCCCAGGTCCAGGTGCAGCACGTCGGTGTACTCGGCCTCCGGCGCATCCGGCGTCCACCACATGCCCTGCGCCCTGGCGTAGGCCTCGACCACGGCGACCTGCTCGGCGGTGCGGCCGGTCAGGCGCAGGTAGTTGAGGGTTTCGGCGTCGATCGGGAAGATGCCGCAGGTGGCGCCGTATTCCGGCGCCATGTTGGCGATGGTGCAGCGGTCGGCGGTGGCGAGGTCGCCCAGGCCCGGGCCGAAGAACTCGACGAACTTTTCCACCACGCCGCGCTTGCGCAGCATCTCGGTGACGGTCAGCACCAGGTCGGTGGCGGTGGCGCCCTCGGCCAGCTTGCCGGTCAGGCGCACGCCGATGACGTCGGGCATCAGCATGGTAGAGGGCTGGCCGAGCATGGCGGCTTCCGCCTCGATGCCGCCCACGCCCCAGCCGAGCACGCCGATGCCGTTGACCATGGTGGTGTGCGAGTCGGTGCCGAAGCAGCTGTCCGGGTAGAGCAGGCCGTTCTTGTCGAACACGGTGCGCGCCAGGAACTCGATGTTGACCTGGTGCACGATGCCGGTGTCGGGCGGCACCACCTTGAAGTTGTCCAGCGCTTCCTGGCCCCAGCGCAGGAAGTTGTAGCGCTCCTTGTTGCGCTGGAATTCCAGCTTGGCGTTCAGGTCGAACGCGTCGGCGGTGCCGTAATGGTCCACCATCACCGAGTGGTCGATGACCAGCTCGGCCGGGCACAGCGGGTTGATCTTGGCGGGGTCCGCGCCGAGGCTCTTCATGGCGTCGCGCATGGCGGCGAAGTCCACCACGCAGGGCACGCCGGTGAAGTCCTGCAGCACCACGCGCGCCGGCATGAAGGCGATTTCCTTCTGCGGCAGCTTTTTCAGGTCCGCGCCGGCCAGGGCCTCGATGTCGGCGCGGGTGATGTTCACCCCGTCCTCGTGGCGCAGCAGGTTTTCCAGCAGGATCTTGTACGAATACGGCAGCCGGGCCAGCTTGTAGGTCGGCTCGAGCGCCGACAGCTTGTAGAAACTATAGGCCTTGGAGCCGGCAGTAAGAGTGGACTTGGCTCGGAAGCTGTCCGTCATGGTGGTGTCTCCGGAAGAAGTCTTTTTGGTCTGCGTGAAGGTGGCGCTGCCCAGGTGCCGCAGGCGATGTCGATTATAGCAAGCGGCACGCCAGCCCTGGCCGGCCCGGCCCTGCGGCGCGCTTCAGCTTGCGGCGGCGATCTCGCCGCCGCCGAGGCACTCGGCGCCGTCGTAGAGGACCAGGTACTGCCCGGGTGCGGCGGCGCGCTGCGGCTGCTCGAACACCGCTTCGACCGCGTCGCCCTCGGCGCCGGCGCAGCAGGCCTGCAGCGCCTGGCGGTGGCGGATGCGCGCCTGCAGGCGCGGCGGCAGCGGCCGCGGCCGGCGGATCCAGTGGAACGGCGCGGCCCGCACGCGGGTCGACAGCAGCAGCGGGTGATCGGCCTGCTGCGACACCACCAGCACGTTGCGCGCGGCGTCCTTGGCCACCACGTACCAGGGCGCCTCGCGGGCGTCGCGCTGGCCGCCGATCGCCAGGCCGCGGCGCTGGCCCAGGGTGTAGAACATCAGGCCGCGGTGGCTGCCGACCGGGCGCCCGGCGTCGTCCTCGATGGCGCCGGGCGTGTCCTGCAGGTACTGCGCCAGGAAGGCGCGGAATTGCCGCTCGCCGATGAAGCAGATGCCGGTGGAATCCTTGCGCCGGTGGTTGGGCAGGCCGGCGCCGCGCGCGATCTCGCGCACCATCGGCTTGGTCAGCGCGCCCACCGGGAACAGCACGCGCTCGAAATGCGCGCGCGCCACCGTGGCCAGGAAGTAGGTTTGATCCTTGTTTTCGTCGGCGGCGCGCAGCAGGCGCGGCCCGTCGTCGGATTGCTCCAGGCGCGCGTAATGGCCGGTGGCGACGAAGTCGGCGCCCAGGCGCAGCGCATGCTCGCGGAACGGCTGGAACTTGACCTCGCGGTTGCACAGCACGTCCGGGTTGGGCGTCTTGCCGGCGCGGTAGCCGGCGAGGAAATGCTCGAACACGCGTGCGCGGTATTGCGCCGAGAAGTCGACCCGGTGCAGCGGGATCGCCAGCTCCTCGCACACGGCGCGCGCCGACTGGAAGTCCTCGGCGGCGGTGCAGTAGGCCTGCTCGTCCTGCGTCCAGTTGACCATGAACAGCGCCGAGACGCGGTAGCCCTGTTCCTTCAGCAGCCAGGCCGACACCGCCGAATCGACGCCGCCGGACAGGCCGACGATCACATGCGCGGCGGACATCGGCTCACACCGGCGAGGGACCCAGGTGATCCACCAGGTTCAGCGGGAAATGCCGGCCGGCGCGGTAGTCCTCCACGCAGCGCAGCACCATCGGGCTGCGGTGGCGCGCGCGGCTGGCGGCGATCTCCTCGTAGCTCATCCACACGGCGCGCTCGATGCCGGCATCCAGCGTGCGCCCGGGGTGGTGGCGCAGCGGCCGCGCGGCGAAGGCGAAGCGCAGGAAGCCGTAATCCAGCTCCGGTGGACGGAACGAGTAGATGCCCAGCAGCGAGCTCAGCTCGACGTCCCAGGCGCTTTCCTCGAGCGTCTCGCGCACGGTGGCCTCGAACAGCGACTCGCCTTCGTCCCAGTGGCCGGCCGGCTGGTTGAGCACGGTGGCGCCGGCGACGGACTCCTCCACCAGCAGGAAGCGGCCGTCGCGCTCGACCACCGCGGCGACGGTGACGTGGATCTGTGCGTTCAACGCCCGGCTCCGGCGAA
>JADHNH010000117.1 GCA_016779605.1 Nevskia sp. | reverse complement strand
GCAGGCCGGCCGGCAGTGAAAAGTCGATCAGCTGGCCGCGCAGGTAGTAGAGGATGCGGGCGTCGGCGGTGAACGCCTGCGGCAGCAGCTCGTCGTGGCGCTTCTCGTCGAAGCCGCGGGCGACCTGCTGGATGACGTGAACGATGGCGATGTGGTCCTGCAGCCGGCGCAGCTCGGTCATGTTGCGTGCTCCTCGATGGGTTCGGCGCTTGCGGCCGGAGCTCCTCGGCCCCTCCGGCGGCAATCAGCCATTGTTGATCGCAAGCCGTAAGCTACCAGCTTTTCGGGCGCCGTCGCCGCGTCCCCGCAACGCCGCGCCGGCCGCGTTCGCCAAGCAGCGCCCGATCCCGCACAATTTCGCCCATGTCCCCCGGCGTCCGCCAACCCGCCCGTAATCTGATCTTCGGCGCAGGGTTCCTGCTGGCCGTGATCGCCCTGGGCGTGGGCGGCTACCGCGCCGCGGGCTGGAACTTCAACGACGCCATCTACATGGTGGTCATCACCGTCGCCACCGTCGGCTACGAGGAAGTCCACCCGATCAACACCCCCTATCTGCGCGACCTGACGATGGCGGTGATCATCCTCGGGTCCACCGGCATGATCTTCATGACCGGCGCCCTGGTGCAGCTGTTCACCGCGATGCAGATCCAGCAGATCTTCGGAATCAACCGCATGAAAAGCGAAATCGACCGGCTCAACGACCACGTCATCGTCTGCGGCTACGGCCGCATCGGCACCAAGCTGCTGCGCGAGCTGAAGGCCGCGCGGGCCAGCTTCGTGATGTTGGACCGCAGCGAGCAGAAAATCGCCGAGGCGCGCGCGGCGGGCATCCTGTGCATGCAGGGCGACGCCGCGGACGAGGCCACGCTGATCGCCGCCGGCATCGAGCGCGCGCGCACGCTCGCCACCGTGCTGCCCGACGACGCCGCCAACGTGTTCATCACCCTGAGCGCACGCAGCCTCAACAAGAAGCTGCAGATCATCGCCCGCGGCGAGATGCCGGCGACCGAGGGCAAGCTGATCCACGCCGGCGCGGACCTGGTGGTGCTGCCCACGCACATCGGCGCCGAGCGCATCGCCGAAATGATCCTCTACCAGGAGACGTTCCGCTTCCTGCGCAGCGAGAAGATGAACGAGTTCGAGCGCGACCTGCGCAAGCTGGGGCTGGAGATCGAGGTGATCACCGCCGCCGCGAGCGGCCCGTTCACCGGCCTGACCGTGGACGAGATCGACCGCCGCGCGCAGGGCGCCTTCCTGGTGGTGGGCATCAACCGCCACGACGGCAGCGCCATCCACCGCCCCGCCGGCCCGACCATCATCAACCCCGGCGACGGGCTGATCATCCTCGGCCGCAGCGGGCGCATGGGCAAGTTCGAGTGAGGCCCGCGGGCCATCCGCGATAAGCTGCACGGACGGGCGGCTGCGCTGTTGTCCAATCGACCGGCACCAGCCGCAACCCGTGCCGGATTTCACTTCCCGACTGAAGGAGAGCTCCATGGGACTGCAAGGCAAGAAGGTGGTGGTGCTGGGCGGCACGTCCGGCATCGGGCTGGCGGCCGCCCAGGCGGCGGCGCGCGAAGGCGCGGACGTGGTGGTGGCTTCCAGCAGCAAGGCGAAGGTGGCGGCGGCCGTCGCCAGCCTGGGCGCGCGCGGCAGCGGCCAGGCCTGCGACTTCGGCCAGGAAGCGCAGGTGCGCGCGCTGTTCGAGCAGGTCGGCGCGCTCGACCACCTGGTCTACACCGCCGGCGAATCGCTGGTGCTGGGCGCCGCCGCCGAGCTGGACCTGGCCACCGTGCGGCAGGCCTTCAACACGCGCCTGTTCGGCGCCATGACCGCGGTGAAGTACGCGGCGCCGCGCATCCGCGCCGGCGGCTCGGTGACGCTGACCCACGGCATCGCCGGCCGGCGCCCGCAGAAAGGCTGGACCGTCGGCTCCAGCATCTGCGGGGCGATGGAGTCGTACACGCGCGCGCTGGCGATGGACCTGGCGCCGATCCGCGTGAACGCGGTCAGCCCGGGCTTCGTGCGCACGCCGCTGTGGGCCAACGTCCCGGAAGCGCAGCGCGAAGCGCTGTTCGCCACCGTCGGCGCCGGCCTGCCTGTGCGCCACGTCGGCGACGCCGACGAGATCGCCGAAACCTACCTGTACCTGATGAAGAACACCTTCTCCACCGGGCAGACGATCATCGTGGATGGCGGCGGCGTGCTGGTTTGAGGGGCGGCCTTGGCGGGCCCGGCCGGCCCTGCCCCGCACCGGTCATCCCGAGCGCAGCGAGGGATCTGGCCTGGCCGGCTCCGCCAAACGACCCAGATCCCTCGCTGCGCTCGGGATGACGGAAACTGCATGCAGTTGGAGCGGATACGCCCTAGCCTGGCAGCCGCGGCGTCGGCGGCACCACGTCGGCGTTCTGCGCGCGGTGGCGCAGGTAGTGGTCCATCAGCACCAGCGCCACCATCGCCTCGGCGATCGGGGTGGCGCGCAGGCCGACGCAGGGATCGTGTCGCCCGGTGGTGCGCACATCCGCGGCATGGCCTTCCACGTCGATGGTGCGGCCGGACACCGTGATGCTCGAGGTGGGCTTGAGCGAGATCGCGCAGCGCAGGTCCTGGCCGGTGGCGATGCCGCCGGCGGTGCCGCCGCCGTGGTTGGCGAGGAAGCCCGCCGGCGTCATCTCGTCGCGCGCCTGGCTGCCGCGCTGGCCGGCCACGGCGACGCCGTCGCCGATCTCCACCGCCTTGACCGCGTTGATGCTCATCAACGCGTAGGCGAGCTCGGCGTCGAGCCGGTCGAACACCGGCTCGCCCAGGCCGGGCGGCACGCCGCTGGCTTCCACCACCACGCGCGCGCCGCAGGAGTCGCCGTCGCGGCGCAGCTGCGTGAGGTAGGCGTCGAGCTCGTCGACGCGCGCGGGGTCGGGGCAGAAGAACGGATTCTGCTCCACCGCTTCCCAGCCCTTGAACTCCAGCACCAGCGGGCCCACCTGCGCGCAGTAGCCGCGGATCGCCACGCCCAGCTTCTGGCGCAGGTACTTGCGGGCGACCGCGCCGGCCGCCACCCGCACCGCGGTCTCGCGCGCCGAGGAGCGGCCGCCGCCGCGCGGGTCGCGCCGGCCGTATTTCTGCATGTAGGCGTAGTCCGCGTGGTTGGGGCGGAACACGTCCTTGATCTTGTCGTAGTCGTAGGAGCGCTGGTCGGTGTTCTCGATCAGCAGCGCGATCGGCGTGCCGGTGGTCGCGCCCTGGTAGACGCCGGACAGGATCTTCACCGCGTCGGCCTCGCGCCGCTGGGTGACGTGGCGCGAAGTGCCGGGCTTGCGCCGGTCCAGGTCCGGCTGGATGTCGGCCTCGGATAGGACCAGCCCCGGCGGGCAGCCGTCCACCACGCAGCCGATGGCGGGGCCGTGGCTTTCGCCGAAGCTGGTCACGCAGAACAGGCGGCCGAAGGTGTTTCCCGACATGGATCGCTCTTGAATTGGTGCCCGCCCTAGCGGGCTTTGTCCTGCGCCCGCAGCCAGCCGCGCAGCTCCGCGGCGCCGATCAGGAACACGCCGTCGCCGCCGTGCTCGAAGTCGGGCCAGGCCACCGGGATCCGCGGGAAGCGCGCCTCGAACTCGTCCTGCGAGCCGCCGATCTCGCAGACCAGCAGGCCATGCGGCGTCAGGTGCGCCGGCGCCTGGCGCAGGATGCGCTCGACCACGTCCATGCCGTCGGCGCCGCCGTCCAGCGCGATGCGCGGCTCCTGCTTGAACTCCGGCGCCAGGGCTTCCCATTCGCGCGCCGGCACGTAGGGCGGGTTGGACACGACGAGGTCGTAGCGGCGGCCCCGGAGCGGGCCGAACAGGTCACCGTGCACCGCCCGCACCCGCTCGGCCACGCCGTGCCGGGCGATATTGCGCTGGATCAGCTCGATGGCGCCAGCGTCGATTTCCGCCAGGTCCACACTGGCCTGCTCGAACGCATGGGCGCAGGCGATGCCGATGCAGCCGCTGCCGGCGCACAGGTCCAGGATCGTCTGCGGCTCGCCGGCCAGCCAGGGCGCGAAGCGCGCGCCGATCAGCTCGGCGATCGGCGAGCGCGGCACCAGCACGCGCTCGTCCACCGCGAACGCAAGCCCGGCGAACCAGGCCTCGCCGGTCAGGTAGGCGGCCGGCTTGCGCGTGCGCACGCGCTCCTGCAGCAGCTTGAGCGCGGCGCTGCGCTCGGCCGCGGTGAGGGCCGATTCCAGGTAGACCGCGGGCAGGTCGAACGGCAGGTGCAGCGACCACAGCACCAGGTGGAACGCCTCGTCCAGCGCGTTGTCGGTGCCGTGGCCGAACACCAGGCCAGCTTCGTTGAAGCGCGAGGCGCCCCAGCGGATGAGGTCGCGCACGGTGCGCAGGGCGTCTAGCGCGTGCGTTTCGTCCGTCAAGGGTGGGTCCACGGTAGAGTGTGGGGACAGGCTGTGGCGGATAATGTGCGGCGTTGAAGATAAAATAGTATGCGGCTTGCAGGCCGCCCGCGCCAGAAAGCCGGCCTTGGCGGCGGCGGCCGGCGCGCCCGCGGGAGGCCGTGCCGGAGCCCATTGAAGAGCCTACAGAAAGAGCCCACAGAACAGAGATGTCCGCCGCTTGATCAAACGTCCGCTCACCCTGAGCCTGCTGGCCGGCTTGTCGATCCTGGTCGGCATGGCGGCGGCCGTCGTGCTGCTGCGTCCGGCGCCGGCCCAGATCCAGTCCGGCACGCTGCTCGACAAGCCGCGCCCGATCGTCGATTTCACCATGACCGGCGACGACGGCAAGCCGTTCACGCGCGCGCGCCTGCTCGGTCGCTGGCACCTGATCTACGTCGGCTACACCTATTGCCCGGACGTCTGCCCCACCACGCTGGCGACGCTCAAGGAAATGCACCGCCTGCTCGGCGCCGACGCCGCCAAGGTGCAGGTGGTGTTCCTGTCGGTGGACCCGGAGCGCGACACGCCGCAGCGGCTGGCGCAGTACGTGCACTATTTCTCGCCGGACTTCCAGGCCATCACCGGCGACAAGGCCCAGCTCGACGCGCTCGGCACCAACTTGAACTTCGTCTACATGAAAGTCCCGGGTGCCACCCCGCAAAGCTATTCCATGGACCATTCCGCAGCCCTGATCCTGGTGAACCCGCAGGCCGAGGTGGCCGGCTTCGTCACGCCGCCGATCGTCGCCGAGGCCCTCGCCGCCGACCTGCGCAACCTGATGGCCGCGCGGTGATGCGGCGCGCCGGGCTGTGGCTGGCGCTGGCGGCCGCCTGCCGCTGCGGCGCCGCGGCCGCCTGCGCCGACCTGCGCGTGCACGACGCCTGGGTGGCCGACGCGCCGCCCGGCGCGCCGGTGCGCGTGGGCTACGCGGTGCTCGAGAACGGCGGCGGCGCGCCGCTGGCGATCGACCGCATCGACGGCACCGACTTCGACAGCGTGGAGCCGCACCGGATGAGCATCGTCGACGGCATCATGCAGATGCGTCCGCTGCCGCGCCTGCAGGTTCCGGCCCATGGCCGGCTGGCGCTGCAGGCGGGCGGCGACCACCTGATGCTGACCGGCCCGCATCGTGCGCTGAAGCCGGGCGACGACACCGCGCTGGTATTCCGCTGCGGTGCGCAGGCCGTCACCGTGCGCTTCGCCGTGCGCGGCGCCGCGCCATGAGCGCCGAGCCCGCCCCGGCGCCCGCGCCTCCGCCAGCACCCGAGCCTGGGCCGGCGCCGGCCGCGGCCGCTGCGCCATTGGCCAGCCGCCGCGACCGCTGGTTCGCGCGCCTGCAGCAGCGGCTGCCGGCAGCCGCGCTGGACAACCTCGCCTTCCGCCTCGCCAACATCCGCAACCGGATCGTGCGCGAGCTGCTGATCCGGCTGTTCGTCGAAGCCTACGAGGTGGACCTGAAGGAAGCCGAGTTCGACGAGATCGGCAAGTACGGCAGCTTCAACGCCTTCTTCACCCGCGCGCTGAAGCCGGGCGCGCGCCCGCTGCCGGCGGATCCGCAGCTGCTGGTGAGCCCGGCCGACGGCTGCATCAGCCAGATCGGCCCGGTGCGCGACGGCAGCCTGGTACAGGCCAAGGGCATCGACTACACGGTGGCCGACCTGCTGACCGACCCGAGCCTGGCGGCCAGCTTCCGCGACGGCACTTTCTGCACCATCTACCTGGCGCCGCGCGACTACCACCGCGTGCACATGCCCTGCGCCGGCAGCCTGCGCCAATGGAGCTACGTTCCCGGGCGGCTGTTCAGCGTGAACGCGTCCACCGCGCGCGCCGTGCCCGGCCTGTTTTCGCGCAACGAGCGCATCGTGGCGGTGTTCGACACCGCGTTCGGCCCACTGGCGCTGGTGATGGTGGGCGCGCTGCTGGTCGGCGGCATCGAAACCGTGTGGCACGGCCGGGTGACGCCGCCGCACGCGCAGGACGGCGCGCCGGCGCACTACGCGCCGATGCACCCGGTGCGGCTGGAGCGCGGCGCCGAGATGGGCCGCTTCATGATGGGCTCCACGGTGATCCTGCTGGCGCCCGCGGGCGCGCTGGGCTGGGACGCCGAGCTCGGCCCGGAGCGGGTGGTGCGGATGGGCGAGGAACTCGCCACAATGCTGCGCAAGCGGCCGCCGGCCTGAGCGGCCCGCAACTCTCCAAACGACGCGGCCGGATCGACGCTCCCATGGCAGACTCCAGCAGCTCCTCCGGTTCGGACCTCAAGCGCGCGCACGAGGCCCTGGCGCAGATCGTCCTCGGCAAGGAGCGCCAGCTCAAGCTGGCGATGGCCTGCCTGCTGGCGCGCGGCCACCTGCTGATCGAGGACATCCCCGGCGTGGGCAAGACCACGCTGGCGCTGGCGCTGGCGCGCGTCTTCGGCCTGCAGTTCCAGCGCGTGCAGTTCACCAGCGACCTGCTGCCGGCGGACATCCTCGGCGTGTCGATCTACGAGCCGGCCACCGGCGCGTTCCGCTTCCATCCTGGCCCGATCTTCGCCCAGGTGGTGCTGGCCGACGAGGTCAACCGCGCCAGCCCGAAGACGCAAAGCGCGCTGCTCGAAGCCATGGAGGAGCGCCAGGTCACTTCGGAAGGCAGCACGCGCCCGCTGCCCGAGCCGTTCTTCGTCGTCGCCACGCAGAATCCTTCCGAGCAGATCGGCACCTTCCCGCTGCCCGAGTCGCAGCTCGACCGCTTCCTGATGCGCATCTCGCTCGGCTACCCGCCGGCGGCGGCCGAGCGCGCGCTGCTGACCGAGCCCGAGCGGCGCGGCGTGCTGGCGCACCTGGCGCCGGTGCTGTCGCCGGAGCGGCTGATGACGCTGCAGCGGCAGGTGCAGGAGGTGCGCACCACGCCGGCGCTGCTGGACTACCTGATGGCGCTGGTGCGGGCCACCCGCGAGCACCCCGGCCTGCGCATGGGCCTGTCGCCGCGCGCCGGGCTGGCGCTGCGCCGCTGCGCGCAGGCCTGGGCGCTGCTCGAAGGGCATGCCGGCGTGATCCCCGAGGACCTGCAGGCGGTGTTCACCGCGGTGGCCGGCCACCGACTCAGCGCGGTGGAGCGCAACGGCCACGACGCGGTCGCCGCCGAGATCCTCGCCTCGGTGGCGATTCCCTGACCGCGCCCGGGCCGGCCGCGTTACCGACCATGTCCATCGGCGCCGGCCTGGTACGTTCCGCCGAGCGCTTCGCGCTGATCTTCACGCATCCGTTCAAGGCGCTGCGGGGCCGCATCGACCGCTGGATCTTCACCCGGCTCAAGCGCGTGCCGGGGCCGGTGGCGGTGTCGCGGCGCCGCGTCTACATCCTGCCCACCCGCTTCGGCTACGCCTTCGGCCTGCTGCTGGTGGTGATGCTGCTGGGCGCGATGAACTACAGCAACAGCATGGCCTTCGCGCTGACCTTCCTGCTCGCCGGCATCGGCCTGGTGGCAATGAACCGCACCCACGGCAACCTGGTGAACATCGCGGTGCGCGCGGGCAAGGTCGGCGAAGCCTTCGCCGGCGGCCTGGCACGCTTTCCCCTGGAGCTGGAAAACCCGGCGCGGGCGCAACGCTACGCCCTGCGCGCCGGCTGGTCGGACCACGCGCCCGAGGCCAGCACCGACCTCGCCTCGGGGGCCAGCGCGGCGCTGGTGCTGTCGCGGCCCGCGGCGCGGCGCGGCTGGCTGCCGGCGCCGCGGTTCTCGGTGATGACGGAGTTCCCGGTGGGGCTGTTCCACGCCTGGACCTGGATCGAGCTGGACATGGCCTGCCTGGTCTATCCGCGCCCCGCTGCGCCGGGCCTGCGGCCGCCTTCGGCCAGCGGCGGCGCCGGGCTGCGGCCCGGCGCGCGCAGCGGCCAGGAGGAGTTCGCCGGGCTGCGCGGCTACCAGCGCGGCGACGCGCCGCGCTCGATCCACTGGAAGAGCCTGCCCAAGCTGCGCCTGCCGCAGGTCAAGCAGTTCACCGACACCCTGGACGACGAGTTCTGGCTGGACTGGGAAGCGCTGCCGGCGAGCTGGGATGCCGAGCGCCGCCTGTCGCAGCTCGCGCGCTGGGTGCTCGACGCCGAAGCGGAAGGCCGCCCCTACGGCCTGCGGCTGCCGGGCCTGGCGCTGGCGCCTTCGCGCGGCGACCTGCACCGGCACGAGTGCTTGAAGGCGCTGGCGCTGTACGAGGCCGCGGCATGACCGCGGCCGCCGACTTCCTGCCGCGCGCGCTGCTGTTCCGGCTGGTGGCGGTGCTGGCGGTGGTGCTGGCGCCGCACGCGCAGCACCTGCCGCTGTGGGCCTCGCTGTTCGTGGCCGCGGTCGGCACCTGGCGCGTGCTCGCCGCGCTGCGCCAGTGGCGCCAGCCGCCGCGCTGGGTGCGCTTCGCGGTGACCATCGCCGCCTTCGCCGGCGTGTTCGCCACCTTCGGCCGCATCAGCGGGCAGACCGCCGGCGTAACCCTGCTGGCGGTGATGGCCGCGCTCAAGCTCACCGAGCTCAACGCGCGGCGCGACCTGATGGTGATGGTGCTGATGATGTACTTCATCCTGGTCACGCACTTCCTGTTCTCGCAGGAAATCTGGACCATCGCCTACCTGCTGGCCTGCGTGGTGCTGATCACCGGGCTGCTGATCGACGCCGCCCACCCCGGCTCCTCGCTCACCGTGCGCGACATGCTGCGCATGAGCGGCGGCCTGGTGGCGCAGTCGCTGCCGGTGATGGCGGTGCTGTTCGTGCTGTTTCCGCGCATCCCGGGCCCCTTGTGGGGCCTGCCGGCCGACTCCGGCGCCAGCCGCAGCGGGCTGGCCGACGACATGGCGCCTGGCGAGTTCAACCAGCTCATCGAGTCGCGCGAGGTGGCGTTCCGCGTGCGCTTCGACGGCGTGCCGCCGCCGATGCGCGAGCGCTACTGGCGTGGGCCGGTGCTCGGCCACTTCGACGGCTGGCGCTGGGAAACCGGCCGCCGCCCGCGCTCCGCCGGGCAGCCGCCGATGGAGGCGGAGAACCGCCGCTATCGCTACGAGATCGAGCTGGAGCCGACCCAGCGCCGCTGGCTGTTCGCCATGGACCTGCCGCGGCCGCTGGACCTGCCCAACGACGCCAGCCTCAACGCCGACTACCAGCTCGTCGCCAACGCCGACATCAAGGAACTGCGGGTTTACCGCCTGGAGTCGTTTCCCAGCTACCGGCTGCAGCCGGAGCTGCCGGAACCGCTGCGCCACACCTTCCTGCAGCTGCCGGCCGGGCGCAACCCGCGCAGCCTGGCGCTGGCGCAAGGCTGGCGCGACAAGGGCCTGGACGACGCGCAGGTCGTCGACGCCGCGCTGGCGATGTACCGCGACGAGCAGTTCTTCTACACGCTCAAGCCGCCGCAGTTCGACCGCCAGCGCGACGCCGACACGGTGGACAAGTTCCTGTTCGAGACGCGCCGCGGCTTCTGCGAGCACTATGCCAGCAGCTTCACGGTGCTGATGCGCGCCGCCGGCATCCCGGCGCGGGTGGTCACCGGCTACCAGGGCGGCCAGCGCAACGACGTCGGCGACTATTTCGTGGTGCGGCAATCGGAGGCCCACGCCTGGAGCGAGGTGTGGCTGCCGGGCCGCGGCTGGGTGCGCGTGGACCCCACCGCCGCGGTGGCGCCGCAGCGGGTGGAGGATGGCATCGGCGCGGCGCTGTCGGACGCCGCGGACCTGGCGGCGCTGGACCCGGCGCGGCGTGGTGCCGGGCTGCTGACCATCCTGGCGGCGCGCTGGGACTGGGCCAACGAGCAGTGGAACCGCTGGGTGCTGGGCTACGGGCCGGCGGTGCAGCAGGATTTCATGCAGCGCCTCGGCCTGGTCGACTGGAGCGACATGATCGTCGCCCTCACGGTGATCCTGAGCGCGATCCTGGCCGTGCTGGGGCTGGCGCTGATGCGGCAGGTGATGCCGCGCCACGACGCCGAGCCGGCGCTGAAGACCTGGCGCAAGCTGCAGAAGCGCCTGGCGCGTGCCGGCCTGGCGCAGAAGCCCGACGAGGGCCCGCGCGATTTCGCCCTGCGCGTGGCCGCCGCGCGTCCGGACCTGGCGGCGGCCATCGGCCGCATCAGCGGGCTATATGTGCAGCTGCGCTACCTGGGCGGGGCGGACCCGGCCGCGCTGCGCGAGCTGCGCCAGGCGGTGGGCACCTTGCAGGTGTAGCCCGGCGCGCCGCCCGCGGTTCAGTCCGCCGGCAGCGTGCGGCGCCAGCGCGCGATCTGCGCATCGATCGCCGGGCCGCCGGCGATCTGCGGCTCCGACGGCGTGCGATGGTCGCGCGCCTCCCATTGCGCCACCTGGGTGCGGGCCTGGTCGAACGCCAGCGTGAACGAGCGCGTCTGCCGCAGCGCCTGCGCGAAATAGGCGCGGGCGAAATCGGTGAACCCGGCGCTGTCGCCGCAGCCGGAGGAAGGCCGGTCCGCGCCTGCCGCCGTCATGACCAGCGTGCGGCCGTCCTGCAGCGCCGGCAGGAAGCTGCCGCTGTAGCAGCCCGAAACCAGGATCACCTTCCTGCGGATGCCGGCGTCCCGCAGCATCCCCGCCAGGCCTGCGGCGGTGAGCGGCTCGAAACTCAGGCCGTCGAGCTGCACCGCCAGACTTCCATCAGGGGCGCCGTGGCTGTCGAGGAACAGGAACAGGAGGTCCCGTTCCGGGTCCATCAAGCGGCCGATGGCCGCGAGCGCCTGGCGCAGGTTCGTGGCCGTGGCGAGCGGCAGATCCTTGACCGCCGCGCGGTTGTTGGCCAGTACCAGGCTGCGGTGGCGGGCGCCGAAGCGCTCCTCGAACAGCTGCCGGCTGTACAGAGCTTCCTTGAGGAACACGTCCTGGCCGCCATCGGCGGCAAAGGCGACGAAGTACAGGCTTGGCCCGCGTCCCGCGCGCGGCAGCAGCCCGGCCAGCGCGCGCTGCATCAGCCCGGCCTGGCGGCCGAACACGTCCTCGGCAACCAGCGGCGGCTCGGCTGCGGCCGGCGGCGCCAGGGGCGGCACGACGGCGGCGGCATCCTGGCCGGATTCGGCATGAGCCGCCGCCAGGGACGGCGCAGCCTGCACGCCGGGCCGGTGCGCGCTCATCTGCGACCAGACCGGCGGAAACGTCCACTGCCACTTGCCGCCAGCGGCGTAGAAGGCCGCCAATGCGGCCGCCGCCACGCCCAGCAGCACGCCGAGCCGGTAGGCCACCCCGCGCGGCGGCGGACGATCCGCCTGCGGCTGCGACAAGCGCAGGAACAGCCACATCATCAGCATGCGCGCGCGCCCGCTGCCCGGGCCGGCGCGCCGGCCGGGCGAGCGCCGCCCGCCGCGCTCAGTCCGCCGGCATCGCCACCATGGCCTTGATGCGCCATACGCCATCCTTGTCCTTGACCCAGTCCGCCTTGTACTTGCCGTGCGCGGAGAACTCCTTGCCCTTGGGGGTGCGCATCTGCTGGGTATACGTGCCGTCCACCGCCGCTGCCGCGCCGTTCACGGCGATGCTGTCGGCGGTCATCACGTCGGAGAGCACCTGGTAGCCCATGTTGGCCTGCAGGTGCGCCTTGATCGCCTCGCGCCCCTTGATGGCCTGCCCGCCGGTCACCGAGACCTGCGCATCCGCCACGTAGAATGCGGCCAGCGCCTCGGCATCCATCTTCGCCAGCAGGTCGCTGTAGCGCTGCGTCCGGCCGGCGATCTCGGACACGTCCGACGAGGCCGCGGCCGCATTTATACACACTGCGATCGCCGCTACAGCCAGCCCATTTGCCAAGCTCCTCAACCGCATCTTGCTCTCCGCCGTTCGCGCCATCCGCCCGCTGCGCCGGCTGCGAGGCGCCATTCTACGCGTGCACCGGGCTGGCATGGAGCATGCTCACTTCCTATACTGGGATTGCGCGCGGCGTTCACCTGGGGAGGCTTGGCGCCGCGGTCGCATCATCGGGGGACGACGGCCATGTGCAGCGGATGGCGGGGAACTCGGGCCGGCCTGGCCCTGCTGCTGGCGGCCGGCATGGCCGCTTGCGACGACAACACGCAGGTATCGGCAGCTTTCAACCGCATCTGGGGCTCGTCGGAGGCCGCGCTGGTGGACGGCGACGCCGCCACCGCCCGCTTCAGCAACCCGGTGAACGTCGCCGTTGCGGCCGACGGCACCGTCTACGTGGCCGATTTCGACAACGACGCGCTGCGCGCGATCTCTCCGACCGGCCTGGTCAGCACGGTGGTCAAGCAGGCGAACTTCAGCCGGCCGTTCGGGCTCACGCTGTCGGCCGACGGCGCCACCCTCTATGTGCAGACCGACGCCAACGACACCGGCCAGCGCAACGGCACCACCGGCACGATCTGGGCGCTGAACCGCGCCACCGGCGGCATCGCGGTGGTGGCGCGCAACCTCGGCCGGCCGCGCGGCATCCTGGCCCTGGCCGACGGCCGCATCGTCATGGCGGACCTGGTGCGCAACGTCATCTCGACGCTGGACCCGGGCACCGGCACGGTGGTGCCGGTGGCGGGCCAGGACGGCGTGGCCGGCTTCGCCAACGGCCACGGCACGGCGGCGAGTTTCGCCCGCCCCTACGGCATGGCACTGATGCCCGACGGCTCCATCCTGGTGGCCGACCAGACCAACAACGCCATCCGCCAGCTGACCCTGGCCGGCGACGTCACCACCTTCGCCGGCAGCGGCGCACTCGGCCTGCAGAACGGCCCCGTGGCCACGGCGACTTTCAACGGTCCCCAGGACGTGGCGGTGAGCGGCGGCAACGTCTACGTCGCCGATACCGAAAACCACGTGATCCGCCTGATCGCCGGCGGCAGCGTCAGCACCGAGGCGGGCGACGGCGTCGCCGGTTTCGTCGACGCCACCGGCACCGCGGCCGAGTTCTTCGGCCTGGAAGGCATCGCGCTCACCGCCGACGGCACCGTGCTGTGGATGGCCGACGGCAACGGCGGCAACGGCGACCCGTTCAACCGCGTGCGGCGGCTGATGGTGCCGTAAATAAGACAAAGGGCCAGCCGTGCCCGCCTTCGACATCGACGATGCGAAAGAAGTGGACCCGGTTCGAATCACGCCGCCTTTCTTCCCCTCCCCCTGAGGGAGGGGATTGAGGGGAGGGGTAAGCCTGAAAGTAGAGCGATCCCGCAAAGCACTGCAGGCAGGTTCTGCCCGCCGGTCTGTCTGCAAATGGCGGGCACGGGCCGC
>JADHNH010000116.1 GCA_016779605.1 Nevskia sp. | reverse complement strand
GGAAACCCGGCGCAGTCCCACGCCACCAGGCCGTTCGCCAGATGCGGCGTCAGCACGATGAAAGCCGGCGGATCGCTCGTCGTGATGACGACCGTCCCGTTCTCCGAGACGTAGCCTCCATCCACCCACTTGCCGGGCACGGCCAGCGTCACCCCTTTCCCGCTGCCCGCCAGCGTGCCGCTTTGCTTCACATGCTCCGCGATCTGCGCCTGTGCCGAGTCGGCCAGGATAAATGCCTCTGAAACCCGTGTGCGCGGCGTGTAGCAGTCCACGGTCGACATGACCATCACGAAGGGGAACGTGCCCGCCGCGACAAGGAAAACCAGCGCCATGGCGTCGATCGCAAAGCCGGCGGCAATCCGAAGCGCGCGCCGGCGCGGCGGCGCCGCGAGCAGCCGGATGTGGTTCTTCCACAGCAGCACGACCGCAGTTGAAGCGGCAAGGGCCACAAGCCCATACGCCGGCCGTTCCGAGCAGGGGTCCATCAGGCACAGGAACGCCACCCAGATCGTCGCCAAGGCCAGGACGACCCAGCGCGCGTTCGCAATCAGCAATTTCAGCTTCGAGTCGCTCACTGGCACATCGCTTCAGGCTCGCCCCAACCTCGCAGTTGTCCAGCCATCGCGTCCCGGTCCACGCCCGGGGGCTGCCGATACCACGCCGCCAGCGCAGCCGCGTCCCATGCCCGGAAGAACAAACCGCCGAACCCGGATACCTTTCCCACACCCGATTCCACCAAACCACCAGCCAGGCCGGCTATCCTGCGCAAAATCCTGCTCCAAGCCCCCCAAAACGGCAAACCATGACCCTGGCCCGGCGCATCGCCAAAGCCCGAACCGACGCCGGACTCAACCAGGCCGAGCTGGCCCGCCGCGTCGGCGTCACTCGCGCCACCGCTTCCATGTGGGAAAACGGAGAAATCGCCGCGCTCAAGGACAAGCACCTGATGGCCCTGTCCGAGGTACTCGACGTCACCCCCCAGTGGCTCAACACCGGCCACGGCGGCCGCGTCGAAATTGGCCTGCCGGCTTCGGATGACGGCGTGCCCGACTACTGCGCACTCACACGCATCGGCGGCGCCCTTAGGCCCGGCCGGCGCCGCGCCTGGACATGGGAGCAGGAATCCCCCTACACACCCGTGGTCCTCAGCAGAAAGCTGCTGCAATCGAAAAACCTGAGCCCAGACCACTGTCGCATCGTCCAGGTGGAGGACGACGCTATGGCGCCCTACCTGAACGCCGGCGACATCGCCCTCATCGACCTCGCCGGCACCGCTCCACGCACCGGCACCGTATTCGCCATCGCCACCGGCGCCGAAATGATGCTCCGCCGCATCATCCTGCGCGCCGACGGCGGCCTGGAAATCCGCGCCGACAACCCCTCCTCGCGCCACCCGGTCCAACACGTCGAACGCGAGCACATCGCCCGCATCAAGCTGGTGGGGACCGTGGTGTGGCGCTGCGGCCCGATGGCCGTGGACCTTTCGCGCCCGGATTAGCCTTCGCCGTAGCCGCCGCCAGACTCGGCATTTCCGCGATCTTCTGGAACTCCTGCAGGTACTCCCGCCGGTTGGCCAGCAGCCATTTCACGATCGCCGCACTGCCGAGCATCGACCGCAGGTAGGTCCGTGCAATCGTCAGCTGCAGCACGTCGGGCCCGTACACCTCGTCGACCGTGCGGGTCTGCTCGCGCAGGCTGGCCAGCTCGCGCTCCAACCGCGCCATCTCCTGCGTCACCGAATCCTTCTGCACCTGCTTGTGGTTGGCGTCCGGCACAAGCTGATCCGGCCCGGTCGCCGCCAGGAGGGCCCAGGCGAACCGAATCGAGATATTGGCCTGGGCCAGCATCAGCTCGGCCGCTTCGATCTGTCGCATCGGTCTCATCTGCCGCAGCACCCGGAACACCCCCAGGGGCACCTGGCGATCCGCCAGCAGCTCGGCGGCTTCCGGGCAAACCCCGTGCATCATCTGCAGACGCTTCCGGATAGTGGTCAGGCTCAGGCCCAGAGCTTCCGCGATCCGCTCCGCCGGCACTCCGCGCTTGGTCGCCCGCACCAGCATGCGGTGCTCCTGTACCGGCGGCAGGCGGTTGATGTGCTTGTTGTAGGTGTAGGTATCGTCCTGCGACGATACGATGCACTCGACCCGGCTGAAACCCAGCTCCTTCAAGACCTCCACCCGCACCAGCCCGTCCACGATGTAATAGCGGCCCGGCTCCGTGGCCGGGCAGACCACCGGCGGCTCGACCAGCCCCACGGCCTTGATCGACGATCGGATCTGCTCGTATCGCTTACAGCGGCGCAGCGCCGGCCGGACCGTCTTCAGCGGGATCAGGTCGGCGATCGCCACTTCCACGCATTGCCGCGCGAAGGATGGCCGCGGCGGCGCCTTGCGGGGGGAACGGGCAGGGGCGCTCACGGGGCGGCACTCCCGGCAATCCGGTCGGCCAGCACCTTCGGCAGCTTGTGGCAGCCTTCGGATCGCAACAGCCGCACGAACGCCGGCTGACCCAGAAGGTCCTTGAGTGCCGCCGCCACGAACGCCAGCCGCTCATGCGCGAATTCGGCCTTCATGCGGCTCACCGCCTGCTTGCGCGCCTCCTTCTCGAAGATGCGCCGCAGTTCCCCCGGCCGAAACAGCGGCTTGCAGCGCGGAACATCGTCCCGAATGCGGGTGAAGGTCTTGCCCTTGCGCGCCCTCAGATCGAGCACCCGGCGCACCACGCCGACCCGCCGGCCGCGGAGGGTGCCCTTTTCGTACGCTTGCGCCAGCAGGCGCTGCACGTCCTTGCTTTCTGCGCGGGAAATCTCCACCGCCAGGCTCATCGGCATCATCCCGCGGTCCACCGCCGCCAGCAGTCGCTCCTCGCCCTGGTCGACCAGCCCCAGGATGTCCCGCACCCAGTCAACCGACATGCCGACGGTCTCGGCGATCTCCCGGTTGGAGTGGCCCCGCTCGCGCTGGCTGGCGATCTCGCTGAGCAGCGCATACGGCCGGTGCTTGTGCCGGGCGATGTTTTCCACCAGGCTCTTCAGCATGCACTCCTCGGGCGTCGCCTCGCGCACGATCGCCGGGATCGCGTCCTGGCCGAGCAGGTGATACGCCTCGATGCGGCCCTGTCCGCACACCAGGTCGAAGCCGTCCGCGTCGCTGCCGGAGCGGCGCGGGCTGACCGTGATCGGGCGCCGCAGCCCGGTCGTCTCGATGTTGGTGACGATCTCGCGGTGGACGCGGCGGCTTCGTGTACGCGGGTTGGAGATGTGGATGCGGTCCAGCGGCACGTCCACGATCTGGGTCGGACGGGGGCTGGGACTGGGGCTGTTGCTCATCGCCTGACCCTCCGCAAGTCGCTGCGCACCGCCAGGGCGTACAGCCGCTCCAGGCTGTCCGCGCGGAACGCTTCCGCCCGGGCGCCGTTGTGTTCGTGGAGCTTGGCGGGCATGTCGGAATAGTCCATCCCGGGCACCAGGTAGTAATCGCGCACCGCCTCGTTGCCCTCGGCCAGCCGCACGATCGCCACCACGTCGGCCAGGCGCCGGCGATCCAGCCGCGGGTACCAGCGGTTGGTGCCGCCGGGCTCGATCTCGCAATGCGCCACCACCACCTGCACGGTCCAGGCCCGCTCCACGGTCAGCAGGCCTTTTCGCTCGTCGCCGGCGACCTCGGCGCCCGCCGTCGCAAAGCCGGCCAGGATGTCCGCCCAGATGAGCGGCTTGATGCGCCGCAGCGCTTCTTTGGTCCTCAGGTGCAGGAAGCCGAGCGGCGGCCGGTAGCCGACGCGCTCATAGACCTTGGCGAGCGTGCCGAAGCGCTTCACGTAGTAAGCCGAATTAGGGATACCCGGCTCGGCCGTGATCATGTCCGAGGTGAGCCGGCCCTCACGCTGCAGCAATGGCCGCAGCAGCTCCAGCAGCTCTTCTTCGGTCGGCTCGCGCGCACGCTGGTCCAGCTTTTCCTGGGTCCTCTGGAAAACTTCCAGCGGCACGATGCCGTCGAACGCGCCGTCGTGCCGAATCCATTGCTCCGGCGGATTGTGCACCGGCTTCTGCCGGAGCTTGACGGAGGTGCGGTTGAAGATATTGTTGCCGATGTATTTTTCGTTCTTGAGCACGCCGGCCACCTGCTCGCGGGTCCAGGCGGCGCCGGCTGCCGCCGCATTCAGGCGGCGGGCGATCTCGGCTTCGCCTACCTGCTCGGCCAGGAACGTGTCGAAGATCCCGCGGATCACCTGGACTTCTTCCGGCGGGCCGGGAATCAGCCGTACCCGGTCGGTCTGGATGCTCTTGCGCTCGCCTGGCTGCAGGACGCCCCGCACGTTGCCGCCGGCGTCGATCAGCTGCCGCCGCAAGCCGTATCCACAGATGCCGCCCTGGCGGAAACCCAGCTCGATCAGCCGGCACTTGCCGATCCAGACCTTGACCGACAACTCACGGCTGTATTCCCCGGCCATTGCCCGCCGCATGCTCTTGGCGATCGCCGCCATGGGCGAGCCGTCGTTGACGAACCATTCGGCGCAGTAGATCACCTGGATGCCGGCGCGGGTGCAGAGGAACTCGTAGTAGGCGGCCTCGTCCGTGTTTTGAAAGCGGCCCCAGCGGCTGACGTCGTAGACCAGCACCGAGGCGAAGTCCGCCCGGCCGTGCTGCACGTCGGACAGCAGGGCCTGCAATCCGGGCCGGCCGCCGAGGTTGAGGCCGCTCTTGCCTGCGTCGCGATAGGAGCGGACCACGCGCATGCCGTGCCGCGAGGCGAACTCGCGGATCGCCCTGGATTGGTTTTCGATAGAGTAGCGCTGGTGCTCGGTGGACATGCGGACGTATTCTGCGGCGCGCGCGGTGCCGGCATTGCGCCCTGCCACCGCTGCCGCCTCCCGGGCCGTGCCGATCATGACTGCCGCCCTAATGCCGCCTGTCACTGGGTCAAGAGCTAATCATCGACTCCTCAGCGAGTCAATGGGACTCCTAGTCCTCCTGGGATTAGACCAGCGGGATATTCTGTAACTCCTGCTTCCAAACTGGGCATGCCGGCGTCGGTTTCCTTCAGGATTGCGACAATCTGCGTCCCTGTGCATCGGCTTTTCTTCATCAGAACATCCTAGCGGCGTGATACTCCAAAAAAGTACTACTTTTGAGTTGTGTCCGATTCAGAGGAGCTTACGGTGCAGGCCAAGCTGGCCGGCTTCGGCATGATTAGCTCGATGAGCCGCAAGGACAACTGCTGGGACAGCGCGCCAACCCAAAGCTTCTTCGACAACCCGAAGAACGAGTGGGCCCACGGCGCACGCTACGCTACCCGTACACAGGCCACCGTGGATGTGTTCGAACGCATCAGGGTGATCTGCAATCGGAGACGTCGCCACTCCACGCTCGCGGACTCAGTCTCTGCGGGACTGGATCAGAAAGCATTGCCCGCAAAACCAGGCGGCATGAGAGCAGCCCGCTCGAAGGCAAAAAAACAGGGGGCACCCGACGCCATGGCCGAGAGCTTCTTCGCCAGCCTGGAATGCGAATCGCTCGACCGCCGTAGCTTGTAAGACCAAAACCGAGGCCCGCATAGCACTCTTCATCTGGATCGAAGCCTGGTACAACCCGCGCTGGCGCCGCGCGGCGCTCAACTACCAATCGCCCATAATCTACGAGAGGACACAAGCACTCGCGCATTGCCAACCGACGTCCGAGCCGATGAGGATTCAACCAGCAAAGGGGCTTGGGAATCAAGTGCTGAACTGTCCGTTAGAGCGAGGCAACTCCGAATGTACGCGGAGGTGTTCCACGGACAATAGTTGATCCTTCCCATTCATAAGCGTATGGTGGGCGCCCAAAGCGCCCAGATATCAGCCCGGCGCCGAATTTCGAAAGCGAGGACTCAATCCGATTAATTTGTCATGCCCTGTTGGGAAGCCTGCCTCAATCGCCGACTATGCGGCGACATGGGGGGGCTCCGAGACCAAAGCTAATCGCGGTGATTTATTTAATGTCGAACTACGTACGTTCCTTGACAACCATTAACCCGAGCGTATTGTTTGCTCAGATGCTTTCCTCCGCAGACGCGGCTGCCCGAACTTGTCTCGGGCGGCGGCTGACTGCGGAGGAACCTGAACCTATGGCGAAGATTCGGATTGTTTCAGTGCCGGCCGGAGAGGCCCCGGAATGGGTACGCAAGGAATGGGTTGGGCTAGAGATTCCAGTTTTTGAATTGAACGTCCGTGGCACTGAGGGCGTGCTTGGCGGAAAGGCAGCACCAGAGAACGAAGGCGGTTACGGAGTAGATGTGACAGATGCGCTTCGCACTCTTGAAGCTAAGAGTTCAGCCGCGGCGGAATGGTGGAGCAACTTGATTTCATCCCTAGATCCGGTTCCGCAGCAACTCGTTTTTGGAAGAAATTTCTGCGAGTTAATTTCCTAGGCATCAATTCTAAATGAGGCGCACCGTGTCGGATGCGCCTTTTTTCTTTCTACTGACGAATTTCAAAAATGTATTGGAAACACTAAACATTTTCCTTTGAAATGTTTTTCATTAACTTCTACCCGAGTTCCGTCGTTGAGCGTGAGCCCCAGTTCTTGTGAGAAGCGACGGCAAGTGCCTTCCTCAAGAGCAATCAGGTCATTGATCTGTTCTCCCGCTTGTCGATCATAGGAGTCTACAGCCTTAAGCATGTAGAAAGCCTTTGGTAGCAGATTGGGTATGTCTACGTCATGGAAGATCTCTCCACCCTGAGCGTTTGCGATAACCTTCACGCTACCAAAGGACAGCGCCTTTCGTGTACCTCGTAAGGACTTTGCTGTACTGGCCGCGGCCCTTCCTTCGTTAGCAAGTACTTGAGCCAACTCCAAGAGAACGGTTGGGCTATTGCAGCAAGCTATGTACTGATCATTGCCAGTGCGTTCAAAATGGCCACGTCCCTTTAATGATCCTTCTAGTAGTGCAAGAATTCGTAATTTGAATTGGCTTGTCTCAGGATCATCCGTCGAGCACACGATATCCATAGTCAAAACCCAGACGTCCCGCAGTATGAGCTCGGTGCTTCCGTCTTGCCTCAAACGCTTCAACGCGGAGGGCAGGAAGGGAAATTCTCCTTCGATGACATCATAATGAGGGCAGTAGAAGTAAAGCACTTCGGCAATTTCCCTAGCTGCGTTGCGTATTAATTCATGAGTTTCTGTAAGTTGCGCCTCATTTGAAAAATCCCTCCGTGACTCGTCAAGGCGTGTCACCAATATAGTTTTGCCAGGAGTTGGTGCGGCCGTTGCTATGTCGTTGTAGCCTTTTGCAGCCTCTATACGAGTTGACCCGACGAGCCATGAGTGGTCTCCTTTCTTTAGGCTAATCCCATGTTCAACGAACTCACGCTCCAATCTAGCTTGCGTAATGTTGCCTGCTTCTTCAAGAATCTTGACCGTGTAAACCGTCAACCAGCGCATCAAAGCGACAATTGACATTAGGGTTTCAAATTTTTTTGTAACTTCCGGTTCTGCCGATGAGTTGAGAATACCAGGAGCATGAACTTTATATTCCCAAAAGCGCTCTGCGGCAGGTCCCTGGCGGCGAAACGCTGTCTTGACTTTCGCTTCCAGAGTTTGAAAGTGCCGATGAAATACGTTCCATTTCTTTAACGACTCGGCAATGTACTCGACGGACCAATAGAGCTGACCAATAGCCTGATCTGAGGCGCTTATCCCTTGCTTCAACGTTGCGATCAAAGCTAGAAAGTGCGGAAAATCTGCACGACTGTGAGAGGCCCAACTGTGAGCTTCCAGTGCTACAGCATTAAAAGTGTGTCGGTGCGTTCTGCATGTGCTCACAAGGAGTTTTGCGTCAGACGGTAACTTTTGAAACGCTGTTGCTCCGTACTGAAATCCGTCAAGGAAATCTCGATACCGATCCGGTGGCCATGATTGCTTAACGAATGGGTGAAAATCTGGATTGAGACCGGCCATATCCGCGGTGCCGACCCTTACTAATCTAAGAGGGGCCGTCGCGCGCTCTGTCAGCCAAGGCACTATGTCGTCTTTATCGCGTCCGACTAAGGCTTGCCTGCCAAAGGTGTAGTAGCGAGTAGATATTGGGAGCCAGGGTAGCAAGTCTTTTAGAAAAACTAGCAGCTTGTGAATATCAAAGGGAGACAACAGAAACGGCGAGTCGGCCGCCGCATTCTTTTTTGTCTTGTGAGGGCCAAGGGATTTGTAACCTTCGTTAACGACATGCTCAAGTTGCTGCAAATCGGTCGCGTTGAAATTTTCTCCCGAATAAAACACGCGCAACCAGTTTGACCCCCTCTGGATTACTTTTGGGACCGCCTGCCCATTGTCAACGCAAAGATCAACAGCAATACTAAGATCGTTCGGCGAAACAGATATCCCTGCTGTTTTAAGTAGTTTATCGATATCTATAAACGTGAGACCCTGCTCGAGGCGGGACACCCGGGGATTGCGCGTTCGCATATCGGGCTTATCCGTCACCTCTCTCAATGAGAGCAAAACTCGCGACGTGGCCGAGTAAAGCGGTTCCAGTTGATGAGGTTTCAGCGCAGGCCGCTCTGCCCACGCTTGCAAGATCTTGTCGCTAAGTGTCTCGTCTTCGAGTTCCGGCGAGACGAGCCCAGACGAGTGCGTAGTACTAGACAATCGTTCGCTTCCGAGTTGCCCCAGTTGGCCGAGATTCTCCGAGAGCCTAAAGCTATTTGCGGTACCAATGATGATTTTCAACTCATCTGTCATTAGGCATAGTTCATGTTGGGGTTGCCGGCCCAGGACGGCGCTGGCAAATATCCGAACTAGCGGCTCTCCTAACGTACATCCGACGAAAATTCCAAGGAGCCGTAGTAAAGCCTGGCTATACCAACGATCACCGTCTCTGGGAGGTTCGAGCATCTGCCAGAGATTAGCTAGACCTCGACTCTTGAACGCAACATCAGAAAACGTTGAAGAAGATCCCAACGTGAGCTGCGGAAGTACCGTAATGCGCGCTTCTCTTGCAGCCGGGGCAAATAACACGCGCAGCTTGAGGTGTTCCCTATAGCCAACCGAATTAGACGAAAACAGAGCGCTGGCGCTCGAATTCATCAATGCGGAGTATCGATAAACGCCTTTTTGAGTGGAAGCAATCGATGCTGTTTCACGTACCTCCGTTACGCCGGGCAAGTCGCCAAGTGCTTTAACATAAAATGGAATTTCGTCAAAGGAATTAGTCGGCAACTTCAGCTGAAATGTCGGAAAATCGAAGTTATAATGATTTAGCGATCCAAGAATTGCACTGACGAGAGCGCTATGGTGCTGGCGTACTAATGAGGGCCACAGACGGTGCCGATACTTAAGGGGAATCCACGAGTGCGGGGACTTGCTTGGCTCCGCAACTGATCCGGAGTTTGGCCGGATCTCGCCGAAGAACGAGGTCCTATCAACGACGTATGACGCACTCGAAACAATTGCGCCGCGCGAGACAAGATATTCACGCACATCATTCATTGTTGAGCCAAAAACGACAGAATCATCGAACAGTAGGATATTTTTCCGATTCAAGTCGTAATCGCCTACGAACGGTAGGGCGTGCTGGGATTGGATGGGTATTAGTCCGACAGGTGGTCGGTGAAGTTGGAGGAGGCGGATTGCAGCTCTGGCAATGCCAATGATCATGGTAGGCGTGGTTTCGTGAATCACAGATGCAAACCAGTCGTTGAAATCCGGAAACGGAGGCACGAAGTTAGGTGGCCCCACCGAATCGACGGACATGCTTTCCCCCTGGATAGGAACTGACCTTAAGCGAAGCGAATCATTGTAGTCGCTCATAGTTGATTCGATTCACATAATAGAGGCGTTGTTTGTGCCGCTGAGCTTATTGAGCAGAAGGCTGAAACCCTCTGTGTTTGCTTTCTGTATTTTCGGTACTCGCCGGCGCACGAACACCCAAGATGCGCGTGAGCCTGCGTTGGTCAAAGATTGACTGTGGAGCCTAGCACTTTCGTCTCAACAGCGCTCAATGATGCACTGCGATAATGAGAATAAGTGCACGAAAATGGTCTACTCTCTTTTTACTAGGGTTCAGCGAGAAGCGACTCAACCAATTTTTTCAACACCCCACGAGGTGCGGTTACACCCTGCTCCCAGCGAACCCAGGTTTTGTAATCGGCACCTAACCGGGCCGCAGCTTGAAGCACGTTCCAACCTTTCTTGCGGCGTATTGCTAAGAGACGATCCGGATAGCCAACTGGTGGCGGATATGGGTCATATCCGAGGAAGGCATTGATTGTGGGTAGAAATCGGGGCTCGGGATCAAATCCTGTTACTTCCCACCGCCAGACCGTCGCTCGGTCCACGCCCAACAATGGTGCGGCCTTTCGCTGCGAGAGGCCGAGGACATTCCTGCGCTGCCGTATGTGATCGCCCAAGGTCCTTGGCAGGGGCGGGTCTAGCGCTTTGCGAGGCGATTTCAGGTTCACGCGCAGAGATGGCAGAAAGGCAACGCAACTCGGCGGCTTCGACTACGAGGCCTGGCTGTTCGAGCAGGGTATCGGCGCCACCGCGACGGTGCGCGCGGCTGCGCCCTGCGCGGCCGCGGCCGGCACAGGCGGCCTGCTGGGCCTGCGCCAGGCCATCGCGGAGCGCCTCGAAGGCTGGCTGCCGGACCATCCGGCGCTCGGCCTCGTGCTGGGCCTGGTGGTGGGCGACCGTGGCCTGCTGACGCCGGCCGACTGGGAGGTGTTCCGCATCACCGGCACCAGCCACCTCATGGCCATCGCCGGCCTGCACATCGGCATGCTGGCGGCGGCGCTGTTTTTCCTGGTGCGCTCGTCGTGGAGCCTGGCGCCGGCCTTATGCCTGCGGCTGCCGTCGCAGAAGGCCGGCGCCCTGGCCGCCGCCGTGGCGGCCACCGGCTACGCGCTGCTGTCCGGCTTCGAGCCGCCGGCGCAGCGCGCCCTGCTGATGCTGCTGGCCGGCTTCGCGGCGCTGTGGCTGGAGCGCCCGGCGCTGCTGCCGCGCGCGCTGGTGCTGGCCTGGCTGGCGATCGTGGCGGCCAACCCCGCGGCGCTGCTGAGCCCGGGCCTGTGGTTGTCGTTCACCGCGGTGGCGGCCATCTTCCTGGTCGCCGGCGGGCGCGTGGCGCCGCTGCCCGGCTGGCGCGCGTTCCTGGCGGTGCAGCCGGCGCTGAGCCTGGCGCTGCTGCCGCTCACGTTCTTCTTCTTCCAGGGCGGCGGCTGGCTCGGCCCGCTGGCCAACCTGGCGGTGGTGCCGGCGTTTTCGCTGCTGCTGCCGGCGCTGCTGCTGGCCACCGCCGCCGCCTGGATCTGGCCGGCCGCCGGCGTGCCCCTGCTGAGCGCTGTCGCCGCGGCGGTGCACTGGATTCGTGCTGCGCTGGGCTGGGTGGCGGCGCATGCGCCGGCCGCCTGGCTGGCGGCGAGCCCGCAGCCGGCGGCGCTGGCGCTGGCCTGCGTCGGCGTAGCGGCCCTGCTGCTGCCGCGCGGCCTGCCGCTGCGGCGCTTCGGCCTGCTGTGCCTGCTGCCGCTGCTGCCGGCGGCGGACCTCGGCCCGCGCGAAGGCTTCAGCCTGGCCGCGCTGGATGTGGGCCAGGGCCTGTCGGTGGTGGTGCGCACCAGCGGCCACGCCCTGCTGTTCGACGCCGGCCCGGCGTTCGAGGACGTGTCGGACGCCGGCCGCTCGGAAGTGGTGCCCTACCTGCTTTCGCAAGGCCTGCGGCGCCTGGACCTGATGCTGATTTCGCACGCCGACCTGGATCACCGCGGCGGCGCGCCGGCGGTGCGCAGCGCGCTGACGGTGGCGCGCGAGATCGGCGCGCTGTCGGACGCGCCCTGCGCCGCGGGCCAGCGCTGGAGCTGGGACGGCGTCGACTTCGAAATCCTCAATCCGCCCGCGGCACCCGGCGAAACCCGCCACGCGCGCAACAATCTCGGCTGCGTGCTGCGGGTCGCCGCCGGCACCCACGCCGCGCTGCTGCCGGCCGACATCGAAGAGCCCGCCGAGCGCCGCCTGCTGGCCGGGGGCGCGGCGCTGCGCGCCGACATCCTGCTGGTGCCGCACCACGGCAGCCTGACTTCCTCCAGCGATGCGTTCGTCGCCGCGGTGGCGCCGGCGGTGGCGATCTACCCGGCCGGCTGGCACAACCGCTTCCGGTTTCCGCGCGCGGAGGTGGTCGCGCGCTATGCCGGCGGCGGCGCGCGCGCCTTCATGACCGGGGTGGACGGCACCGTGCGCGTCGACATCAGCGCCGCCGGCATCGGCCCGGTGCAGGCGTGGCGCACCGAACATCCGCGCCTCTGGCGCCAGCCCGCCGAAGCGGTGCCTGCCGACCTGCGGTAGCGCAGGGCCTGCCCGCGGCCTGTCGGTTGAATGTACCGGCGCAAGCCGCCGCCGGGCCGCGCTCGGCTAAAGTCGCGACTTTTCCAGCAGCCGCGCGACACTTCCGGGCGGCGGGGGCGCAAGGGAGCCCATGGAAGCGCTGTTCAACCAGTTCGGCATCGCCCGGCGGCGTGGCGCTGCTCGCCCTGCTCGCCGGCATGCTGTCGCGTTCCACCCAGCGCAGCTACCTGCGCTACTGGGCGATGAGCTGGGCCTGCATGGCGCTGGCGCTGAGCGCGCTGTACCTGTCGCTGGTGCTCGGGCGCCTCGGCGCGGCGGCGCAAACGCTGTATTTCCTGGGCGAGTACGCCGCCGGCTACCTGCTGGTGGCCGGTTGCCGCAACTACGTGGACGGCCGCGGCCCGCCGCAGCGCGCCCTGCTGTGGCTGCTGCCGGCCGCGCTGCTGGCGGCCGTCCTGGCCTTCGCCGGCGCCGACTTCACCGCCCGCTTCGGGCCACAGGCGGCGATCATGGCGGGCTTTTTCGGCTGGGCGCTGGTGAGCCTGCGGCCGGCGCTGCACTCGCCGCGGCGGCGCCTGGGCCTGCGCATCACCACCGCCGCGCTGGCGATCCTCACCGTGCTGTTCGCCATTCACGCGGCCATGGCGGCGCGCACCGAGCTGCTGGGGATGCCGATGCCGTTCTACTACAGCGCCTACCTGTCGATCTACAACCTGCTGTTCGAGGTGGTGCTGGGCTTCGGGCTGGTCACGCTGGCGATGGAAGACGTCAACAACCGCCTCGAACAGTCCATTCGCGAGCTGGCCGGCGCGCGCGACGGCATGGAACGGCTGGCGCACCACGACCCCCTCACCGAGGCGCTCAACCGCCACGCTTTCGCCTCCATGCTGGAGCACCGGCGCGGCGCCGCGCAGCCCGGCGGCAGCGTGGCGCTGGTGGACATCGACAAGCTCAAGCCGCTCAACGACGCGCACGGCCATGCCGCGGGCGACGCGGCAATTCGCGCGGTGGCCAAGGCCCTGCGCTCGGTGCTGCGGCCGGACGACCCGCTGTTCCGCTGGGGCGGCGACGAGTTCCTGCTGGTCATGCAGGGCCTGCCGGTGGCCGAGGCACGGGTGCGGCTGGCGCCGCTGCAGGAATCGGCGCTGCGGGTCAGCCTGCCCGGCGGCAATGGTTCGCTCGACGTGCGCATCTCGATCGGCGTCGCCGACCTGCCGGGGATCGACCGGATCAACGCCGCGGTCGCCGCCGCCGATGCCGAGATGTACCGCTATAAGGGCGCGCGGAGGGGCTGATCGCCGTCCAGGCCGGAGTGCGGCCGTAGCCAAGCCCGCCGTGCATTCTTCCGCGGTAAATGGCGGGCACGGCCCGCCCTTGGCCAATTGCTCAGAGCTTGGTCGGGTTCGGCGCGTCGCCGTAGACCTGCTTGGGGTCGAACGCCTTTTCGCTCTCTTCGAACTTGAGCGTGCGCTGGAAGTCGCCGCCCAGCGGCACCGAGCGGTAGAAGCAGGAGCGGTAGCCGACGTGAC
>JADHNH010000115.1 GCA_016779605.1 Nevskia sp. | reverse complement strand
AGCGGGATCAGTGGATGTACTGCATGGCCGCCGCCATGCGCCAGCGCGGCTTGCCGGAATTCCTGCAGCGCCGCCTGCTGGAGGCGTTTTTCCAGACCGCCGACTGGATGCGCAACAAGCCGGAGGCGGCTCCGGGGGGCTAAGTCGCTAAAGGCCGGCGCCGTAGCGCGCCGCCGGATGCCGGGTCAGCAGCCAGGCCACCGCCGCCACCAGCAGCACCGGCAGCAGCAGCGGTGCCAGCATCAGCCCGGCCAGCGGCATCAGCAGCAGGCCCAGCAAGGCGAAGCAGCCGAGCACCGCCGCGGCCGCCGTCAGCGCGATCAGCGCGCCCGCCAGGCCAACCGTGCCGCCGATCACCCAGAGGGCCGCCTTCAGCACGGTCCAGGCGAGCCACAGCATCAGCCAGATGCCGAACAGTCCCAGCAGGGCCAGCAGCGCAATCTCGATCATGGACGGCTTCCTCCCGCCAAGGCGGGCATGCAATGACCGTTGGATGCGCCGCGCACGCTTTTGGATGCATCCGCCGGCGTGCCGCGCGCTCCGCCGCGCGCCGCGGGCGCTGTACGATTGGATCATGCCAGCCGGTGCTCCACAGCAGCGCAAGATCGTGCATGTCGACATGGACGCGTTCTACGCGTCGGTGGAGCAGCGCGACGACGCCGCGCTGCGCGGCCGGCCGGTGGTGGTCGCCTGGCGCGGCAACCGCTCGGTGGTGTGCGCGGCGTCCTATGAAGCGCGCCGCTTCGGCGTGCGCTCGGCAATGCCGGCGGTGCGCGCCGAGCGCCTGTGCCCCGACGCGGTGTTCGTGCCGCCCGACTTCGTGCGTTACCGCGCCGTGTCGCGCCAGGTGCGGCAGATCCTGCTGCGGCATACGGATCTGGTCGAGCCGCTGTCGCTGGACGAGGCCTACCTCGACGTCACCCAGAGCAGGTCCGGGCTGCCCACCGCCACGGCCGTGGCGCGCGCCATCCGCGAGCAGATCCGCGGCGAGCTGCAGCTCACCGCCTCGGCGGGCGTGGCGCCCAACAAGTTCCTGGCCAAGATCGCCTCGGACTGGCGCAAGCCGGACGGCCTGTTCGTCATCCGGCCCGCCGACGTCGATGCGTTCCTGCCGCCGCTGCCGGTGGGCCGGCTGCCCGGCGTAGGCAAGGTGGTGGGGAGCAAGCTCGAGGAAATGGGGGTGAAGACGGTCGGCGAGCTGCAGGCGGTGGACCGCCACCTGCTGGAGGCGCGTTTCGGCCGCTACGGCGCGCGCCTGGCCGAGCTGGCGCGCGGCATCGACCACAACACGGTGGAGCCGGACCGGCCGACGCTGTCGATCTCGGCCGAGGACACTTTCGAGCGCGACATTCCGCTGGCCGGGATGGAGCCGGCGATCCGCCGGATGGCGGCCAAGACCTGGGCCGCCGCCGTCAAGGCCGGCTGCGTCGGGCGCACCGTGGTGCTCAAGCTCAAGACCAGCGATTTCCGCATTCTCACGCGCAGCCACACGCCGCCGGCACCGCCGGGCAGCAGCCGCGAGCTCGAAGACATCGCGCTGGCGCTGCGGGACCGCGTGCAGCGGCCCGCGGACGACCTGTATCGCCTGGTCGGGGTCGGCCTGGCGAATATCGAGCCGGCGGATCGGCAACAGATGCAACCCGAGCTTTTCGCAACGGCGGACGATTCCGCCGCGCTACCGCCAGGCAGCGCAGGGCCCGGCGGGTAAATCATAAAAAAAAGTCCAAACGGACCCTGCGCTGGAGGAAATGCCTGCCGCTATCAATTATGTCGGCGTGCGCGCGCTGTTATCGGACCATATCAGCGGGCGGCGGAAACGCCGGCGGGCATTGCGCCGCCCGAGAAAGCGCAGGAGAGGTCAGCGCGGTTACCTGCATTTCTAAAGTCGGCGGGACCACCGGCGGGCGGGCGCTTGGCGCGGGAAATTAAAAAAAGCGGTCGAAATCGAAGCGGTTGACATCAAAAAATTCCCATTCGCCATCTTTATGGGGTGGCAGCGCTACGAAGGCTCAAGCAGCATACTGGCTATGAAAAGACTCAATAAGATCGATAAATCGGGTGTCGGAGGAAGCGGCGGGGCGCGCGGGCCGTCCAAGGAATCGCCCAATTCGCGCGAAAACCTGGCGGTGAACCTGCAGGTCGCAAGGGCGATCCTGGGCTGGTCGCAGGAGCAGCTCGGCCTCAAGTGCGGACTCAAGCGCACCTACATCGGCACCATCGAGCGGCGCGAAATCAACCCGGGCATCGACAATCTCGACAAGATCGCCACCGGCATGGGCATCGACAGCTACATGCTGATCCTCGACCCCGAGCATGCACAGCCGCTGATCTACAAGGCGGTGCGGGGGCATTGAAGACGGCTGTCGTCCGCCGGTCGGAAATCATGGCGAGCCTGTCGGCGCCGGCAGCGCCGGCGGCGGGGGGCGCCTAGAATCGATGGCCTACGGCGCGCCGCCGCGGCGCGCGCAGGCGGGAGACCGATGAGCCGTACGGTGTTTGAGCGGGTGATCGCCGGATGAGCGAACCCGGCGAGTCGCAGGGGGGCGATCCGTCCCCCGAGCACGCCGGGTCTGGGCCGATGCCGGGCCGGAGTACTGCAACCGATTCCTTGTTGCGCAGCAGCATCGCCGCGGCCGGCATCGGCGTGTGGGAGTGGGATGCGCAACGGGACGTGACCTGGTGGAGCGCCGAGCTCAAGGCGATTTTCGGCCTGCCGGCGGATGCCCCGATATCGCGCCGCACCGTGTTCGATGCGCTGCATCCCGACACTGCCGCGCAAGCCCGCAGCGATCTGGCCGAGGCCCTGGCGCGCCACGCCGACCACCGCGCACGCTACCGCATTCTGCGGCTGGACGGCGCCGAGCGCTGGATCGAGTCCAGCAGCCGCGGCGAATACGACAGCGCGGGCCAGCCGTTGCGCCTGGTCGGCATTGTCCATGACGTCACCGACGCGGTGCGCGCCGAGCGGTTCCGCAGCCGCTCGGAGCACGGCTTCCGCACGCTGGTCGAATCGATCTCGCAATTCGTCTGGCACGCCGATGCGCGCGGCGACGTCACCGCCATTTCCGGGGCGATCGAGCAGCAGATCGGCATCGGCCCGGAGCAGATCAAGGGTGCACGCTGGCTGGAGCTGCTGCACCCCGACGACTATGCCGGCGCCAAGAGCGCGTGGGAGCAGGCCGTGGCCACCGGCGAGGCGTTCGCGGCCGAGTTCCGCCTGCGCGGTCCGCAGGGGCGCTATCGCTACTTCTTCGGCCAGGCCATCCACCTGGGCACCGGGGCGGACGCGGAGCACGGCGCCGCGGCGGATTCGCCGGCGGCGGAGCAATGGCTCGGCATCCTCAGCGACATCGACGACCGCAAGCGTGCCTCGCTGGCGCTCAAGGCCAGCGAGGAGAAGCTGGAGAGCATCCTGGACTGCCTCACGGACCTGGTCTGGTCGGTTTCGACGGTGGACGACGAGGTGGTTTATTTCGGCCCGGTCGTCGAACACCTGTCCGGCCGGCCGGCCGCCGACTTCATCGCCGATCGCGAGCTGTGGCTGAAGATGGTGCACCCGGACGACCAGCCGCGGGTGCGGCAGGCGATCGCCGGCGCCTTCAGGAACGGCAGCTTCGATATCGAATACCGCTTCGTGCACGCCGACGGCGGTACCCGGTGGGTGCGCAACCGCGGCAAGGCGATCCGCGACGCGGCGGGGCACATCGTCCGCCTCGACGGCGTGGTGAGCGACATCACGCAGCAGCGCGCGCAAAAAGAGCAGATCGACTACCTGTCCTACTGCGACCCGCTCACCGGCCTGGCCAATCGCCGCACCTTCGTCGAACGGCTCGACCAGTTCATGCAGTCCGCCGGCGGGCAGGAACTCGGATTGGCCGTACTGGTGCTGGACCTGGCCAATTTCAAAAGTGTCAACGACACGTTCGGCGTGTCCGCGGGCGACGAGCTGCTCAAGCGGATCGGGCGGCGCCTGCTGCGGATCGCCGGCAGCCAGAACCTGGTGGCGCGCCTGGGCGGCGACCGCTTTGCCGTGATCGTCTCCGGGATTCGCCGCGGCGCGGACCTGGCGCCCGTGCTGCACGAGCGTGTCTGGCAGAGCCTGGGCCGGCCCTACCGGCTGCGCGAGCACGAACTGCGCGTGGACGGCCGCGCCGGCATCGCGTTGTTTCCCGAAGACGGCGTCACCGGCGACGCCGTGCTGCAGAACGCCGAGGCGGCGTTGAAGAAAGCCAAGACGTCCGGCGAGCGATTGCTGATGTACACGCCGGCAATGACGCTCGAGCTCAAGCGCAAGCTGGACCTCGAAACCGGCTTGCGCCGCGCGCTGGAACGTTCCGAGTTCGTCGTGCACTACCAGCCGCGCGTCGACCTGCAGAGCGGCGCCATTTGCGGCAGCGAGGCGCTGCTGCGGTGGAACAAGCCCGGCACCGGCGTCGTCCTGCCCGGCGAGTTTCTGGCGGCGCTGGAGGAGAGCGGCCTGATCCTGGAAGTCGGGCGCTGGGTGCTGCAGCAGGCGGTCGCCGATGGCCGCCGCTGGCGCGCCGGAGGATTGCCGGTGCTGCCGGTGGCGGTCAACCTGTCTCCCGGCCAATTGCGCCAGCCGGACTTCGTGGCCTGGGTCGCCGAACTGGCCGGCAGCGCCGGCCGCGGGCAGCTGAAGCTGGAGGTGGAAGTCACCGAGTCGGTGCTGATGCAGGACGTGGAGCGCACCATCGACACCCTGCGTGCGCTGCGCGAGCGCGGCGTGACCGTGGCGATCGACGATTTCGGCGCCGGGTATTCCTCGCTGGCCTACCTGTCGCGCCTGCCCGTCGACGCGCTGCGCATCGACCGATCCTTCATCCGCGCGATGACCGACAACGCCACCAACATGGGAATCGTCTCGACCATCATTTCGCTCGCCCGCTCGATGAACCTGCGGGTCACCGCCGAAGGCGTGGAGACGCCCGAGCAGCTGCAGTTCCTGCGCCTGCTGCGCTGCGACGAGATGCAGGGCTTCCTGTTCAGCGCGGCGCTGCCGGCCGAGCAGTTCGCCGCAATGCTGGGCAGCGGCCGCGCGATCTGAGCCGCGCCGCCCGGCTTGCCCCGGCTTGCCCGGCCGGATCCTTCGGCCGGGATCTCACGTTGACATATATCAATGTCTTCTGGCGCGCCCGGAGCGATCATTAAATGCGCTGTCAATCCGGCTTGCCCGGCCTGCGCCGACCAATCGTTCAGAGAACCAGGAATCGCGAGAATCCGATGTCCGTTTGCGTTTCATGCTGCAGATGTCCCTCCGCCCCGGCCGCAGGGTGCGCGCGCCCCTTGTCGGTCCGGCGGCGCAACGGGTGCGGGAATGGATAGGGGGGCGTTGCGCCGTTACGAACGCGGCGCCGAACCCAGGCGGAGCGCCGCGCACGCGTCCTATGTCCTGTCCGCGCAGGGTGTTGCGCGGCGCAGCCGCGAGGAAAACCGCCTGCTGCAGGCAATGGCCAGCGCCGGCACCGGCATCTGGGAATGGGATACCGCAACCGACCGGCTTCATCTGAGCGAGGCGCTTGCGTTCATGTTTTTCGGCGTGGCGCAGGATCTGGCGGACGTGCCGCTGCAGACGGTGATGGAGGCGGTGGACGAGTCCGATCGCGCGCGCCTGCAGGAGACGCTGCGCACCGCGCTGGAACAGCACACCGAATACGAGATCGAATGCCGCCTGGCCGGCGCCGACGGCGCCGAGCAGCGCTGGTTCGTGGCCCGCGGATGCCCCGAATACGACGCCCAGGGACGACCCTGCCGGGTGCTGGGCACCGCCACCGACATCACCCAGCGCATGCAGGCGCAGATCCGGCTCAAGGCCAGCGAAGAGCGCTTGCGCACGCTGGTGGAATCGACCACCCAGATGCTCTGGATGGCGGACCCCGCCGGCGGCCTCACCGAAGTTTCCGCCGCATTCAAGCGGATCGCCGGCCTGGATCCGGAGCGTGCGCTGGCCTCCAACTGGATCGAATTGGTGCGGCCGGATTTCCGCGAGCGCACCTTGGCGTCCTGGCGGCAGGCGCTGGCCACGGGCGTCACCTACGACGCCGAGTTTCCAGTGCGCGTGGCGGACGGCTCCTACCGTTTCTTCCGCGCGCAGGCGGCGGCGCTGCGCAATCCGGGCGGCCGGATTCGCGAATGGGTCGGCACCCTCACCGACATCGACGCGCAGAAACGCGCCGAGGACGCGTTGCAGGCCAGCGAGCAGAAGCTGGAAAGCATCCTGGATTCCATGACCGAAGTGGTCTGGTCCCTCTCCGCCAGCACCGGGCGGCTGACCTACCTCGGGCCGGCTGTCGAAGAGCTGACCGGGGTGGCCGCCGCCGAGCTGATGCGCAATCCCGGCCTGTGGGGCCGGCTGGTCCATCCCGCCGACCGTGCCATTGCGGACCCCAGGCTTGAGAAATTGCGCACGGCGGGCGCGCTCGACGTCGAGTACCGCATCGTCCGTCCCGATGGCGAAGAACGCTGGGTGCAAAGCCGCGGCAAGGCCATTTACGACGGCGCCGGCCGGCTGGTGCGCATGGACGGCATCGTCAAGGACATCACCCGGCGCAAGGCGCAGGAACAGCGGCTGGTGCGGCTCAACCGCGTCCATGCCGTGCTGTCCGGCATCAACGCCCTGATCGTGCGCGCGGGCAGCCGCGAGCAGCTGTTCCAGGAAGCCTGCCGCATCGCGGTCGAGCAGGGCGGCTTCCGCCTGGCGTGGATCGGCGTGGTGATCGGCGACGAAGTCCGGCCGGTGGCGGTGCGCGGCGAAGACCACGGTTACGTCGACGAAAACATACGGATCAGCCTGAGCGGGCGCGATCCGCGCGGCAACGGGCCGGCGGCGGACGCATTGCGGGCCCTGCGCACGCGCGTCTGCAACGACATCGCCGCGGATGCACAGATGCGGCCCTGGCGCGATGCGGCATTGCGCCGCGGCCTGCGCTCGGTCGCCGTGTTCCCGCTGGTGGTGCACGATGCGCTGGCCGGCTCGATCGGCCTGTACGCCGGCGAGACTGGCTTTTTCGACGAGGACGAGCTCAGACTGCTGTCGGAACTGGCCGGCGACATCGCTTTTGCAATGGAATCGCTGGCCCACCGGCAGGAGCTGGAGTACCTGGCGTATTACGACAGCCTGACCGGCCTGGCCAACCGGCGCATGTTCGCCGAGCGCCTCAACCGGCTGATGCCGGCGGCGCGTGAAAACGGCGACGGCGCGGCGGCGGTGCTCGTGGACCTGGCGCACTTCAAGACCGTGAACGACACGCTCGGCATGGCCGCCGGCGACGAATTGCTGAAGATGGTCGCGCGCCGCCTGGTGCGGCTGGCGGGCGGGCGCCACAACGTCGCACGGCTCGGCAGCGACCGCTTCGCCGTCGCCGTGCCGGGCGTGCGCAGCCAGGCGGACCTGGCGCCGTTGCTGCGCGAGCGGCCCTGGAACATGCTGAACCGGCCATACCGGCTGCGCGGCCAGTCGCTGCATGTGCCGGCGCGCGCCGGCATCGCCCTGTTCCCGCAGGACGCAGCCGACGCCGACACCCTGATCCAGAACGCCGAAGCGGCGCTGAAGAAGGCCAAGGCCAGCGGCGAGCGTTACCTGCTCTACGCGCAGGAGATGAGCGCCGGGCTCAAGCAGAAGCTGCATGCGGAAACGCGCCTGCGCCGCGCGGTGGACGAGCAGGAGTTCGTGCTGCATTACCAGCCGCGCGTGGACCTGCGGGACGGCGCGATCTGCGGAGTGGAAGCGCTGCTGCGCTGGAGGTGCCCGCAGCGCGGCCTGGTTGCGCCCGGCGATTTCATCGGCGACCTCGAAGAGACCGGCCTGATCGTCGAGGCGGGCCGCTGGGTGCTGCAGCGCGCCGCGGCGGATTACCGCCGCTGGGTGGCGCAGGGCCTGCCGGCGCCGCGCATCGCGGTGAACGTGTCCGCGGTGCAGCTGCGCCAGCCGGATTTCGTCGAGTGCCTGCGCGGCATCGCCTGCGAGCCGGGCGCCGCTGCCGCCGGGCTGGAGCTGGAGGTGACCGAGTCGATGCTGATGCAGGACATCGAGCGCAAGATCGTGCAGCTGCGCGAGGTGCGCGAAATGGGCATCCCGGTGGCGATCGACGACTTCGGCACCGGCTATTCCTCGCTTTCCTACCTGTCGCGGCTGCCGATCAGCACGATCAAGGTCGATCGCTCGTTCGTCGAAACGCTGACCACCAGCCCGGACACCATGGGCATCGTTTCCACCATCATTTCGCTGGCGCACTCGATGAGCCTGCGCGTGGTCGCCGAGGGCGTGGAGACCAACGAGCAGCTCAAGTTCCTGCGCCTGCTGCGCTGCGACGAGATGCAGGGCTACCTGTTCAGCAAGCCGCTGCCGGAAGCGCAGCTGGCGGAAATGCTGCGCCAGGGCGCAAGGCCCTGACCGGGGCTGACCGGGAAGGCTTCAGGCCGCCGAGCGTGTCGCCTGCGGCGCGCCCGATACGCGATTGCGGCCGGCGGACTTGGCGGCATAAAGCGCTTTGTCCGCCGCCCCGATCCAGGCTTTGGTGTCGGCCATGCCGTCGGCGGCCTCGGCGGCGCCGATGCTGATGCTGCAGCGCAGCCCCGACGCGTCCGGAAATACCGTGTCCTGCACGCGCTGGCGGATGCGTTCGGCCACCTCCAGGGCATGCAGGCCGTCGGTCTCCGCCAGCACCAGCCCGAACTCGTCGCCGCCGAAACGGCCGGCGGTGTCGATGTCGCGCACGCTGGTTTGCAGGACCGTGGCGATGCGCCGCAGCACGGCGTCGCCCACGGTATGGCCGAGGCGGTCGTTGATGCCCTTGAAGTGGTCGATGTCCACCATCAGCAGCGCCGCCGGGCGCCCGCTGCGCAGATGGCGGCGCAGCTCGATGCCGGCGGCGTTCTCCCAGTGGCTGCGGTTGAGCAGCCCGGTGTGGGCGTCGATGCGGCTGAGCTCCGCCAGCTGGCGGTTCTGCTGGCGCACCTTGCGCGCCAGCGCATAGGTGGCGGTGCTCACCGCAACCGGATAGACCAGCAGGAACGGCAGGCAGGGCACCACGGCGGCCAGGTCCGCGCCGGGCTCGAAGCGGAAGCCGGTGCCCAGCCCGGCGAGCAGGCAGGCGGCGCCCTGCAGCGCCAGCGCGCGCCCCAGCAGCTTCCAGCCGCCCACGGCGATCTTGTCCATGGCGAGCATCGCGACCAGCAGCGCACTGGGGAACAAGGCGAAGTGCATCAGGGCAACCCACACCCCGCCCATCGCCGAGTCGGCGAGCAGGTTGCGCATTTCCGCCTTCTGCGGATCCGCACTGCGCAGCGCCGCGAGGTAAGCCAGCTGCGGCCAGGCGAAGCCGTGGAACGCCAGCAGCACCCACAGCAGCGGATGGGCGCGCAGGCGGTAGAACACCGAGGCCACGCACAGGAAACCCAGGCCCAGGCCGAGCGTTCGCAGCCAACGGATGCGCCGGACGAACCTGATGTCCTCGGACTGCACCTTGGTCACGCGGCCGCCCTCGACTTCGCCGCCGCCGGCCGCCACGTCCGCATCAGGTACGCGACGTGCCGCGGCGCATCACATGTTCCTGCGGTACTCGCCGCCGACGTCGTACAGCGCGTGGCTGATCTGGCCCAGCGAGTTGAACTTCACCGCCTCGATCAGGGTTTCGAAGATGTTGCGGCGCTCGCGCGCAGTGTCCTGCAGCGTACGCAGGCTTTGCGGCGCCAGCGGGTTGCGCGCCGCGCGGTAGTTCTCGACGTTGCGGATCTGCTGGGTCTTCTCGTCTTCGGTGGAGCGGATCAGCTCAATCGTGGTGGCGATCTCGCCGCCGTGCTCGCGCGGCAGGAACGTGTTGACGCCGATCAGCGGCAGCGAGCCGTCGTACTTCTTGTGCTCGTAGTAGAGGCTCTCCTCCTGGATCTTGCCGCGCTGGTACATGGTGTCCATCGCGCCGAGCACGCCGCCGCGCTCGGAGATCGCCTCGAACTCCTTGTACACCGCCTCCTCGACCAGGTCGGTCAGCGCGTCGACGACGAAGCTGCCCTGCCAGGGGTTCTCGCAGAAGTTCAGGCCCAGCTCGCGGTTGATGATGAGCTGGATCGCCACCGCGCGCCGCACCGATTCCTCGGTCGGCGTGGTGATCGCCTCGTCGTAGGCGTTGGTGTGCAGGCTGTTGCAGTTGTCGAACAGCGCGTACAGCGCCTGCAGGGTGGTGCGGATGTCGTTGAACTGGATCTCCTGGGCGTGCAGCGAGCGGCCGGAGGTCTGGATGTGGTACTTAAGCATCTGGCTGCGCGGCGCCGCGCCGTAACGCTCGCGCATGGCGCGCGCCCAGATGCGCCGCGCCACCCGGCCGATCACCGTGTATTCCGGGTCCATGCCGTTGCTGAAGAAGAACGACAGGTTGGGCGCGAAGTCGTCGACCTTCATGCCGCGCGCCAGGTAGTACTCGACGATGGTGAAGCCGTTGGCCAGGGTGAAGGCGAGCTGGCTGATCGGGTTGGCGCCGGCCTCGGCGATGTGGTAGCCGGAGATCGACACCGAGTAGAAGTTGCGCACCTTCTGGTCGACGAAGTACTGCTGGATGTCGCCCATCATGCGCAGGGCGAACTCGGTGCTGAAGATGCAGGTGTTCTGCGCCTGGTCCTCCTTGAGGATGTCCGCCTGCACCGTGCCGCGCACCACCGAGATGGTCTGCGCCTTGATGCCCGCGTAGGTCTGCGCGTCCACCACGTCCGCGCCGGACACGCCCAGCAGTCCCAGGCCGAGCCCGTCGTTGGTGTCCGGCAGTTCGCCGGCGTAGCGCGGGCGCACCTTGTCCTTGTACATCGCCTCGATCTTCGCCTCCGCCGCGCTCCAGCGCGCGGCGTCGGCCTTCAGGTATTTCTCCACCTGCTGGTCGATGGCGGTGTTCATGAACATCGCCAGGATCATCGGCGCCGGGCCGTTGATGGTCATCGACACCGAGGTGGTGGGCGAGCACAGGTCGAAGCCCGAATACAGCTTCTTCATGTCGTCCAGCGTGGCGATGGACACGCCGCTGTTGCCGATCTTGCCGTAGATGTCCGGGCGGGTGTGCGGGTCCTCGCCGTACAGCGTGACCGAGTCGAACGCGGTGGACAGGCGCGCCGCCGGCTGGCCGTGCGACAGGTAGTGGAAGCGGCGGTTGGTGCGCTCCGGCGTGCCTTCGCCGGCGAACATGCGGATCGGGTCCTCGCCGGCGCGGCGGTAGGGGTACACGCCGCCGGTATAGGGATAGTCGCCCGGCAGGTTTTCCTTCATCAGGAAGCGCAGCAGCTCGCCCCAGCTCTTGTAGGTGGGGGCGGCGATCTTGGGGATCTTCTGGTGCGACAGCGACTCGCGGTAGTTCTCCACCTTGATCATCTTGCCGCGCACTTCGTAGCCGCCGGTTTCGTCGGTGATCGACTTCAGGCGCGCCGGCCAGTGGCGCAGCAGCTCCAGCGCCTCGGGGGTGAGCGACTTCACCGCGTCCTGGTAGCGCTGGCGCAAGGTCAGCAGCGAACGGTCCGCGCCGGTTTCGCGCAGGTCCTCGGCGCCATAGAAATCAAGCGCTGTTGGCAGGCGCGGGTCGTCCAGCTCGCGCAGCGCGGTCCAGAACGACTGCGCGCGTTCGGCGGCTTCGGCCTGGCGCTCGACGTCGGTGTTGATGCCGCGCCCGCCCTCGGCGATCTCCGCCAGGTAGCGCACGCGGGCGCCGGGGATCAGCACGGTGGCGCGCGGCTCCTTCAGGCTGGTGTCGAGCGAGGGGGTCCACTGCGCCGCCGGCAGCGACAGCTTGTCGCGCAGCAGGCGGCACAGGTTGTCGAACATCCAGGTCACGCCCGGGTCGTTGAACTGGCTGGCGATGGTCGGGTAGACCGGGATGTCGGCGTCCTTCACGTCGAAGCGCGCGCGGTTGCGCTTCCACTGCTTGCGCACGTCGCGCAGCGCGTCGTCGGCGCCGCGGCGGTCGAACTTGTTGAGCACCACCAGCTCGGCGAAATCCAGCATGTCGATCTTCTCGAGCTGGCTGGCGGCGCCGTAGTCGCTGGTCATGACATAGACCGGGAAATCCACCAGGTCCACGATCTCCGAATCCGACTGGCCGATGCCGGCGGTCTCGACGATGACCAGGTCGTAGCCCTGGCCGCGCAGGAAGCCGATGCAGTCGCGCAGCATCGCGCTGGTGGCGGCGTGCTGGCGGCGCGTGGCCATCGAGCGCATGTACACGCGCGGGCTGCGCAGCGAGTTCATGCGGATGCGGTCGCCCAGCAGCGCGCCGCCGGAGCGGCGCCGGGTGGGGTCGACCGCCAGCACCGCGATGCGCATCTGCGGGAAGGCGTGCAGGAAGCGCAGCAGCAGCTCGTCCACCACGCTGGACTTGCCGGCGCCGCCGGTGCCGGTGACGCCGACCACCGGCGTGCGCTTGCCGGCCAGCGACCACTGCTTGCGCAGGCGCGCCAGCTCGGCCTCCGGGTAAACGCCTTCCTCGATCGCCGACAGCATGCGGCCGATCGAGATCTCGTCGTCCGTCTCGGCGTGGGACGGCGCGGCGGTGGCCAGCCGCTGCGACTGTGCGCGCTGCACCAGGTCCTCGATCATGCCGACCAGGCCCAGCCTGGCGCCGTCGTTGGGATGGTAGATGCGCTCGACGCCGTAGGCCTGCAGCTCCTTGATCTCCTCGGGCGTGATGGTGCCGCCGCCGCCGCCGAAGACGCGGATGTGCGGGGCGCCGCGCTCGCGCAGCATGTCCACCATGTACTTGAAGAACTCGGTATGGCCGCCCTGGTAGGACGACAGCGCGATGCCGTCGGCGTCTTCCTGCAGCGCGGCCCGCACCACGTCTTCGACGCTGCGGTTGTGGCCGAGGTGGATCACCTCCGCGCCCTGCGCCTGGATCAGCCGGCGCATCACGTTGATGGCGGCGTCGTGGCCGTCGAACAGGCTGGCGGCGGTGACGAAGCGCAGCGGCGCGCCGCGGGCGGCCTCGGAGTTTTCGTCGGGCTGCGTGGGGGCGGGTCGGGACATGCTCAATTCCTCGGGCGTGCGTTTCCTAAGGCCGGTTCATTCGGCGGATTCGTTCGAATCCGGCATTTTACGCCGGGCCGCTCCCGCGCGAACAGGGCCGCCGCCCGCCGCCGCCGGCGGCGGCAGCCGGCGGTATTCAGGCGAATTGACGGGATTTCTGCGAAACCTGCTGCGGATCGGCGCGCCGCGTCTCCAGGAACAGCCGGAATTCGTCCACCGGCATATCCCGCGCCAGCAGCCAGCCCTGCACGAAGTCGACCCCCAGGCTGCGCAGGTGGTCGAGCTGCACCTGGCTTTCCACGCCTTCGGCAACCGTGCGCATTTTCAGCTGGTTGGCCATGGCCACGATGGTGTCGGTGAGGCCGGCGGTGACCGACTCGGTGCCGATGGCGTCGACGAAGGCCTTGTCGATCTTCAGGTAATCGAACGGATAGCGGCTCAGGTACTTCAGGCTGGAGTAGCCGGTGCCGAAATCGTCCAGCGCCACCCGCGCCCCGGTGCCGCGCAGGTCCTGCAGGATGCCGAGCGCCGGGCCTTCGTGCCCGGCGATGAGCTGGTGCTCGGTGATCTCGAAGATGACGTGGTGCAGCGGCAGGCGCGAACCGAAAATCGCGCGGATCGTCGGCAGCAGCTCGGGGTGCAGGAAGTGCGCCGGGCTCAGGTTCATCGAAACATGGAAATTGGGCACCGTCGGCGCGACCGCGGCCATGTCTTCGGCGACCTGCGACATCAGCCAGTTGGTGAGCTGCACGATGAAGCCGGTTTCCTGCGCGGCGGGCAGGAACAGCTGGGGCAGGGTCAGGCCGAGCTGCGGGTGCTGCCAGCGCAGCAGCGCCTCGGC
>JADHNH010000114.1 GCA_016779605.1 Nevskia sp. | reverse complement strand
CAAAACCAAAATGTCGGCCCTGGGCGCCTTAATGCGCCGCCTCCTCCACATCGCCTTCGGCATGCTCAAGCACCAGGCCGACTTCAACCCCCAGCTCGTCACCAAAATCATTTGACCGGAGAGACGGTATCTACACGGCGCCGTGCCGCGGCGGCTTGATGCCGTTGAGGACGTAGTTGCCGATGGCATGGAATTTCCAGCGCACCGGGTCGTGCACGGTGTGTGCGCGCGCGTTGCGCCAGTGGCGGTGCAGGTTGTACTCGTCGAGCGTGGCGCGGGTGCCGGCCAGCTCGAACAGCTTGTTGGCGGCCAGCAGCGCCACCTCGGTCGACAGCGCCTTGGCCTCGGCCACCGCCACCGATGCCTCCGCCACGCTGTCGGCGTCCGGCGCGGCGGCGGCGCGGTCGATGGCGCGGCCGGCGCGCTCGAGCAGGGCGTCGGCCGCGTGCACGCGCATCTGCAGGTCGCCCACCATGGCGATGGTGTACAGATCCTCGTAGCCGTGCTCCTGGCCGCTGTCGATCCACGGCCGCGTGTAGTTGCGCACGAAGTGCACGGTGTCGGCCAGCGCCGCCCGGGCGATGCCGGTGTCGACCGCGGCGTGCAGGATCTGCGCCACCGGCCCCATCGGCGTCGGGCGGTCGAACGAAGCCTGGTGCAGCACCACGTCGGCCGCCTCGAGCTGCACGTTGTCGAGCACCGCCGAGCCGCTGGCGGTGGTGCGCTGGCCCATGCAGGTCCAGTCGTCGATCAGGGTGACGCCGGCGGCGTCGCGGCGGACGAAGGCGATGACGAACTGATTGGCCTCGTTGAACGCGACCACCGGCACCCAGTGCGCGAAGATGGCGCCGGTGGAGTAGTACTTGCGGCCGTCCAGGCGCAGCCGCCCGCCTTCGGCGCGCACGCGCGTCTTCAGGTCGAGGATGGTGCGCGTGCCGACCTCGGTGAAGGCGTTGCCGAAGCGGTCGCCGTCGAGCACGCGCCCGAAGAAGAAACGCTTCTGCGCCTCGCTGCCGTCCAGGCGCAGCGCCTCCACCATGTAGTAGTGGTTCTGCGGGATCTGGCCGATGGCCGGATCCGCCGCCGAGACGATCGCGGTGGCCTCGGCCAGCGTGGCGTAGGACACGCCGGCGCCGCCGTATTCGCGCGGAATGCTGACGCCCCACAGGCCGCTCTGCGAATAGCGGTCGAGCTCGGCGAACGGCAGGCGCCGCTCGCGGTCGCGCGCCGCCGCGCCGGGGGCGAACTCGGCGGCCAGCTCGCGCGCCACCGCCAGCGCCTCGCGGTCGTCGCCGATGCGGTGGGCGGGCGCCTCCACCCGCGGCCAGGGCGCCATCACCGTGCCGTGGCCGATCACCGACGCCTGCGAATAGGTTTGCGTGGACATGGGACGATCTCCATTGCGTCGAACGGCGGAGCCGGCGCCTGGTCGGCGCCTCAATTGGCACCGATCCCGCGGCTATCATAGTACAACCCGCCGTAAGTGATAGGTGTATCAGATAGCCGGAGGACGGTGCGCGCCGGCTGCGCCTCGTGCGGCGCGGCCGCTAGAATGGCCGCATCGGGCCGCGCGCCCGCGATCCGGGTCCCGCCATGCAGCGCCTGCTGTTCCTGTGCACCGGCAACTACTACCGGAGCCGCTACGCGGAGCAGCGGTTCAACGCGCTGGCGCCGGCCGCCGGGCTGCGCTGGCAGGCCGATTCGCGCGGGCTCGACATCGCCGCCGGCGTATTCAACGTCGGCCCGCTGTCGCCCCACACCATCGCACGCCTGCACCGGCTCGGCCTTGCGCCGGACGCGCCGCCGCGCTTTCCCCTGCAGGCCTTGGAAGCCGATTTCGCGCAGGCCGACCTGGTCGTCGCGCTCAAAGAGCGCGAGCACCGGCCGATGCTGGCGGCACGCTTCCGGCCCTGGGTGGAGCGGGTCGAATACTGGCACGTCGACGACGTGGACCAGGCGCACCCCGACGACGCGCTGGCCTTGATCGACGCGCAGCTCGAACGGCTGATCCTGCGCTTGGCGCGGAGCCCCTGAGCGGCCGCTCTTGGTCCCCGCGTGGCAGGCGCCGAGGCTAGTGGTTGAGCAACTGCGTACCCAGGTGGTTGTAGCGGCCGCCGGTCGCCACGCCGCGGGGGAACACCGCCTCGATGCGCTTGAGTTCGTCGGCGCTGAGGGTGACGGCGGCGGCGCCGACGTTTTCCTCCAGGCGCTCGCCGCTGGTGGTGCCGGGAATGGGCGCGATGAACTCGCCCTGCGCGAGCAGCCAGGCCAGGGCCAGTTGCGAGGGCGTGCAGCCCTTGGCCGCGGCGATTTTCCTGACCTGCTCCACCAGCGCCAGGTTCTTGCCGAAGTTGTCGCCCTGGAAGCGCGGCGAGTGGCGGCGCCAGTCGTCCTGGGCCAGGTCCTCGGGCCGGGCGAAGCGGCCGGCCAGGAAGCCGCGGCCGAGCGGGCTGTACGGCACGAAGCCGATGCCGAGCGCGCGCGCCAGCGGCAGGATTTCGTCTTCCGGGTCGCGGCTCCACAGCGAGTATTCGTATTGCAGGGCGGCGATCGGATGCACCCGGTGCGCGCGCCGCACGGTGTCGGCGGCCGCCTCCGACAGGCCCAGGTGCTTCACCTTGCCCTGCCGCACCAGCTCGGCCAGCGCGCCGACGGTGTCCTCGATCGGCACGGCGGGGTCGATGCGGTGCTGGTAGTACAGGTCGATGCAGTCCACGCCCAGGCGCTTGAGCGAGGCCTCGCAGCACTTGCGCAGGTAGTCGGGGCTGCCGTTGACGCCGCGGTTGTCGCTGTTGTTCTCGCGCACGATGCCGAACTTGGTGGCCAGCACCACCTGGCTGCGCCGGCCCTTGATCGCCTTGCCCACCAGCGTCTCGTTGGTGTGCGGGCCGTAGGCGTCGGCGGTGTCGATGAAGTTCACGCCCAGGTCCAGCGCGTGCTGGATCAGGGCGATGCCATCGGCCTCGCTGCTGGCGCTGCTGGAGTAGAAATCCGACAGGCCCATGGCGCCGAATCCGATGGCCGAAACCCTGGGGCCGTTGCGGCCGAGTTGTCGCGTTTGCATCTTCATTCCTCCTGGCGAATTCTTTCGTCCGGCACTTCACTGTACGCCGGCGCCGCTGACGCGCACGACAGTGTAATCGCCTGGCGGCTGGTCGCCGACCGGGGCGCGGCCATGGCCCATGCCTTTCCATCCCCGGCTCGAAGAAGAAATAGGGATTGCGGCGCTCCGGCCGCCTGGCCTGCTCCGGCCGCGCGGCCGCTTCCTCCGGCGGGAGCAATCCGGCACCGCCGGGCTGTGCCGGCGCGGCTGGCGCGAGGGCGGGCGCAGGCGCGCAAGTTTCTGTTAAGTTGCCCCATTTTCTCCGGCCACCGCCACGCGCCTTGACCGCCACACCTAACCGCAGTTGCCCGGCGTGGCCCGCCGCGCACGCATCGGAGCGCCGCGCGCACCGCCTGGGCGCCGCCGTGCTGGCGCTGCTGGCCTGCCTGGCCGCCTTTGCCGCGGCGGGCGCGGCGGAGGTGCCCCTGCGCGCCGGCTGGCTGGCCGCGCAGCCCGGCCAGACCGCCGCGGACGTGTTCCGGCCTGAAGCCGCCGACCGGTTCCAGCGCTTCGACCCGGCAACGCTCGGCAGCTTTCCGCGCAATCCCGACGGCGTGTGGGTGCGCCTGACGCCGGCCCTCGGCATCTGGCCGCAGGAGCCAATGGTGCTGGAAGTGCCGGCGCCGCCGCTGGGCGCCGCGCGGCTGTACCGCTCGGACGGCGAGGCGCCGCAGCGCACCGGCACCGCGGGTGCGGCGGTCGGCGGCCTGCAGGGGCACGGCAGGTTCGCGTTCCGCCTGACCAGGCCCTTGCCGCCGGGCGGCGTGCTGCTGCTGTACTTCGAGCCCTACCCGACCGCCTTCAACGGCGTGCGCATCCACCTGCGGCCGCTGGAGGAGTTCTTCGTCCGCGACACCGGCTGGCTGGCGTTTGCCAGCGTCTGCTTCGCCACCATGGCGACGATGGCGCTGGTGGCGCTGGTGTTCGGGCTGGTGCTGGGCGATGCGACCTTCCACTTTTATTCCGGCTACCTGCTCGGCTACGCGCTGCTGCTGGCGATCCAGACCGGGTTCGCCTTCCATCCGCTGGGGCTGGGCTTCATCGCGCCGGCGCCGTCGGCCTGGGGCCGCACCGCGCTGACGGTGTCGACCATCTGCTTCGTCCAGTTCCTGTCGCGCTTCACGCGGCTGGAACAATACTCGGCGCTGCTGCGGCGGCTGATCGGGCTGCTGTCCTGGGCCATGAGCGGCCTGCTGGCGCTGTCGCTGGTGCCGGCGGAAGCGGCGCACGCGGCGACGCGCGCGCTGATCAACCCGGTACTGCTGGCCGGCTCGGTGCTGGCGCTGGTCTGCAGCGTCTACGCCGCCTACCGCGGCTCGCGCTACGCGGTGTACTTCCTGGCCGGCTGGACGCCGCTGCTGGGCGTCACCGCCCTGGGCAGCGCACAGGCGCTGGGCGTGCTCTCCGACTGGGTCTGGCTGGACGACGGCAACCTCGCCGCCGGCGCCTACGAGTCGGTAGCCCTATCGATCGGCCTGGCTGCGCGCATCCTCACCGTGCGCCGCGAGCGCGACCGCGCCACCGCCGTCGCCGACCGCGATTCGCTCACCGGCGTGCTCAACCGCCGCGGCTGGACCGCGCGTCTGGAGGAACTGCTGCGCTCCGAATCCCGCGGCGGACGCGGCCTGGCGGTGATGTTCGTCGACATCGACCACTTCAAGTCGCTCAACGACTGCTTCGGCCACGACGAAGGCGACCTCGCCCTGAAGAAGGTCGCGGCCTGCCTGGCGCGCCACCTGCGGCCCGGCGACATCCTCGGCCGCTACGGCGGCGAGGAGTTCGTGGCGATCCTGCCGGGCAGCGGCGACGAGCAGGCGCTGGCGGTCGGCGAACGCGTGCGCGCCGCGGTCGAAGACCTGGCGATCGCCAACGACACCGCCGGCGGCAAGCTCACCGCGAGCGTCGGCATCGCCATTCGCCAGGCCGGCGAAGGCGTCGCCACGCTCACCGGCCGTGCCGACCATGCGATGTATGCGGCCAAGCGCGCCGGCCGCAACCGCGTGGTGCTGGCGCCGGCGCCCGAGCGCATCGCCGTCGTTGCCTGAGCGGGGCCAGGGCGGCGATGGGGGCGGCGACCGGGCGATGATGCGCAGCGGCCGCGGGTTTAAGCGCGCGGCGAAAATATATTTCCGGCAGGCAATGGCCGATCTCTAATCCAAAACCGGCGGCGGCGCCATCCAACCGCGGACAACCACCGCCGGGAGCCGCCATGCCGCACCAGACCTCAGCCAAGACCACCTCCGCCAAGACCCTGCTCGCCGCCGCCTTCGGCGCCGGCCTCGCCGCGGCCGCAGTGTGCGGCGCGCTGCCGGCCGCAGCCGACACGGCGCACACCACCGACAGCCCGTTCGGCACCAGCGTGCGCGGTTCGGGCGCGCTGCGCACGCAGCCGCGCACGGTCGGCGCGTTCAACGCGATCAGCGCCAGCGGCGGCATCGACCTGGACCTGCGCATCGGGCCGCAGGCTGCCGTCACCGTCGAGGCCGACGACAACCTGCAGGACCTGATCCGCACCGAAGTGCACGACGGCACGCTGGTGCTGGACAGCCGCGGCAGCTGGAGCAGCCGCCACGATCCGGTGGTGCACGTCACCGTGCCCGCGATCGAGCGCCTGGAGACCAACGGCAGCGGCCAGGCCACGCTCAATGACCTGGCCGCCGACACGCTGAAGATCACGCTCAGCGGATCGGGCGGCGTCAGCGCCACCGGCAAGGTGCGCCAGCTGCAGCTGGCGATCGAGGGCTCCGGCGACGCCGACCTGGACAACCTGGACATCCGCGCCGCCGCGGTGCGCATCGACGGCAGCGGCAACGCGAACCTGAGCCCGCGCGACTCGCTCGACGCCACCATCAACGGCAGTGGCGACGTGCGTTACACCGGCCTGATCGCGCACTTGTCCACGCAAATCCACGGCACCGGCGACGTCGTGCGCCAGTGAGGCCGCCGCGGCTCAGAAGCCGTCGAGGGGCATGTTCAGCGTGGTGTCGTCGAGCCGCCGCAGCAGCTCGGCGTGGCCCAGCGCCTTGGGCAGCTCGTAGGTGAAGAAGAAGCGGCAGCCCTGCAGCTTGCCGGCGTAGAACGCGGCCTCCTCCGGCGCAGCGCCGGCGGCGGCGCGTTGCGCCGTCAGCGCCTGGTCCAGCAGCAGCCAGGCCACCACGACGTGGCCGAGCATGTCGAGGTAGTACGAAGCGTTGGCCAGGGCCAGGTCCACTTCGCCGCGCTGCGCCGCCTGGGTGAGCACCGCGGTGACCGACAGCGCCGTTTCCAGCGTGCGCAGCAATGCCGCGGCATGGCCGGCCAGGGCCCCGCCCGCCGCCTGTGCGGCGGCGGCGGTGGCGCGGATGCGCGCCGCCAGCGCCGCCAGCGCGGCGCCGCCGTTCATGCTCACCTTGCGGCCCAGAAGGTCGATGGCCTGGATGCCGTTGGTGCCCTCATGGATCGGGTTGAGCCGGTTGTCGCGGTAGAACCGCTCCACCGGATAGTCGCGCGTGTAGCCGTAGCCGCCCAGCACCTGGATCGCCAGGTCGTTGGCCTTCAGGCACCACTCCGACGGCCAGGCCTTGGCGATCGGCGTGAGGATCTCCAGCAGCAGGCGCAGCTCCTCGGCGCGCGCCGCGTCGGCTTCGATCTCCTGCTGGTCGATCAGGTGCGCGCAATAGAAGCACAGCGCCAGCGCGCCTTCGACGTAGGTCTTCTGCGCCAGCAGCATGCGCCGCACGTCGGCGTGCTCGATGATCGCCACTGGCCTGGCCGCCGGGTTCTTGTTGGACGGCAGGCGGCCCTGGATGCGGGTCCTGGCGTAGTCCAGCGAGTAGCGGTAGCCGGCCATGCCCGAGGCCACCGCCGACAGGCCGATGCCGATGCGCGCCTCGTTCATCATGAAGAACATGCAGGCCAGGCCCTGGTTCTCGCGGCCGACCAGCTCGCCCACCGCCGGCTCGCGCTCACCGAAGTTCAGCGCCGTGTTGACCGTGCCGCGGTTGCCCATCTTGTGGTTCAGGCCGGCCAGGCGCACGCCGTTGCGCGCGGCGGGGCGGCCGTCGGCGTCGAGCCGGTACTTGGGCACGATGAACAGCGAAATGCCCTTGGTGCCGGCGGGCGCGCCGTCGATGCGCGCCAGCACCAGGTTGACGATGTTCTCCGACAGCTCGTGCTCGGCGGCGGAGATCCACATCTTGTTGCCGAACAGGTGGTAGCTGCCGTCGGGCTGCGGCACCGCGCGCGTGCGCAGGTCGGACAGCGAGGAGCCGGCCTGCGGCTCGGACAGCGCCATGGTGCCGAAGAAGCGGCCTTCCACCATCGGCCGCATGTAGCGCGCCTTCTGCCGCTCGCTGCCGTGCACGCGCAGCAGGTTGGCCGCGGCGTTGGTCAGGAAGGTGTAGCCGGCGGTGGCGATGTTGGCGGTGCTGAACACGGTGTTGGCGGCGGTGGTGACGGTGTACGGCAGGCCCAGGCCGCCGTCGTCGGGCGGGAACGCGGCGCACAGGAAGCCGCCGGCGATGTAGGCCTCCAGCGCCTCCTTGATCTCCGGGATCAGGTGCACGCGCTCGCCGTCGAAGTGCGGCTCGTTGGCGTCGCTCTTGGCGGCGTGCGGGACGTATTTTTCCTCCGCCAGCTTGTAGGCGGCGTCGATCACCTGGTCGAAGGTGGCGCGGTCGTGCGCGGCGAAGTGCGGGTGGCGGCACAGCGCGGGGATGTCGAGCCACTGGTACAGCACGAAGTCGTACTCGCGGCGGCTGGGCAGATAGGACACGGGCGTTTCCGGTATCGGTGATGAGTCGGGCAACGGCGCCACGGGCGCGCCGGAGGGCGCACGCTAAAGCAGACCGCCGCGCATCGCAAGGCCGCCGCGGCAACCGCGCCCGGCGGGCGCCCGGGGTGAACCCCGGCGCGTTTTGCTGCAAAATCGCGCATCCGCATTCGCGGGCCGCGCCGGCACGGCGCGCGCCATTCCCACCCGGAGTACCCGATGTCCGCCGCACGCCCCTACGATTACCGCAGCGACGATTCGCCCGAGCTGATCCTGTTCCGCGACACCGTCGCGCGTTTCGTCACCGACGAGATCGAGCCCTACTACGAGCAGTGGGACAAGCAGGGCCGCGTGCCGCGCGAGCTGTTCAAGAAGGCCGGCGAAGCCGGGTTGCTGTCGGCCGACCTGCCGGTGGAGTACGGCGGCAGCGGCGTCACCGTGGAGTTCGCCATGGCGGTGGCCGACGAGTTCGCGCGGCGCGGCTACCTGGCGCTGGCCTCGATGTTCAACGTCAGCGCCGACATCGTCGCCTTCTACATCTATAACCTCGGCAGCGAGGAGCAGAAGCGCAGCCTGCTGCCGAAGATGGCGGCCGGCGAGCTGATCGGCGCCATCGCCATGACCGAGCCCGGCGCCGGCTCGGACCTGCAGGGCATCAAGACCACCGCCCTGCCGGTGAACGGCGGCGAGTCGTACGCCATCAACGGTTCCAAGACCTTCATCTCCAACGGCCAGAACTGCGATTTCGTGATCGTGGCCACCAAGACCGACCCGCGCGCCGGCGCCAAGGGCACCACCTTGTTCATCGTCGACGCCGCGCTGCCCGGCTTCAAGCGCGGCCGCAACCTGGAAAAGATCGGCCAGCACGCCGCCGACACCTCCGAGCTGTTCTTCGACAACGTCATCGTGCCGGCCAGCGCGGTGCTGGGGCGCGTCGGCAACGGCTTCGGCCACCTGGTCGACGAGCTGCCGCGCGAGCGCCTGTGCCTGGCCGTGGGCGGCGTGGCGCACGCGCGCGGCGCGCTGGAAAAGACCGTCGAGTACGTCAGCTCGCGCAAGGCCTTCGGCACCACCGTGGCGAGCTTCCAGCACACGCGCTTCGAGCTGGCCCGGCTCAAGACCGAGGTCGAGGTGCACCAGGCCTTCGCCGACAAGTGCATGCGCCTGTACCGCGAGAAGCGGCTCGACGCGACCACCGCGGCGATGGCTAAGTTCGCCATCTCGGACATGGAATGCCGCGTCATCGACACCTGCCTGCAGATGTTCGGCGGCTACGGCTACATGGCCGAGTACCCGATCTCGCGCTACTACGTCGACGCGCGCATCCAGCGCATCTACGGCGGCACCAACGAGATCATGAAGGAAGTGATCGCACGCTCGCTGGTCGGGCGCGCTTGAGCGCGGGAGCCACGGACATGCGCAAGCTGGCGGCGCTGGTACTGCTGTCCCTGGCCGCCGCGGCGGCAGCCGACCCGTCGCTGGATGCGCTGCGCGCCGAAAACGCGCGGCTCAAGGCGCAGCTCGAGGCGCTGCAGCGGGCCTGCCCCACGGCGGCGGCCCCCGCTGCGTCGCCGGCGCCGGCAGTGCCCCCAACCATCGCAACGCCGGCGGCACCTGCCGCCGGCGCGGCACCGCCCCCCGCCGAACCGGCGCCAGCCGCACCGGCGATCATCGCCATGCCGGCCGCACCGCCCGGCTACCGGCTGGTGCCGATCACCCCGCCGGCGGAGGAGCAGGAGAACTGCACGCAGGGACTGTTCGCGCAAAGCAAGGACGCGCCCTGGAAGCACCAGGAAAACTGGGACAGCCTGAGCAAGAAAATGAAGCCGTCGGAAGTCGAGACCACGCTCGGCAAGACCCACACCACCGCCGCCAAGGGTGCGCGCACGGTGTGGGAATACGGCCGCTGCGGCACCGGGCCGGCGCAGGGCTACGTGGTGTTCGAAAACGACGGCCTGCTGTTCTGGCAGCGGCCCGATTTCTAAAAGCCGGCGCGGCCGTCGAGCCGCGCACCACCAGAACGACCAGCCGAGGAGACCGCACATGAAGCAGCTGCGACGCGTGGTGACCGGGCACAACGCCGCCGGGCGCGCGGTATTCGCCTGCGACGAGGCGGTGCCGGTGGTGCCGATCCCGGGCATGCCGGGTTTCGAGACCTGCGAGCTATGGGGCGCGGATGCCACCCTGAGCTATCCGGACGACGGCGGCCAGCCGCCGCACGCGGATTTCTTTCCGCCGGTGGGCGGCTTCCGTTTCCGCATGTTCACCATACCGCCGGATCGCGCCGCCGCCGGCCAGGCCGCGTCGGCCCAGGCGATGCAGGAAGGTGCGCCGAGCCTGGCCGCCACCATGACCGGCGGCAAGCCCGGCATGCACCGCTCCGACTCGGTGGACCTGCTGTTCGTCATTTCCGGCCGCTGCGTGCTGGAGCTCGACGACGGCGCCACCATCGAGCTGCGCGCGGGCGATACGGCGGTGCAAAGCGGCACCATGCACGCCTGGAGCAACCCGTTCGACGAGCCCTGCCGCATCGTCGGCGCGGTGTTCGGCGCCAGGCGCGGCTGAGCGCGGCGGCAGCGGCGGTGGCCCGCCGGGTCGCCGCCGCCGGGTTGTAAGGGGGATTCGCAGGGGGCAAGCCGGTGCAGGAATCGAAGCCGGGCATCTGGATCGTCATTGCCGGGGCACTGGCCGGGTTGATCCTGGGCGGCGCGGTCCACACCGGCGGCGGCGGCATCTTCCTGTGGATCCTGCTCGGCGCGGCGATCGGCGAGCTGCTCCGCGTGCAGGTGCGCCTGCGCGCGCTCGAAAGCCGGGTGCGCGACCTGGCGGACGCCGCGCCGGCGGCACCTGCGGCGGCGCCGGCACCTCTGTGGCCAATCCCGCCCCCGGCGCCGCGGCCGCAGGCGGCGACCGCCGCCGCGGCGCCCATGCCGGGGCCCACGGCGGCGGTGCGCGCGCCGCTGCCGCAGCCGGTGCCGCCGGCAAAGGCGCGCGAACCCGAGCGCGGCAAGGCGCGGGCCGGCGGACTGCAAGACACCGTGCTGGCCTGGCTCAAGGGCGGCAATCCGCTGGCGCGTGCCGGCGTGGTGATCCTGTTCTTCGGCGGCAGCTTCCTGGCCAAGTACGCCGCCGAGCACAGCCTGTTGCCGCTGGAGCTGCGCCTGGCCGCGCTGGCGTCCGGCGCGCTGGTGCTGCTCGGCCTGGGCTGGCGCCTGCGGCGGCAGCGCCCGGTCTATGCGCAGACGCTGCAGGGCGGCGGCGTGGCGGGCTTTTACCTCACCGTGTTCGCCGCCACCCGCCTCTACCAGCTGCTGCCGCACGCCTTGGCGCTGGGCCTGATGATCGTGGTCGCGCTGACGTCCGCGGTGCTGGCGGTGGCGCAGGACGCCCTGGCGCTGGCGGTGATCGGCACCGGCGGCGGCTTCCTGGCGCCGATCCTGCTCTCCACCGGCGGCGGCAGCCTGGCCGCGCTGTTCACCTACTACACGGTGCTCAACCTCGGCGTGTTCGCGGTGGCCTGGTTCCGCGCCTGGCGCGTGCTCAACCTGGTGGGCCTGCTGTTCACCTTCGGCGTGGCCGGGCTGTTCCGCGCGGTCTCCTACGGCGCCGGGCAGCGCTTCACGATGGATTTCTTCCTGCTGCTGTTCTTCGCGATGTACGCCGCGGTGACGGTGCTGTTCTCGCTGCGGCAGAAACCGGACCTCAAGGGCTACCTGTCCGGCTCGCTGGTATTCGGGCTGCCGCTGCTGGCCTTCGGCCTGCACGCCAGTGTGATGCGCGACATTCCCTACGCGCTGGCCTGGAGCGCGCTGGGCTTCGGCGCGTTCTACGCGGCGATGGCCCTGGGCCTGCTGCGCTCGCGCCTGGACAACCTGCGGCCGCTGGCGGAGGCATTCGCGGCGATGGGCGTGGTGTTCGGCAGCCTGGCCGTGCCGCTGGCGTTCGACCCCCGCACCACCTCCGCGCTATGGGCGGTGGAGGGCGCCGGCGTGGTGTGGATCGGCGTGCGCCAGCAGCGCCGGCTGGCGCGCGCCTTCGGCCTGCTGCTGCAGCTGGCCGGCGGCTGCGGCTACTGGATCGGCCTTGCGCATGCGCAGCGCGAGCTGCCGGTGCTCAACAGCCCCTGCATCGGCGCGCTGATGCTGGCGGTGGCCGGCGTGCAGAGCGGCTGGTGGCTGTTCGGGAACCGCGAACGCCGCGCGGCGTACGAGGCGGGATTCGACCTCGCCGCACTGCTGTGGGGCCTGGCTTGGTGGTTCGGCGGCGGGCTGGACGAGATCGAGCGCTTCGGCGACGGCGCGCGGCACGGCGCCAAGCTGGCGTTCGCGGCGGCCTCTCTGCCGTTCCTGCTGGAGTTCTACGGCCTGCGGCGCGCCTGGCCGCTGGCGCTGCGCGCCGCCGCCGCGCTGCTGCCGCTGGTCGCCCTGGGCGGGCTGCTGCAGTCCGCCGCCGCCGGTCATCCGCTGGTGCAGGCCGGCTGGATCGGCTGGCCGCTGCTGGCGGCGGTGAGCTACCGGCTGCTGTGGCGGCTCGAAGGCACCGCCGACGCGCTGCTGCGCAGCGTGCTGACTGCGCTGCACGCCGGCGCGGTCTGGCTGTGGCTGCTGGTGGCGGCCTGGGAAGCCGACTGGCAGGCAGCGCGCCTGACCGGCGGCGTGTGGCACAGCCTGCCCTGGGGCCTGGTGCCGGCGGCGGCCTTGTGGTGGCTGGGCCGCAGGCCGCTGCGCCCGCAATGGCCGGCGTCGCAGCACGAGCACAGCTACCGCCTGCTCGCCGCCGTGCCGCTGGCCCTGCTCGGCGCGGTGTGGATCCTCGCCGTCAACCTGACCAGCGACGGCAACCCGGGCGGACTGCCCTACCTGCCGCTGCTCAATCCGCTGGACCTGGCCGTGGCCCTGCTGCTGGTAGCGGGCGCCGGCTGGTGGCTGGCGCTGGAGCCGGCGCAGCGCGGCGCGCTCACCGCGCAGGAGCCGCGCCTGGTGCCGGCCGCGGCGGCCGCGCTGGCGTTCCTGTGGCTCAACGCAGCGCTGGTGCGCGCGCTGCATTACCAGGCCGGCACTCCGCTGGACGGCGCCGGCATCCTGCGCTCGACGCTGGTGCAGGCGGCGCTGTCCATTTTTTGGGGCGCGCTCGGCTTCGCCGGCATGACCTGGGCGGCGCGGCGCGCGCAGCGCGAAGCCTGGATCGCCGGCGCGGTGCTGATGGCGGCGGTAGTGATCAAGCTGTTCCTGGTGGACACCGCCGGCCGCGGCACGCTGGCACGCATCGCTTCGTTCATCACCGTGGGCGCGCTGCTGCTGCTGACCGGCTACCTTTCGCCGCTGCCGCCGCGCGCGAAGGCAGCGCCCGGAGACGAGCCCGGACACAAGCCAGGAGACCAGCCGTGAGACCGCAACCGGGGTTGCTGAAATACGCCGCGGCGGCAATCGGCACTTTGGCGGGCGCCGCAGCAATGGCGGCGCAGCCGGGCGATTTCCGCAACGGGCTGGACCTGGACACGCAAGCCGGGCGGCCGCTGCAGGAACTGGTACTGCCCGACGCGGTGTATGCCGGCGCCGTGCGGGCGGACCTGGGCGATATCGCAGTGTTCAACGCGCAGGGCACGCCGGTGGCGTTCGCGGTGTGCGATCCGCCGGTGCCGCTGCAGGCCCCGGCGGCGGAGGTGGCGCTGAACGTGTTTCCCCTGCAAACCGCGCCGCCCGGCGCCGGCGCGCCGCGCAGCGTGGCGGTGGACAGCGCCGGCGCGGTCACCGTCACGGTGACGCCCGCGCCTGCAACCCCGGCGGCCAGCGTGCCGGCGGTGGCCGCCTATGTCATCGACGCACGCAAGCTGGCCGCGCCGCCGCGCGCGGTGCGCATCGGCTGGCATGCGGCCGACGGCGCGTCCGAGGTGCGGGTGAGCGTGGAAGCCAGCGACGACCTGGACCGCTGGCGCACGCTGGTGGCGCAGACCGCGCTGGTGCGCCTGGACGCCGCTGGCCAGACGCTGGAGCGCATGCGCATCGAGCTGCCGCCCCAGGGCTACGCTTA
>JADHNH010000113.1 GCA_016779605.1 Nevskia sp. | reverse complement strand
GCTGCAAACCTCGGCGGCGGCGCCGAATGCACGCAGTGCCTGGTCGGTGGCCGTACATTGTTCCGCGCCCGAACCCTGGACCATCTATGTGCCGGTGCGCGTGGTCGATCGCCGCGACGTGGTGGTGATGAAGCGCTCGCTGGCTCCAGGAATGCCGGTGATGGCCGATAACGTCGCGATCGAGCAGCGCGACGTGGCATCGCTGCCGTACGGCTACATCGAACGGCTCGACGACGTGATCGGCAAGACCCTGCGCAAGCCGGTGATGGTCGGTACGGCGATGTCGCCGGACGCGGTCGCCGCGCCTACCAGCATCCGCCGCGGCCAGGACGTCACCCTGATCAGCCGTGCCGGAGGATTCGAGGTGCGCGCCAGCGGACGTGCCCTGGGCGACGCGGCGAACGGCCAGCGGGTGCGCGCCGAAAACGAGGACTCGCACCGCATCGTCGAAGGCGTGGCACTGGACGGCAATGCCATCGAGATCGGCAACGACTGATGCGTAACTGATTGATGCAACAATAATAACTTCGGCAGGCGCCTGTTTTTTGACGGTTCCTAAAGTTTTGCCGCAGACTGCCGATAACCACGTTGACGGAAAATCGTCGCCTTAGCGAAACGCCACGGACGAGCCCACGGACGCGCTGTTAATGACTGCCAAGATCGATTCATCCGCAGCATCCACGGTCAACACCGCCGGCGCCGTGCGCCCGGCCGCCGATGCGGCTGCAACCGCCGGCATTGCCAGCGTGGCAGCCCCGGCAGCGGTGGACCGGGTGAGCCTGACCGGCGACGCCCTGCGCATGCAGCAGCTGGAAAAGGCGATCGCCGCCTCCGCCGGCACGGAAGTCAACGACGCGCGCGTGGCGCAGATCCGCAGCGCGATTGCCGCCGGCACTTATCGCGTCGATGCCAAGCGGGTTGCCGCCAGCTTGGCGCGGATGGAGTGGGATCTCGGCGGCAAATGAAATCGCCCACGCCGCCCGCCGTACTCGAACGTTCCATCGACGAGCATATCGTCGCCGCACAGGACCTGCTGAACCTGCTGGCGCACGAGCGCGCGGTTCTGGAATCGGCCAATGCCGAGCAGATCGCTCGCACCTGCCGCGACAAGGCCGCGGCGCTGGCGCGGTTGTCGCTGCTATCGCCAATGCTGAAGAAACACGGCAGCGCCATCGTGCTGCCAGCGCAGCGCGAAACCCTGCTCGACCTGCTGCGGCGCTGCCATCGGGAAAACCTGGCCAACGGCGTATTGCTCGAGGCGCGCGCGGTGCGCGTGCGCCGGGCGCTGTCCAGCCTGCAAGGCCAGCTGCCGGCGCAGGGCTACGACCGGCGCGGGCGCTGCGGCTATGCGCTGCCCGGCCGGGTCGACGGCCGCGCCTGAGCGGCCGCGGCTGCACCTTTCCTCCTATTCGGCGGTGACGGTGACCGCTACCGCCATTTCCAGGAAATCCGCGGGCGTTCCGGTATAGCTGCCGGTGAGCGGGGCCGCCTGCGCGGCGTCGCGCGCCACCGCCACGCGGATCAAGTTGCCGCCGCCGACCAGGGCGTTGGTCGGGTCGAACTCGATCCAGCCGGCGCCCGGCAGGTACACCTGCACCCAGGCATGGGTGGCGCCGCCGCCGACGATGCCGGCTTGTGCGCCGATCAGTTCCTGGTCGTAAAGATAGCCGGACACGAAGCGCGCGGCGAAACCGAGGCTGCGCACCGCCTCCATCATGAACAGGGCGAAGTCGCGGCAGCTTCCCGATCCCAGCTCCAGCGTCTGCAGCGGCGGCTGCGTACCCATCTCCTCGCGGCGGGCGTAGCTGAATTGCTCGTGGATCGCAACCGTGATGTCGGTCAGCAGCCCGAGCGTGGCGCAGGCGGAGCCGCTGTCGATAAACGAGCGGGCCCAGGTGTCGACCTTGCGCTCGGGGTCCGGATAATGGCGTTCGACCGTGCGCGTGAGGTCGGGCATCTCCTCGGCCGTGTAGTGGAACGGATAGACCGCCGCGTACGGCTCCAGCTCGATCTGCGCGGCGGGTGCCGGATAGTGCTCCGCCCGGAAGCGGGATTCGAACAGCAGCTCGGCGCCGGAAATGTTTTCAAACGCGGCGATGGCGATCGAATTGCCGAAGGCGTCATGCAACCAGCGCAGCCGCGAAGGCGCCGGTTCGATCGCCAGCGCGGTGTCGAGCAGCCGCAGGTCGTGGCTGTCGCGCGGACGGCACATCAACCGATGCTCGCCAAATTGCACGGGCCGCGCGTAGCGGTAGCGCGTTTGATGCACGACGGACAGCGTTGTCATGAAGCGGCTCCAGCCATGGGCTTGCTGTTGGGATCCGATGCGGCCACGGACTCGCGCCCTTCCGGTCGGCCTGGAGCACGACGCTGATGCCTCGCATCTTGCACCCGCGGTTCAGACCGCGGGCCACGTCCGGAAATTCCGTGATGCGCCAGCGCACCCGCGCTTGAGTGGACTCTAAGACTAGAGCCGACTATAAATAGTGCAGCGCCGCCGCCGGGACACCGGCAAGCGCCTTGACAGCGCGGTTTGGCCAAGAGCGGGTTTCATATTGGCTGAGATAAAGCTGAGCGGACGAAAACTGGAGGAGAGCCGTGGACTGGACTGAAGACAAGATGACCTTCGGCGACGGCAATGTCCTGCTGCGCCGTGCCGGCAGCGGGGCACCCCTGCTGATCCTGCACGAGGAGCTGGGCGACCTGGGTCCGCTGCGCTGGCAGGCCGAGCTCGCCGGCAGCCGCACCGTCCTGCATCCCTACCATCCGGGCTTCGCCAAGGCGCCGCGGGTGGAGTGGATCGCCTCGGTGCGCGACCTTGCCGGCTACTACGCCGGCTGGCTGCGCAACCGGTCGCTGGCGCCGATCGACGTCGTCGGCGTTTCCTTCGGCGGCTGGATCGCCGCCGAAATGATGGCGGCCGACCCTGCATTGTTCCGCCGTGTCGTGCTGGTGTCGCCGCTCGGCATCCGGCCGCAGCCGGGCGAGATCTTCGACCTGTTCCAGGTCAAGACGCCGCAGTACATCGCGCAGTCGGTGGCCAGCCCCGCCTCCACCGAGGAGTATGCGGGCCTGGTCGCCAACGCCGAGGCGCCGGAGCAGTTCGAAGCCTGGGAGGACGCCAAGGCGGAGGTGGCGCGGCTGGCCTGGGAACCGTACATGTTCAACACTTCGCTGCCCAGCCTGCTCGGCCTGAGCTCCATGCCGATGACCCTGATCGTCGGTGGACGCCAGGACGGCATCGTGCCGGTGTCGGCCCTGGAGACCTACGCCAGGGCCATCGGCGGCGCCGAGCTGCTGGTGTACGAGCGCTGCGGTCATCGCCCGGAGATCGAGCTGCGCGACCGTTTCGTTCAGGACGTCAAAAAATTTCTTGCGTAGTCGTCGGGCTCGATGCCGGACGTAGACCGCCGGGCCACAACTGCCGGCGCTGATCGTAAGGAGACCGCAACATGAAGATTTTCTGGTTCACCGAACGCGCGTACCACGACGAAGACCCGGTCAAGCTGCGCGAGCTCGAAGACGAGGTCATTTCCAGCCAGAGCTTCTGGGGCACGCCGAACAGCCGCTTCGACCCGAAAGTCGGCGCCAAGCTGCTCAACCAGTATCTCGACGAAAAGATCTACACCGACGAACACCTGCAGGAGTTCGACGGCGTGATGCTCAACGAGCACCACGGCAACCCGTTCTGCCTGGGTGCCGTGATGGACGTCGAGGCGGCGATCCTGGCACGCACCACCAAGCGCCTGAAGATCGCGCTGATCGGCAACCCCATTCCGGTGTCGGGCAATCCGCTGCGGCTGGCCGAAGAGCTGGCGATGATCGACCTGATCTCGGGCGGCCGGCTGATTCCCGGCTGGATCCGCGGCGCCGGCTGCGAGCAGTTGTCCAACAACGCCAACCCGGCCTTCAACCGCGAGTACTTCGAGGAAGGCCACGACCTGATCCTGCAGGCCTGGACGCGGCCCGGGCCGTTCCGGTTCGAAGGCAAGCATTTCCACTACCGCCACGTAAACCCCTGGGTCAAGCCGCTGCAGCAGCCGCACCCGCTGATCGTGACGCCGGGCCTGGTCAGCCCGGAGACTGCGGTGTGGTGCGCCAAGCGGCGCTACCCGTATATTGCGCTGGCCACCTTCCTGGAGCCGACCACCCAGCTCTGGGAAATCTATGCCAAGGCCGCCGCCGCGGAGGGCTACCAGGCGGGGCCGGAGAACTTCGGCTATCTGCAGCCGATCTTCGTCTCCAGGGACCAGAAGTACGCCGAGGAGATGGGCAAGCGTTTCCTGTACGGCGGGTCGTTCGCGCACTTCGCCCGGCCGGAATGGATGTTCCCGCCCGGCTACAACTCCAAGGAGGCCACGCGGCGCCTGGCGCAGGCAATGGCCAACCCGAACTATCCGGGCAAGACCCTGGTCACCGACAAGAACGACATCGAAAAGGCGCGCGAAAACATTTACGCCAATTACGAGCAGAACCGATCGGCGCTGCAGATGATCGCCGGGACGCCGGAACACGTGATTCCGCGGCTCAAGACGGTGCTCAACGTGCTGCGCACCGGCATCTTCACGTTCTGGCTCGACGGGCCGGTGCCGCACGAGGATCGCCTGGAATGCCTGCGGCTGCTCAACAGCGAGGTCATTCCGGAATTGCGCCAGCACGCCAGGAAGCTCGGCATCGTCGATCCGTTCGAGATGGCACCCGGTTCGCGCCCGCTGCCCGCGGGCGGCAGCTACGAGGCCGTGTCCAACAAGGAAGCGATCGTCACTTACTGAACGGCGCGGTGGTTCGCGCATACCGGAGGATTGCGGCATGAGCATGGCGAAAGTGGCACCGCGTTTCGAGGAATATTCCAGGCGCTACCAGCATGTCCGCATGGAGCGGCGCGACGGCATTCTCGAGCTGCGCCTGCATACCGGAGGCCAGAGCCTCAAGTGGGGCGCACGCGTGCACGAGGAACTGGGCTACTGCTTCGCCGATGTGGGCGCCGATCGCGACAACAAGGTGATCATCCTGACCGGCGCCGGCGACGCTTTCTGCGATACGTTCGACAATGCCAGCTTCCCCGAATTCACGCCCCAGGAATGGGACCTGATCTATTACGACGCCAAGCGGCTGCTCAACAACCTGTTGGACATCGAGGTGCCGATCATCGGCGCGGTCAACGGGCCGGCGCACATCCACGCCGAGCTGGTGGTGCTGTCGGACATCGTCATCGCCGCGGACAATGCCACCTTCCAGGACGCGCCGCATTTCCCGTCCGGCCTGGTGCCGGGCGACGGCGTGCATGTGCTGTGGCCGCAGCTGCTGGGCCTCAACCGCGGCCGCTATTTCCTGCTCACCGGGCAGAAGCTGGACGCGCGCACGGCGCTCGACCTGGGCGTGGTATCCGAAGTGCTGCCGCAGGCGCGGCTCGACGAGCGTGCCTGGGAGCTTGCGCGCATGGTCGCCCAGCGGCCGCCGCTGACGCGGCGCTACGCGCGGGTAGCGCTGACGCACGAGCTCAAGCGGATGATGCACAGCCACCTTGGCTACGGCCTGGCGCTGGAAGGCCTCGGCGCGCTCGATCACTGGCCCGCCGCCATCAAGTAAGCCCCAACGTCCCGGCTGCTCCGCCGGGGCGCCGCCCCTGGCGCCGCGCTCAACACCTTTTCCCGCGCGCCGTCGTTTAAGCCATAGTGGCGGCCTTGCGTAGAATGGGCGCCGATGAGCGGCGACCTGTCCGACGAGGAATTGATGCTGCGGTTCGCCGCCGGCGGCGCCGCCTGGGCGTTCGAGCAGCTGTGGAATCGCAACCTCGGTACGCTCAAGCGGCACTTGTTGCGCCTGTGCGGCGACGAGCCGGCCGCCGAGGACCTGGCGCAGGAGGTCTGGGTGCGGATCTTCGGCGCGGCAGCGCGCTACCAGCCGCGGGCACGCTTTCGGACTTACATGCTGCAGATCGCGCACAACCTGTTCGTCGACTGGTACCGTAAGAAGGGCCGCAGCGCCGACTCGCTCTCCTGGTCCGACGACGAGGGCAGCGCCATCGCCGACACCCTGCCCGACCCGGCGCCCGGTCCGCCGGTCGCCATCGACCGCCAGCAGCAGAAGCTGGCGCTGCAGTCCGCCATCGCCGATCTGCCGCCGGCACAGCGCGAAGTCATGGTGCTGTGCCTGGAAGGCTGCGAGCTGGCCGAGGCGGCGGAAATTCTCGGACGCCCGTATGAAACCGTGAAGACGCAATACCGCTATGGACTGGCAAAACTGAAGCGGCGCGCCCTGGGCACCGCGGCGGCGGCGGCATGAACGACCGCCCAACACCGCCGCCTCCCGCGAGGCCTGCCGAGGACCCGGGCCTGGAGCAATTGCGCGCGCTTTACCGCGAGCTGCCGGCGCCGGCGCCAAGCGATGCCCTGCGCAAGCGTTTGCAGGCGCTGACCCAGGCTCCGGCGCAGGAGCAAGCGCCGGCGGTGCCGCCGCGGAGCGCGGCCGACTCCGCTGCGGTGCCCCGCGTTGGCGTGCGCCGGCGCCGCTGGCGTATCCCGGCGGCGCTGGCGGCAAGCATCGCTGCATCGATCACGGTGGGCTTGCTGGTGTACCTGCAGAACCCGCCGCGGCCGACGCCGTCCCTTGCACGCTCAGATACCGATGCCGGACCGTCGATGCAGAGCAAGGGCGAATCCGATGCCGCCTCGCGCGCCGAGGCACCGCGACCGGCCGCCGCTCCGGCGGCGCAGGCCGCCGGCAACGAACCGGCCGCGCCAGCCTTGCCGGCCTTACCGCCTGCGAAGACGGCTGGCAGCCTGCAGTCCCTCGCCGCGTCTCCCGCCCCGCCCGCGGCGGCCGACCACCCCTCAGGAAACGCGTCGGACCAAGGGCAGGCCGAGGCGAAATCAAAGCACGCGCCTCCGCCGTCCGAGCCGAACCTTGCGAAGTCTGCCGAATCCGCTCCGGCCGAACCGGCCGCTCAAGCCGCTGACGCTGGCGCGTCCGCGCCGGCTGCGGTTGCCGGATTTCCTGACACCGCCGATGGCTGCTTCGCCGAGATCCGGCGCCGGGAAGCCATCGGCGATCACGCCGGCGCCGGCGCATTGTTCGAGCAGTTCCGCAAGCGCTACCCGGACGACACGCGCGCGCGGCAGTTCCCTGCCGGCCCGCCCTGAACCGCGCGGCTTAGGGATCCGGCACGAAGCCGTTGGGAAACGGGTTGGGCAACCCGCCGCGGCGTGCATCGACGCCGGGGATGATCCCCTGCGCCACCAGGTTGGCGCGCGAGTCGTAATAGACCACGATGGTTTCGTCCGGGCGGCTGGATGCGCGGTCGAACTCGGTGTCGACCACGGTGGAATCCCGGCCGCGGCCGTGGCCGGTGCCCAGCTTGCTGTCGGGCTGCTGCGCCTTGGCCATCGGCGCGGGAGCCGCGCCGGCGCGGGCGGCTTCGTCGCGGGCCGCGCCGGACTCGGGGGCGCTGTTCATCGCCGCCGGCGGCACATAGGGCAGCTTTTCCAGGAACACCGCCACGCCGATGACGCCGACGTTGCGCGGCCGCCCGGTGCGCGCCGCATACGAGTCGCCGAGGCTGGTGAAGTAAAACGAGGCGACCCGCTCCAGGCTCTTGCGCCAGCCCAGGATGTCGTAGCTCTGCCATGCGCCCAGCACATACCCGGTCTGGCCTGGCGCCGCGGTTTCGCCGGACACCACGTTGACACCGTCGACGCTGGTCACCGCCAGCGTGCGGCCGCCCGCATGGCTGGCCAGCGCCAGCCGGTATTCGTGAGCCGGCTCTCCGGCCACGTAATTGCGCCCGCCATGCCGGTAGACCGGCAGCGTGATGCCGGCAGTCGCATCGTAGACCTCGAGGTCCACCAGGTTGCCCACCGCCAGGGCCGGTGCCGCCGACACCAGCAGGGTGATACCGCACAGCGCGCGCCAATGCATGGTCATGCTCCGTCATGGGCCGCGAGGCGGGCCCCTGCATTGAACGATGCGGCGCTCCGCTCCGGGTTAGGTGCGCGCGCACGGCCGGTTCTGTTATAGGCTTTGGCTTTCCTGCGGCAGGCAACGCGGCGCCGCCGGGTGTCGCAGATCGAAATCAACGTGCAACGGAGTCACCTATGCAGCTCGCCGATACCATCGCCGTCGTCACCGGGGCCGCGCAGGGCATCGGCCGCGCCCTGGCCGAACGCTTCCTCCGCGAGGGCGCCAAGGCCGTCGTCATGGTCGACATCAAGGCCGAAGCGGTGCGGGAAGCCGCGGCAGCGATCGGCGCCCGTGCGATGGCCTGCGACGTCGCCGATGCCGCCGCAGTGGCGCGCCTGGTGGACACGGTCGAGCGCGAAGTGGGCCCGATCGACCTGTTCTGCTCCAACGCCGGCGTCGCGCGCGCCGACCCCGATCCACACAACGCCGCCTCGGCGTCCGAGGAGGAGTGGCAGCGCGAATGGGCGATCAACCTGATGGCGCACGTCTACGCCGCGCGGGCTTTGCTGCCGCGCATGATCGCGCGCAAGCGCGGCTATTTCCTCAACACCGCGTCGGCCGCCGGGCTGCTGACCCAGATCGGCTCGGCACCCTACTCGGTGACCAAGCACGCGGCGGTGGGCTTTGCCGAATCGCTGGCGATCACGCACCGCGACGACGGCATCCGCGTATCGGTACTGTGCCCGCAGGCGGTGGATACGCCGCTATTGCGAAACGCCGAGGGCGGCGCGCAGAACGTCGACGGCGTCTTGAGCCCCGGGCAAGTGGCGGACATCGTGGTCGAGGCCATCGCCGCCGAGCGCTTCCTGGTGCTGCCGCATCCCCAGGTGCTGACCTACATGGGCCGCAAGGCCAGCGATTACGACCGCTGGATCAGCGGCATGGCCAGGCTGCGCCGGGCGACGCTCGAAGGCACGCGCTGAGCGGCAACCGGCCCGGCAGTGCCCGCCTTCAGCGTGCCCCGATAAGCTCGGCCGCGCGGGCAACGTCCTTGGCGCTCACCCAGAAGATGGCGCCGTAGCGCTCCTCGCCGGCGGCAATGGCGTCGATCGCAGTGATGTTCACCCCGGCCTTGCCGAGCTTTTCCGCCAGCTTCACCAGAACGCCCGCGCGATCCCGGCCTTGGGCCAGGAACCCGGTCTTCTTGCCGGACAACTTCCAGTTGTAGCGACGCGCCAGATCGACGAGTTGCTGGGCGTCCTCCGGGATCAGTTCGACCTGCGATGCGCCGCGCACCGGGTAGACCGTGAGACCGAGCAGGTTGACCCCGTGCTTTTTCAGCGTCTTCAGGAGATGCGCGCCTTCTCCCGGACGATCCTCGCCGTGCAACACGTAGTGGTTCACCTTGCGTATGCCCTTGGCCATGCGACGGCTCCTGTTCGCGTTCTGCGTTGGACCACTGTGCTTCGAGCATACTCCCGCCACGCCGCCGCGCCAGCCCCCGGCCGCGGCACTTCCTGCTGCGCGGCAATTGAGGCATGCTTTGCCGGTTGGGCGACCCGCCGTAGTCAACTACAGCCAGGGCGGGCCTTTGCGTGCGGGACAGTCTGGATCTGGGGAGTGTTGCGATGAACGCTTTTCGCGTTGAAAGTGCGGCCGTTCGCGTCCGCCGTGCCATGCGGCGTGCGCGCCGCCTGCGGCTTTGCGCGCTGGCGGGAATGTCGATTGCGGCTGCCGCGCTGGCCGGGCCGCCCGCCGCAGAGCTGGGCGGCGTGACCGTAACCGCCACGCGCACCGCCGCCTCTTCGTTCGACGTTCCTGCCTCGATCGACACGGTCGAGGGCACCCGCTTCAACCGCGACACGCTCGGGGTCAACCTGTCCGAGGGTCTGGGCAGCGTGCCCGGCATCCTGGCCCGCGACCGCCTGGATTACGCCCAGGACCAGCAGGTCTCGATCCGCGGCTATGGTGCCAACTCCACTTTCGGTATCGTCGGCGTGCGCATGTTCCTGGACGGCATCCCGGCGACGCAGCCCGATGGACAGGGCTCATCCGCGCATTTCAATTTCGCCTCGACGGACCGCATCGAAGTACTGCGCGGACCGTTTTCGGCGCTTTACGGCAATTCGGCCGGCGGCGTGATCCAGGTGCTCACCCGCGACGGCGCCGGCCCCGCGCAGTTTTCGATGGACACCGTCGCCGGCAGTTACGGCACCGCACGCGGCAGCCTGGACGCCAGCGGCGCCGCCGGGATCGCCGCATACCACCTGGCCTATACGCATTTCCAGACCGACGGCTACCGGCAGCACAGCCGCGCGCGGCGCGAGTCGGTCAACGGCAAGCTCAGCCTGGACTTTGGCGACAACGGGCGCCTGAGCCTGCTGCTCAACTCGCTCTCGGCGCCGGAGACGCAGGACCCCATGGGACTCACCCCGGCGGCGTTCCAGGCCGACCCGCGCCAAGCGGTGTCGGCGGCATTCGATTACGACACGCGCAAGAGCATCGAGCAGACCCAGTTCGGGGCGATCTACGACTACAAGCTGAGCGCGAACCAGGCAATCCGCCTGCTCGGCTATTACGGCAATCGCCAGGTGCGGCAATTCCTGTCCATTCCGCAGTCGACCCAGACCAACCCGCTCAGCGCCGGCGGCGTGGTCAACCTGGACAACGACTACGGCGGCGGCGACGCACGCTGGAGCTACCGCAACGACGTCCTGGGCCTGCCGTTCAGCCTGGTCGCCGGCACCAACTTCGACGACCTCACCGAGCACCGCCGCGGCTACGAAAACTTCTCGGGCGGTGTCCATGGCGTGCAGGGGAATCTGCGCCGCGACGAAATCGACGACGTCTACAATTTCGACCAGTACCTGCAGGCCAGCCTGCAGTTCACGCCGCAATGGTCGGCAATGGTCGGCGTGCGCCACAGCCAGGTGAAGTTCAACTCGGCGGATCGCTACATCACCGCCAAGAACCCGGACGACAGCGGCCATATCGTCTACGTCAACAATTCGCCGGTTGCCGGAATCCTGTTCAAGGCGACCAACCGGCTGCACCTGTATGCCGCGTATGGGCAGGGCTTCCAGACGCCGACGTTCGACCAGCTCGCCTACCGCGCCGACGGCGGCTCCGGCCTGAACTTCGGGCTCATCCCCGAGCATTCCAACAACGGCGAAGTGGGGGTGAAGCTGCGCTTGCGCGAGCACACGCAGGCGGAAGCGGCGGTGTACCGCGCCATCACCCGCAACGAGATCGTGGTGGACACCAACGTCAACGGCCGTTCGACTTACCAGAACGCGGCGCGCACGCGCCGCCAGGGGGTGGAGGCTTCGCTCACCACCGAATTCGCCCCCCGCTGGCAGCTGCAGTTCGCCTACACCTACCTGGACGCGGTAATCCGCACGCCTTACCTGACCTGCACCGGCTCGCCGTGCGCAAGCCCCAACACACCGGTGCTGCTGGGCAACCGCCTGCCAGGCGTGCCGGAGTCGCAGGCTTTCGCCGCGTTGCGCTGGGGCGGCGAAACCGGCTGGCACGCCGCGCTCAGCGGCCAGTACCTGGGTGCGGTGCCGGTCAACGACGTCAATTCGGTGCATGCGCCGGAATACGCACTGATGGGCCTGGACGGCGGCTACGTGTTCGACATGCCGAAATGGCGGCTGCGCACGTTCGCGCGCGTGGACAACCTGCTGGGCACCGCCTATGTCTCCGCGCTCAGCGTCAACGACGGCAATACGCGCTACTTCTACCCAGGCTCGCGGCGCAGCGCGCTGGCCGGAATCGGCATCGACTGGAAGCCCTGACAGGCCCGGGAATAGAGTCCGCCGCCGCGCCAGGGGCGCTCAGGATTTCCGCTGCGTCACCCACTCGGCGGCCTGCTCGCGCAATTCCACTTTCCGCACCTTGCCGGTCACCGTCATGGGAAACGATTCGACCACCCGCACGTAGCGGGGAATCTTGTAGTGCGCCAGCCGCTCGTGGCAGAACTCGCGCACGTCGGCGTCGGTCAGCGCCGCGGCACCTTCGCGCAGGCGGACACAGGCCATCAGCTCCTCGCCGTATTTTTCGTCCGGCACTCCGATCACCTGAACGTCGAGGATGTCCGGGTGCCCGTAGAGGAATTCCTCGACCTCGCGCGGGTAAATGTTCTCGCCGCCGCGGATCACCATGTCCTTGATGCGGCCGACGATGTTGACGTAACCGTCCGGACGCATCGTCGCCAGGTCGCCGGTATGCATCCAGCGCGCGGCATCGATCACCTCGGCGGTTTTCTGCGGCTCGCGCCAGTAGCCGCGCATCACCGAATACCCACGCGTGCACAGCTCGCCCATCGCACCGCGCGGCAGGGTCAACCCCGTCGCCGGATCGACGATCTTGACTTCCACGTGCGGCATCACGCAGCCGACGGTAGCCGTGCGGCGCTCGATGTCGTCGTCGCGGCGCGTCTGCGTGGAAACCGGCGAGGTCTCGGTCATGCCGTAGGCGATCGACACCTCGCGCATGTGCATCTGCTCCATCACGCGCCGCATCACGTCCACCGGGCATGGCGAGCCGGCCATGATGCCGGTGCGCAGGCTGCCGAGCTCGAACGCGGTGAAATCGGGCAGCGCGAGTTCGGCGATGAACATCGTCGGTACGCCGTAGAGCACCGTGCAGCGTTCGGCCTGCACCGCCGCCAGGGTGGACCGGGCATCGAAGTTCGGCGCCGGGATGACGATCGCCGCGCCATGCGTTGTCGCGCCGAGGTTGCCCATCACCATGCCGAAGCAGTGATAGAACGGCACCGGCAGGCACATGCGGTCGCGCTCGGTGACGCCGAGCAACTCGGCGACGAAGAAACCGTTGTTGAGGATGCTGTGGTGGCTCAGGGTGGCGCCCTTGGGCGCACCCGTGGTGCCGGAGGTGTACTGGATGTTTACCGGATCGTCGAACGACAATTCCCGCATGCGCGCGCGCAGCGGCTGCAGGTCCGCACCCACGCCGCCCTGGTACAGCTTCTCCCAGGTCGGGTCGCCGATGTAGATCACGTCCTCCAGTTCAGGCAGCCCGCCGCGCAGCGATTCGACCATCGCCTTGCAGTCGGTACCGCGGTTCGCCGCGGCGCTCACCAGCACGCGCGTCTGCGACTGCCGCAAAACGAACTCCAGTTCCGACGAGCGATACGCCGGGTTGATGTTGACCAAGATCGCGCCGAGCTTCGCCGCCGCATATTGCACCAGCACCCACTCAGGGCAGTTGGGCGACCAGATGCCGATGCGGTCACCCTTGGCCAGGCCGCGCCCGAGCAGCGCGGCGGCCACCGTGTCCACCGCTGCGTTGAACTGGGCATAGGTCCAGCGCCTGCCGCCCTGCACGTCGACCAGGGCATCGGTGCCGCCATGCAGCATCGCGGTCTGCTCGAGATTTTCCCCAATGGTCTGACCGAGCAAAGGCACTTCGGAAATCCCGCAGGCATACGACAGATTCATCGATCCCATCCAAGCTTGGCTGTGCTGTTTTTTTCCCGGTCGCGCCCGGCCGCAGGCCGCGGGCCTCCGGCTTTCCCGCCGTACCGTCACCGCGCAGGCCGGCTTCACGAATCTTTACCTCCCGGGCCGTCGCACCTTCGCCCCGGGTCATCGATCCGTAACCTCGTCTGTCCATTATCCGGGTTTCACACCACAATAAACCAGGGGAGTTCAACGATGCTCGCCCAGCTCGGAATCGATGCGCCGACCATGGTACTGCTCGGCCTTGCGCTGTTCATGGCGCTCGGCTTCGAATTCGTCAACGGCTTCCACGACACCGCCAACGCGGTGGCCACCGTCATCTATACCCATACGCTCAAGCCGGCCCAGGCGGTGGTCTGGTCCGGTGCCTGGAACCTGATCGGGGTGCTCACCTCCACCGGTGCCGTCGCCTTCGGCGTGGTGGCGCTGCTGCCGGTGGAGCTGGTGCTCAACGTCGGCTCCGGCGCCGGGTTCGCCATGGTCTTCGCGCTGCTGACCTCCGCGATCGTCTGGAACCTGGGCACCTGGTACCTGGGCCTGCCGGCCTCCTCATCGCACACCCTGATCGGCTCGATCGTCGGCGTCGGCCTGATGAATTCCTACCTGTCGCCCGATTCGGCGTTCGGCGAGGGCGTGAACTGGGCCAAGGTGTCCGATACGGCCAAGGCGCTGCTGTTCTCGCCAATCATCGGCTTCGTGTT
>JADHNH010000112.1 GCA_016779605.1 Nevskia sp. | reverse complement strand
CTGATCGCTCTCCGCCGGCGTCAGTTTCAACTCCGGCATCGGCCGTCCCAGTCTCATAGCAGCCCCCTTGCGTGCTCATGAGAGATTAAGACAGCAAGGTATCAGATTAATTCAATGAATTTATAATTCATGACACTAGTGGGCACTGCAAATGGCGGGCATGGCCCGCCCTACCCCTGTTCTCGTCCGTCAGGCGCCCTGCTTGACCAGCGCGCTCAGGTCCAGGTGCCGCGCCAGCTCGTCGAGGAAGCCTTCCGGCTTGATCAGCAGCACGTCGCAGGCCAGCCGGCGCAGCAGCGCCTCGGCGGTGGTGCCGAACATGATGCGGTCCAGGCCGCTGTGGTAGGCCGAGCCCAGCACCACCATGTCGGCCTGGCAGTCGCGCACGCAGGCGGCGATGCCGTCGGCGGAGTCGAAGCTGGCGCAGCGGCGGGTATGCGCCGGCGCCACGCCATGGCTGGAAGCGAACTTGCGCAGGGCGTCGCGGTGGCCGTTGTCCATGATCTCGTAGGTGTCGGCGATGAAGCCGGTGCCGTACGGCTCGATCGGCACGAAGCTGAACACGGAGCCCAGATCCAGCTCCGCGCCGCTCAGGCCGGCGAAATCGCGGGCGGCGTCGACCACGGCGTCGTTGAGCGCCGCCGCCGGCCCGGCCACCTGCACGTCCACCGCCGCCATCACGCGCTGCGGCAACAGCCGCGCCTGCGGATGCACCAGCATCAGCGGGGCGGGGCTCATGCGCAGCAGCTTCCAGTCGACCGCGCCGGGACGCAGCGCCCCGCCGCCGGCGGCGTCGCAGTCGACGTCCTTGACCACCAGGTCGGCGCGCACGTCGAGCGTGGCGCCGATCACCGCCTCGTGCGGCACCGGCGCCCAGGTGACGTCGCATTCCACCCGCAGGCCCTGGTCGGCCAGCGCCGCCGCCTGCTGGCTCAGCCACTGCATGCGCTCATCGAGGAAATCGCGCCGCGCCCGCTCCGACACCTCGGCGCCGAACACCGACTTGGCGTAGTCGATCGGCCCGTAGTGGTCGAACACGCGCAGGTGCAGGGCGGCGTTCGCCTGCCGCGCATAGGCCACCGCGCGGTGCACTGCCGGCGTCAGGCGCCGCTCGAACGGCATCACCACCATGATCGATTGCAGCTTCTTCATCGCGCTTTCCTCCAACAGAGCCAGGCCCCTGCGGTGCCGGCGCGCCGCCGGCAGGCATTCAAAGTTCCACGGGCGCCAGTGTTGCCGCGGCGGCGGCCGGCGGCTTTGATCCAGGTCAAGCGGGCGCCGCATACAGGGCGGGCGCCTGCTTGATCTTGACCTGGATCAATGCCACACCGGCGGGCTTGGCCGATTCTTGCGCGGCCAAGTTTCCCTGGGGAGTCCGCATGGACCAATCGAGCGCAGTCGTCCGTTACGAAGATGCCGTCGTCCGCAAGTTTGCGGTCATGACCGTGGTTTGGGGCATCGTCGGCATGCTGGTCGGCGTGGTCATCGCCGCGCAGCTGTTGTGGCCGCAGCTCAACTTCGACATACCCTGGCTCACCTACAGCCGGCTGCGGCCGCTGCACACCAACGCGGTGATCTTCGCCTTCGGCGGCAGCGCGCTGTTCGCCAGCGCCTACTGGTGCGTCCAGCGCACCAGCCGCGCGCCGCTGTTCCTGCCCAAGCTCGCCGAGTTCACCTTCTGGGGCTGGCAGGCCATCATCGTGGCGGCGGCGGTGACCTTGCCGCTGGGCATCACCCAGGGCAAGGAATACGCCGAGCTGGAATGGCCGATCGACATCGCCATCGCGGTGGTGTGGGTGGCCTACGCCGTGGTGTTCTTCGGCACCATCGCCAAGCGCACGGTGTCGCACATCTACGTGGCCAACTGGTTCTTCGGGTCCTTCATCCTGGCGGTGGCGCTGCTGCACATCGTCAACAGCGCGGCGATCCCGGTGAGCCTGTGGAAATCCTACTCGGCCTACAGCGGCGCCACCGACGCGATGGTGCAATGGTGGTACGGCCACAACGCGGTGGGCTTCTTCCTCACCGCCGGCTTCCTGGGGATGATGTACTACTTCGTGCCCAAGCAGATCGGCAAGCCGATCTACTCCTATCGCCTGTCGGTGGTGCATTTCTGGGCGCTGATCGCGGTGTACATGTGGGCCGGCCCGCACCACCTGCACTACACCGCGCTGCCGGACTGGGTGCAGTCGCTGGGCATGGTGTTCTCGCTGGTCCTGCTGGCGCCGTCCTGGGGCGGCATGATCAACGGCATCATGACCCTGTCGGGCGCCTGGGACAAGCTGCGCACGGACCCGATCGTCAAGTTCCTGATCGTCTCGCTGTCGTTCTACGGCATGTCGACCTTCGAAGGTCCGATGATGTCGATCAAGACGGTCAACGCCCTGTCCCACTACACCGACTGGGGCATCGGCCACGTCCATTCGGGCGCCCTGGGCTGGGTGGCGATGATCTCGATCGGCTCGATGTACGCGCTGATCCCGCGCGCCTTCGGCCTGCCCGGCATGTACAGCACCAAGGCGATCAACCTGCACTTCTGGCTCGCCACGGTGGGCACCGTGATGTACATCACCGCTATGTGGAGCGCCGGCCTGATGCAGGGCCTGATGTGGCGCGCCACCGAGGCCGACGGCACCCTGACCTACAGCTTCGTCGAGTCGCTCAAGGCCACCTACCCGTTCTACGCGGTGCGCCTGGCCGGCGGCGTGGTGTTCTTCTCCGGGATGCTGGTGATGGCCTGGAACGTGGTGCGCACCATCAAAACGCCGGCGGTCAGGGCGGTGCCCGGGGCGGCAGGGGCGGCCGCATGAGCAGCCGCGCCGTAGCCGAATTCTCTCCCGCACCATCGGAGATGCACGCGTGAAACACGAAACCATCGAGAAAAACATCGTCCTGCTGGCGGTGCTCACCGCCGTGGCGATCAGCTTCGGCGGTCTGGTCGAGATCGTCCCGCTGATGAACGACAAGGCCGCCACCGAGCCCTCGCCGGGGCTGCACGTGCGCACTGCGCTGGAAACCGCCGGCCGCGACGTCTACATCCGCGAGGGCTGCTACGGCTGCCACTCGCAGATGATCCGCACGCTGGCCGAGGAGGTGCTCCGCTACGGGCCCGCCTCGCAGGCCGGCGAGTCGGTCTACGACCATCCGTTCCAGTGGGGCTCCAAGCGCACCGGGCCGGACCTGGCGCGCGTCGGCGGCCGCTACAGCGACGACTGGCACCGCATCCACCTGACCAACCCGCGCGACGTGGTGCCCGAGTCGAACATGCCCGGCTACCCCTGGCTGGACAAGCAGGGCTTCGACAAGGGCGAAGTGCCGGCGATGATGCGCGCGCTCAAGCGCGTGGGCGTGCCGTACAGCGACGCCGACATCGCCAAGGCCGACGACGACGTCGCCGGCAAGACCAAGATGGACGCGCTGATCGCCTTCCTGCAGTCGCTGAAGCTGCCGCCCCCGCCCCCGCCGCAGCCCGAGCCGGCCAAGACCGCAGCGGCTGACCCGACGACTGCCGCAACCGGCGCCAACGGAGGTGCGCAATGATCAGCGGAATCTTCACCCTCGCCGCCTTCATCGGCTTCCTCGGCGTCACCTGGTGGGCGTACACGCGGCACAACCGCGCCCGTTTCGAGCAAGCCGCGCTGCTGCCGCTGACCGAAGACTCTGAGCCGTCCGCGCCCCGGCCGAAAGCCGAGCTGCCGGCGTGCTGCCGGGAGACCCACGCATGAGCACGTTCTGGAGCTGTTACATCATCGTCATCACCGTCGCCATGCTGGCCGGCTGCCTGTGGCTGCTGTTCGCCAACTCGCGCGGCAAGCCGGGCGAGAGCACCGGCCACGTCTGGGACGACGACCTGCGCGAGTTCAACAACCCGCTGCCGCGCTGGTGGCTCAACCTGTTCGTGCTGACCGTGGTGTTCGCCGCCGGCTACCTGGTGTTCTACCCGGGCCTGGGCAACCTGGGCGGCCGGCTCGGCTGGACCTCCACCAAGCAGATGCAGGAAAACCTGGACCGCATCACGCAGCGGCGCCGCGCGGCGTTCGCCGCGCTGGCCGGCAAGGACATCCCGGCGCTGGCGCAGGACCCGGCCGCCCGCTCGCTGGGGCACGCGGTGTTCCTCAACAACTGCGCCGGCTGCCATGGCGCGGATGCGCGCGGCGCGGTGGGCTTCCCGAACCTCGCGGATAACGACTGGCTGTTCGGCGGCAGCCCCGAGGCGATCGTGGAAACCATCACCCACGGCCGCCAGGCGGCGATGCCGCCGATCGGCGCCGGCCTGTCGGCCGAGGCGGTGCAGACGCTGGTCGACTTCGTGCCCTTCTGGTCCGACCCGGGCCTGGACGCCGCCAAGCGCGAAGCCGGCATGAAGCAGTTCGCGCTGACCTGCGCGGCCTGCCACGGTGCCGATGGCAAGGGCAACCAGGCGCTGGGCGCACCCAATCTGACCGACGACATCTGGCTGTTCCGCGGCGGCCGCGAAGGCGTGCGCGAAACCATCATGCACGGCCGCCAGGGCATGATGCCGGCGCACGAGAACATCCTGTCGCCGGACGAGATCCGCGTGGTCGCTTCCTACGTCTACGGCCTGTCGCACGGCGCGCAGGCGGGGCCGCCGGGGCAGCCGTGATCCAGGAGTACCGCGACGCGGTCGTGGCCGCCGCCAGGCGCCGTGCGCTTGGCGAGCGGCCCTGGCTGCGCCGCTGCACCGCCCTGCTGTGGGCCTCGTTCCTCGGCGGCGGGCTGTCCACCGTGGTGCTGATGCTGACCCCGGACAGCTTTACGCTGCCGCCGGATACGGTCGAAGGCGCGGCCTGCGCCTTCGGCGTGCTGTGGCTGCTGGCGCTGATCCCCGCGGCGATCGCCGCGGTGCTGGTGATTCCCCCCACCAACCAAGGCCCCAATCAAGCCCCAAATCAATCGGATTGACTCAGGTTCTTCACATGGACGCACATGCCGCCGCACCCGGTTCGCCGCAGCCACCCGGCGGCGAGGTATTCCTCTACCAGCACGCGGCGAAGATCCAGCCGCGCTACGTCTGGGGCCGCTTCGCCCGGCTGCGCGTGGCGGCGATGCTGGTGCTGCTGGCGCTGTACTACGTCACGCCGTGGCTGTCCTGGGGCGGCCGGCCGCTGGTGCTGTTCGACCTGCCGCACCGCCGCTTCCATGTCCTCAACCTGACCCTGGTGCCGCAAGACCTGCTGCTGCTGGCCTGCCTGCTGCTGCTGGCGGCGCTGACGCTGTTCCTGTTCACCTCGCTGGCCGGCCGCCTATGGTGCGGTTACGCCTGCCCGCAGACGGTGTGGACCGAGGCCTTCCTCTGGATCGAGCATTTCTGCGAGGGCGACCGCCACGCGCGCATGAAGCTCGACGGCGCGCCCTGGAACCGCCGCAAGCTGCTGCGGCGCGGCGGCAAGCATCTCCTATGGGCGGCCTTCGGCCTGCTCACCGGCCTGAGCTTCGTCGCCTATTTCGTGCCGGCGCGCGAACTGTTCCCGGCGGCGCTGAGCTTCCAGCTGGGCGGCTGGCCGCTGTTCTGGAGCCTGTTCTACGGCGTCGCCACCTGGGGCAACGCCGGTTTCATGCGCGAGCAGGTGTGCAAGTACATGTGTCCCTACGCGCGCTTCCAGAGCGCGATGTTCGACCGCGACACCCTGATCATCTCCTACGACGAGCAGCGCGCCGAGCCGCGCAAGGGCCGCGTGCGCCGGATGGCCCGCGCGGCGACTGTGCCGGCCGGCGCTTCCACCACGGCCACCGGGGCGGAGTCCAGCGTGGCGGTGCTGTCCGCCGGCGGCACCGCGGCGATGTACGCCACCGGCCCGGCGCCGGCAAGCCCGCCGCCGGCCAAGCCCGGCGACTGCGTGGACTGCTCGCTGTGCGTACAGGTCTGCCCGGTCGGCATAGATATCCGCAAGGGGCTGCAATACGAGTGCATCGCCTGCGCCGCCTGCATCGACGCCTGCGACTCGGTGATGGCCGCGGTGGGCAAGCCGCGCGGCCTGATCCGCTACAGCAGCTCGCAGCATGACCGCGGCGGCAAGTTCCGCCTGCTGCGCGGCCGCACCATTGGTTACGGCCTGGTGTGGCTGGCCGCCTGCGCCGCCTTCGTCATGCTGCTGCTGACCCACTCGACCCTGCGCGTCGACGTGCTGCGCGACCGCCACACGCTGTACCGCGAGCTGCCCACCGGCGCGATCGAGAACCTCTATACGATCAAGGTCACCAACGACGACGAGCGCACCCACCGCTACCATGTGTCGGCGCACTTCGCCGACGGCACGCCGCTGGCGGTGGAGCCTTCGATCCTCGAGCGCAAGCCGGAAGAAACCGGCGGCACCACGGTGTCCCTGCGCACGCCGCCGCGCGCCGAAAACGCGCCGGCGCTGCCGATGATCGAGGACGTGGAAGTCGAGGTGGACGAAGAGCACGACGAAGACGAGAAAGACGAGCCGCAGGTTTCCCGCACCCGCAGCGCCAGATTCATCACCGGAGCCAAACGATGAGCCCCACCGACCTGCCCGCCACCCGGCCGGCCAGGCAGTCCCGCTTCTTCCTGGAGCTGGCCGTGGTCGTCGGCCTGCCGGTGCTGTCGATCTTCATCGGCTCGGCGCTGGCGATCGTCGCCTACACGCACGGCTTCACCGCGCTGACCGAGCCGGCCGCGGCCAGCGCCGCGCCGCACCACCGCTGAGCCGCCGCACGCGCCCGCGGCGGCCCGTGCCCTGACGCCCCGGCCCTGCCCATGAGCCAGCCCCGCGACTGGACCGTGTTCGACCGCCCGGAGCTGCGCCCGGCGCTCGGCGCCGAAGGCCGCGACGGCTGCGAGGTGCTGCTGGCGCTCGACGGCATCCACTGCGCCAACTGCGTGGCCCGCGCCGAGCGCGTGCTCGGCGGCAAGGCCGCCGACGTGCACGTCAACCTGACGGCACGCACGGTCGGCTTCCGCTTCCGCCCGCAGCAGGTGCGGCTGTCGGAGCTGCTGCGGGAACTGGACCGCGCCGGCCTGGAGCCGCGCGTGCTGGCGCACGAGGAGCCGGCCGCGCGCGCCGCGCGCGAGCGCCGCCTGGCCTTCGCCCGCATCGGCGTGGCGTCGATCTGCGCCATGCAGGTGATGATGCTGGCCTGGCCCAGCTATTTCGGCGTGCGGCCCGACCACGCCATCGAGCAGCTGCTGCGCTGGGCGCAGCTGGCGGTGGCCGCGCCCGGCGTGCTGTGGGCCGGCTGGCCGCTGTTCGCCGCCGGCTGGCGCGCGGTGCGCTCCGGCGCGCTGGACATGAACGTGCCGGTGGCGCTGGCCCTGGCGGCGGCCTTCGGCGCCTCGGCGCTGCGCACGCTGGCCGGCAGCGGCGACCTGTATTTCGACACCGCCACCATGTTCGTCTGGTTCCTCGGCGTCGGCCGCTACCTCGAAGGCCGCACCCGCGCGCGTGCCGGCGAGCGCCTGCGCCTGCTCGCCGGGCGCCGTGCGCTGACCGCGCAACGCCGCAGCGGCGGCGCGCTGGAAACAATCCCCATCGGTTCGCTGCAGCCCGGCGATACGGTGGTGGTGGCGCCCGGCGACGCCTTGCCGGCCGACGGCGAGTTGCTCGAAGTCGCCGCCGAGCTGGACGAGTCGCTGCTCACCGGCGAATCGCACCCGGTGACGCGGCAGCCGGGCCAGGCGGTGCTGGCCGGTTCGGTCAACGGCGGCGACGCGCCGCTGGCGCTGCGGGTAACGCACCGCGGCGCCGACACCACGCTGGCGCAGATCACGCGGCTGCTGGACCTGGCGCAGACGCGCAAGCCGAAGGTGCAGCAGCTGGCCGATCGCGCCGCCGGCCATTTCGTCGCCGCCATCCTGGTTTTCGCGGCGGCCGGCCTGCTGCTCGCGCTGCTGCGCGGCGCGGGCGCGGACGCCGGACTGAGCATCGCCCTGGCGGTGCTGGTGGCGAGCTGCCCCTGCGCGCTGTCGCTGGCGGTGCCGGCGGCGCTGGCCGCGGCGACCTCGCGGCTGGCGCGCGGCGGCGTGCTGGTCACCAATGCCGGCGCCTTGCCGGCGCTGGCGGCGGTGGACACCGTGCTGTTCGACAAGACCGGCACGCTGACCGTGCCGCGCCTGCAGGTGGGCCGCACGCTGTGCCTGGCCGGGCTGGCGCCGCAGGAGTGCCTGCGGATCGCCGCCGCCCTCGAGCACGGCAGCCGCCATCCGATCGCTGCCGCGTTCACGGTCCCCTTGACCGCCCCATCGGCCGGCGACGGCGGCGGATTGCAGGCGCATGATCTGCGGCATCTGCCGGGCGCCGGCATCAGCGGCAGGATCGGCGACACCGCCTACTGGATCGGCGCGGCGGCGCAGGCCGGCGTGCCGCTGCCGCCGGAGGCTGCGGGCCTTGCCGACGACGGCAGCACCGTGATCGTGCTGACCGACACCGTGCGGGCGCTGGCCTGCTTCGCCCTGCAGGCGCAGCTGCGCCCGGAGGCGCGCGAGCTGGTCGGCGAACTGCAGCGGCGCGGCATGAACATCGAGATCTACAGCGGCGATGCGGCCGAGGCGGTGGCGGCGGTGGCGCGGCAGTTGGGCATCGAGCGGTATGCCGCGCGGCAATCCGCGCAGGCCAAGCTGCAGCGGCTGCAGCAGTTGCAGCAGCAGGGCGCCACCGTGCTGGCGGTGGGCGACGGACTCAACGACGCGCCGCTGCTGGCGGCCGCCGACGTTTCCGCGGCGATGCCGCAGGGCGCGGCGCTGACCCAGGCGCGCGCGGACCTGCTGCTGCTGGGCGATTCGCTCGGCGCGCTGGCGCCCGCGCTCGACGTGGCGCAGGCCGCGCGGCGGCGCATCGCCGAGAACCTCGCCTGGGCCCTGGGCTACAACCTCGTGGTGCTGCCGCTGGCGATGAGCGGCCACCTCGCGCCCTGGCTGGCCGCCGCCGGCATGTCGATGTCTTCGCTGCTGGTGGTGGGCAACGCCCTGCGCTTTGGCGGACGGCGCCGCGCCGGGCCCGCGGCGCGGATCGAACCGGCGGCGCGGCCGGCGGAGGTGCTGTGATGGCGAGCCTCTACCTGCTGATACCGCTGGGCGTGGGGGTGGTGCTGGGAGCGATCGGAATCTTCATCTGGGCCACCTCCAGCGGCCAGTTCGACGAGCTCGACCAGCAGGGCGGCCGCATGCCGGACGACGAACCTTAAATTTTCCGCAAAAAGCCATCCATGGCCTTTTGCAGGCCGCTTCGAAAAGGCGTGACTTTTCCACCCTCCCGAAGATCGGGCACATGCGTGCCCGATCTTCGTCGGCACCTTCATGTACCGAGTGCGCGCTGCATACAGCGGCCGGTCGGCGCCGGCGCTGCCTTTGATCCATGTCAATGATGCGCCGGCGGCGGCAAGGCACATTGAGCGCATGAACGCAGCCAACAAAAAACCGCCGCTCGATCACGCCGAAGCCGCCAAGGCCAGCCTGGAAGCGCGCCGCAGCGACCTGGCGGACCGCGTCGCCAGCATCGAACGCAGCCGCCGCCGCGGCGACGCGCCGTTGTCCGCCGACTCCGAGGAACGCTCGGTCGAGCGCGAGAACGACGAGGTGCTGGACCGCCTGGCCGACACCACCCGCCGCGAGCTGGAGCAGGTGCGCCACGCGCTCGACCGCATCCACGCCGGGCGCTACGGCGTCTGCGAGCGCTGCGGCCAGCCGATCCCGGCCCAGCGGCTGCGGGCGGTGCCGGAAGCCACCCGCTGCAGCGGCTGCGCCGACGGCGCCCGCCGCTGAGCGCGGTCATCGGCGCCGGCCATGTGGGTTCCCGGCTCGCTGCTGACGGCACCTGCCCTGTTCCTGGCCGGCATGACCGCCAGCGTGCACTGCACGCTGATGTGCGGCGGCCTGTCCATCCACCACGCGCGCGCCGCGCCGGCCGAACGGCTTGCGCAGGCCCTGGCGCTGACCCACGGCGGACGCCTGCTCGGCTATGCCGCGCTCGGCGCCGCCGCCGGTGCCGCCGGCCAGGGCATCCTGCGCCATCTGCCGGCGCCGGCCCTGGGGCGCACACTGCAGGTGCTGGCCGCGGCGGGAATCATCGCGATCGGTGCGCAGATGGCGCTGGCGCGCCGGCCGGCCGCGGCCTGCTGCCGGGTAGCGGAACCGCGCGGGCCGCGCCGCCGCGCGCCGGCGCTGCGATCGTTCGGCCGCGGCCTGCTGTGGGCGGCGGTGCCCTGCGGCCTGCTCTACTCGGTGCTGGGGCTGGCGGCGGTATCCGGCGATGCCGCCTCCGGCGCCCTGCTGGCCGGCGCCTTTGGCCTGGGCGGCTCGCCGCTGCTGGCGGCGGCCGGCTGGGGCGGCGCGCGCCGCACGCAGCCGCTGCACCGGCTGCGCGCCACCGGCTGGGGCCTGATGGGGCTGGGCGCCGCCGGCCTCGCCGCCATCGTCCTGCTGCACGCCGCCGGCCCCGCCTGGTGCAGCCTGCCCACTTGAGTCCGCCATGAACCCCGCCCGCCAGAACACCAACGCGTACGCTCCCTCGGCGCACGCCGCCATGCCGCCGGATGCGCTGATCCGGCGCTACGACCGCAACGGCCCGCGCTACACCTCGTATCCGACCGCGCCGCAGTTCAACACCGGCTTCGGCGTCGACGACTACCGCGCCGCCGCGCAGCGCGCCAACCGCCTGGCCGCCGGCGCGCCGCTGTCGCTGTACGTGCATATCCCGTTCTGCGCCAGCCCCTGCTTCTACTGCGGCTGCACCAAGGTGATCACGCGGCGGCCGGAAGCGGCCGGCCAATACCTGCAGCGGCTGACGCGCGAAATCGCCCTGCAGGCGCCGCTGTTCGCCGCCGGCCGCAGCGTGGAGCAGCTGCACTTCGGCGGCGGCACGCCCACCCACCTGTCGCCGGCGCAGCTGGGCGGGCTGCTCGACACCCTGGGCCGGCATTTTTCGCTGAGCGGCGCGGCGCACCGCGAGTTCTCCATCGAGATCGACCCGCGCACGCTGGCGCCCGGGCAGATGGCGGAGCTGGCGGCGCTGGGCTTCAACCGCGCCAGCTTCGGCGTGCAGGACTTCGACCCGGCGGTGCAGCGCGCGGTCAACCGCGAGCAGTCCGAGGCGATGGTGGCCGCCCTGATGGAATCGGCGCGCGCCGCCGGGCTGAACTCGCTGTCGGTGGACCTGATCTACGGCCTGCCGCTGCAGACCGCAGAGTCCTTCGGCCGCACGCTCGACCAGGTGGTGCGGCTGCGGCCGGACCGCATCTCGGCCTACAGCTACGCGCACCTGCCGGAGCGCTTCAAGGCGCAGCGCCGCATCGTGACGGCGCAGCTGCCGGACGCCGCCACCAAGCTGGCGCTGCTGCGGCTGACCACCGAGCGCCTGCTCGATGCCGGCTACGTGCACATCGGCATGGATCATTTCGCCCTGCCCGGCGACGAGCTGGCGCGCGCGCTGGAAGCCGGCACCCTGCAGCGCAACTTCCAGGGCTATTCCACCCGCGGCGGCCTGGACCTGGTGGGGCTGGGCATGAGCGCGATCGGCCGCACCGCCGACAGCTTCAGCCAGAACGCGCGCGAGCTCGACGCCTATTACGCGCTGCTCGACGCCGGCCGGCTGGCGGTGCAGCGCGGCATCCTGCTGGGCAAGGACGACCAGGTGCGGCGCGACGTCATCGCCGCGGTGATGTGCAGCGGCTGGCTGCCCTACGCGGAAGTCGAGGCGCGCCACGGCATCGTGTTCGCCGACTATTTCGCCGCCGAGCTGCGCCGGCTGGCGCAGTTCCAGGACGACGGGCTGGTGGAACTGCGTCCGCAGGGCCTGCAGGTGACGCCGATGGGCCGCTACCTGCTGCGCGCCATTGCCATGAGCTTCGACGCCTACCTGCCGGCGGCCGCAGCGCAGGCGGAAGAGCAGCGCCGCTTCTCGCGCGTGATCTGAGCGCCGTGGTCTAATCCCCGCCCGGCGGCAAAGCATAATGACCCGCCGATGAAGGGCTCCCCGCTGCCCGCGGGGTGCGCGCGGCATAGCCTACGATCCGAATAATGAAACGATTGGCCCTGCCGCTCGGCGGCTTCGTCCTTGCGGCACTGTGCCTGGCGGCCGAATACCACGCCGGCAACGCCGCGCGTGCGCTGGCCGCCGCATGCGCGGGCCTGGCCGCGCTGTGCTGGGCGGCGGGCGCCGGCATCCGCCCGGCCGCGCGGCTGGCGCAGGCGGCGGCGCTGCCGGCCCTGGGCGCGGGCCTCTTTGCGGCGGCCATGGACCCGGCGCTGAAGACCTGGGCGGTACCGCAGCACGCCGCGGACCTGCTGCGGCTGTCCGACGTCGGCGCGGTCACCGCCTGCACGGTGCTGCTGGGCGCGGCGCTGTTGAGCGCGGTGCGCGGCGGCCGGCCGCTGCGCCCGCTGGCCGCTGCGGCGGCGCTGGCGCTGCCCGTCCTGTTCAACCTGCTGCTGGCGCTGGCGGCACCGGCGCCGATGGCACGCCTGGGCGCGGCGCTGAGCCTGCATCGCTGGCCGGAGCTGGCGCCGCAGATCGGCCGCGCCGGCGCGCTGTGGCTGTTCTGCGAAGCCTTGATCGTCGGCCTCGGCCTGCTGCTGGACGGCCGCCGGCCGCGCGGCCCGGGCCTGCACGTCCTGGCCCTGGGTGCGGCGGCGCTGGCGGCGTTCACCCCGGCGATCGCGGACCTCGCCTGCGGGCCGCGGCCAGCGGCACTGCCGGCACCGCTGCGCATTGCCGCGAGCGTCGCCGGCGGCGCGCTATCCGAAGCCGGCCTGTGGGCGATCACTTTCCTCGCCACCGGCATGATCCTGGACGCCTTGCACGGCAGGCGGCCGACCTGGCGCGCGGCCCGTGCGCACTGGGGCGGCGGCCTCGGCAAGGGCCTGGTCTACGGCGGCGTGTTCATGCTGCTGATCGGCCTGGCCGCGCAGGCCGCCGCAATACCGCAGCTGGCGCAGCTGCTGCGCCGGCATCCGCTGCCGGCCACGGCCGCACTCGGCGCGCTGCTGTTCCCGCTGGCGCGCACGCTGGTGGAAAGCTTCGACGGCAGCGCGCCGTTCGCCGTGCGCCTGTGGGGCGCGGCGCGCGCGCCCGGCAACTACCTGCGCGGCGCGATCGCCGGCGCCGGCATCGGCCTGGCGCTGGCACGCGGCCTGCCGGAGCTTGCCTCGGCGGCGCGCTTCGGCATCGGCGCGGCGATCGGCGCGGCGGCGTACGCCGGCGCCGACGCCCTGCGCGATGCCTGCGCCATCGCGCGCGGCCGGCGCCGCCTGCTGCAAAGCTGGCGCGTGTACCTGTTGGGCGCGCTGGTCGGCGGCTTCGTCGGCGGCGCGCTGGCCTGGTATTTCGACGCCGCGCAGCTGGCGGTGGTGATCGAGAAGTTCTGGCGCTACGCGGCGGTGGACTTCGCCGCCGCCGGCGGGCGGCCCGGCGATATGACCGTCTACCCGCTGTTCAGCAAGTGGGGCGCCATCAGCCTGGGCACGCCGGGCGGCGGCGTGTCGCTGCTCTACAGCGAGTCGCTGGCCGGCGTCATCAACTGGGCCATTGCCGCGCCGCTGTTCAGCATCAACCTGGTGCTGCTCACCGCGCTGTTCCAGCGCCGCCTGGCGCCGCTGCGCGAGATGCTCAGCCGGGAAGGACTCACCGGCCTGGTCGAGCAGACCGTGCGGGTGCTGCGCTGGGGGCCGTGGATGGCGCCGATCATCTCCTCGTTCCTGCGCCAGGCGCCGCAGCCGAGCTGGTACAACCAGGATGGCGCGGCGCGCAGCGCGGTGGCGGTCGTGCAGCACTGGCGGCTGGGCGGCGACGCCTTCCGCCAGTGGAGCCGCGACGTGTTCCTGGGCCTGCTGGCCTACGACTGGCTGCGCATCCTGATCTGGTTCGACCACATGGGCGTGCGCGTCGCCACCCTGGTCAACCTGTCGTTCGTCGGCGCCGACGCGCTGGACGAGCGCGCCGCGCGCTTCGCCGGGCATGCCGGGCGCACGCGGGTGATCCCGGAGGGCGTGCGCCGCTTCCTCACCTGGGCGCCGCTGCTGATCCCGTTCTACATCCCGCGCGGCACCGACTGGGACTACGTCTGGAGCGGCGCCGAGCAGCTGGCGAAGACCCCCGGGCCGCTGCTGCCGGCGGTGTCGACCCTGCTGGCCGGTTACGCCGTGGCGGCCGCGGCGGCGGTCTGCGCCGGCGCCGTCACCGCGCGCGCGCTGGCCGCGGCCGCGCGCCG
>JADHNH010000111.1 GCA_016779605.1 Nevskia sp. | reverse complement strand
GCGCGGCCGCGCACGGTCTACACGGTGCACAACCTGGCCTACCAGGGCGTGTTCGAGCGCGACCAGTTCGACCTGCTCGGCCTGCCCGCGTGGCAGTGGTCGATGGAGGGCGTGGAATTCCACGGCCGCCTGTCGTTCATGAAAGCGGGCCTGGCGCTGGCCGACGCCATCACCACGGTCAGCCCCAGCTATGCCTACGAAATCCTCACGCCGACGCACGGCGAGGGCCTGGACGGTTTGCTGCGCATGCGCCAGCACGCGCTGCACGGCATCCTCAACGGCATCGACACGCGGGTGTGGAACCCGGCAACCGATCCGCTGATCGAATGCCGTTACGACGCGGCCTCGGTTGCGCAGGGCAAGGCGGCGAACAAGCGCGCCCTGCAGGAGACGATGGGACTGACGCGCGACGACGGCACGCCGCTGATCGGCATGATCGGGCGGCTGGCCTACCAGAAAGGCAGCGACCTGGTGCTGGGCGCGCTGCCGCGCCTGCTGGACCTCGGCGTGCAGGTCGCGGTGCTGGGTTCCGGCGAGCCGGGACAGGAGCAGGCCTGGCGCGAGTGGATGCAGCGTGCGGCCGGCCGCGTCGGCGTGCGCATCGCCTACGAGGAGCGGCTCGCCCACCTGATCGAGGCCGGTGCCGACCTGTTCCTGATGCCGTCGCGCTACGAGCCCTGCGGCCTCAACCAGATGTACAGCCAGCGCTACGGCACCGTGCCGGTGGTGCGGCGTGTGGGCGGGCTGGCCGATACCGTCGTCAGCGCCGACGACGAGACCCTGCGCGCGGGCACCGCCACCGGCGTCAGCTTCGACCATGCCGACAACGGCGGCATCGTCTACGGCGTCGGCCGCGCGCTGGAGCTGTACCGCGATCCGCCGGCCTGGCGCGCGCTGCAGGCCGCCGGCATGAGGCGCGATTTTTCCTGGGGCGCGGCGGCCCGCGCCTACCAGCTGCTCTACCGCCGCCTGGCCGGCGCGCCGGCCTGAAATTTCGCATTGATCCGAGGGAAACCGCGATGGCGACACTGGATGCCGAAGCACGCGCCGTACTCGACCTGATCGCCTCCTACGGGCGGCCGACCATCGACCTGCTGCCGCTGGACAAGGCGCGCGAGGCGGCGCGCGTCGGCTACCTGATGCTGCAGGGGCCGCGCGAGGAGGTGGCGTCGGTCGTGGATTGCGAAATGCCCGGTCCGCTCGGGCCGATCCGGCTGCGCACGTACCGCCCGGCCGGCAGCCGCGACGGCGCCGCGCTGCCGGCGCTGATCTTCATCCATGGCGGCGGCTTCGTCGTGATGGACCTGGAATGCTACGACGGCTTCGCCCGCCGTTTTGCCAACCTGTCGCACTGCGCCGTGGTCATGGTCGACTACCGGCTGGCGCCGGAGAGCCGCTTCCCCGGGCCGGTGGACGAAAGCGTCGCCGCGGTGCGCTGGATCTCGGCCAACGCCGCGCGCCTGGGGCTGGACCCGGCGCGCCTGGCGGTGGGCGGGGACTCGGCCGGCGGCAACCTGTCGGCGGTGGCCGCCCTGGCGCTGCGCGGAAACATGGAGCCGCCGCTGGCCTACCAGATGCTGATCTACCCGGCGACGGACCTGCGCGGCACCTCGCCGAGCAACAGCGCGTTCGGCGAAGGCTATTTCCTGACCGCGGCGCTGATGAAGTGGTTCGTCGGGCAGTACATCGCTAGGGACAGCGACAAGCTCGACTGGCGCGCTTCGCCGCTGCTGGCGCCGAGCCATGCCGGCCTGCCGCCGGCCTGCGTGATCACCTGCGGCTTTGACCCGCTGCAGGACGAGGGCAGGGCCTACGCCGAAAAGCTGCGCGCCGCCGGCGTGCCGGTCACGCTGCGCGACTACGCCACGCAGATCCACGGCTTCATGCTGATGGACAAGCCGCTGCGGCAGGCCAACGAAGCCGTGGCGGAAACTGCCGCCGTGCTCAAGGCGGCACTGTCGGCCTGAGCGCGGGCGGCGGAGCGGCAACAAGGGGAAAATGAAAAAGACGATGACAGCCAGAACGACCAGCGGCAATCGGGGCCGCGCCACCGCCGCACGTGCGCCGGCCCGCCTGTCCAAGGCAACCAGCCGCACCGGCAAGCCCAAGCTCAGCCGCGCCGAAAAAAGCGAGATCACCCGCAACGCCCTGTTCCAGGCCGCGGCCAAGGTGGTGGGCGAGCGCGGCTACGACGGCGCGATGATCGCCACCATCACGGCGCGCGCCTCGGTCGCCAACGGCACCTTCTACAACTACTTCGAGACGCGCCAGGCGCTGTTCGACCAGCTGCTGCCGCACCTCGGCCGGCAGATGCTCGACTTCATCAAGCTGCGCTCGGCCGACGCCCGGTCCGCGCGCGAACGGGAAGAGCGGGCATTCCGCGCGTTCTTCGACTTCATGCTCGAATACCCGGAGTTCTACCGCATCCTGTACGAAGCCGAGGTGTTCGCGCCGCGCGCCTTCGCCGAGCACATGAACCTCGTCACCAAGGGCTACATGCGCGTGCTCAACCGCGCGCGCGACGCCGGCGAGATCAAGCGCTTCAGCGCCGAGGACACCGAGGCGATCGCGTTCATCCTGATGGCCGCTCGCTACTACCTGTGCATGCGCTTCGCCCGCCCGCGCGGAAAGTCCGTGGCGCTGCCGGAGTGGGTGACGAAGGTGTATCTCAAGCTGATCGACGGGGGCCTGTACGGCTAGGGCGCTCAGGCCGGAACGTAGGGCGGCAGGCCCAGCGCGCCGCGGATGCCGGCGTGGAAGTGGCTCAGCGCCGGCTCGTTGCGGCCGAACGTGGTGTAGTGCTGCGCGCCGGACTCGGCGCCGCGCTGGATTTGCGCGCACAGCGGGAAGTCCTCGTTCTCCACCGTCGCCAGCAGCAGCTCGAGGTTGCGCTGCCAGTGGCGGCGCGCCGATTCGGTCTCGGCCGGTTCCGGGATGTAGAACGACATCTCGGTGACGCAGCGGCCCGGCGCGTCGCCGTCCGGGTAGGAGCGCCAGATCTCCACGTGGTCGCCCTGCCAGACGAAGATGGTGTTGGGGTACAGGCAGTAGACGATCGCGGTGTGCTTGAGCAGGCTCCACTGGCTCTCGGGCTGTTCCTTCAGTTCCAGGATCGAGCGGCGCGGGATGACCATGCGGCCGTTGCGGCCGAAGGCGTCGAACACGCCGACGTCGGGCTGGAAGATCGGCGCCACCGTCTTGCGGTGCAGCACCGGGATGTGCCAGGTCTCCAGGAAGGTGTCGAGCACCAGCTTCCAGTTGAACGGCTTGTGCAGCACGCGGGTCTCGAAGTGGGTGTAGCGCCCCAGGTCGTAGGCCTCGAACTCGTCGGCAAGGCCGCCCAGCAGGGCGTCGACGTCGATCGCCTGTCCCGGCGACTGGCATGCCCAGACCAGGCCGTGGCGCTCGGCGCAGGGCAGCTCGACGAGGCCCCGCTCTTCGCGCTTCACGCCTTCGAAGGCGTAGGCCGGGTTGACCGCCTTGAGGCGGCCCTGCGTGTCGTAGGTCCAGGCGTGGTAAGGGCAGGTGAAGGCCCCCTTGCCGGCGGCCGTGCTGCAGCCGGCGGCGACCTGCGTGCCGCGATGCCGGCAGACGTTCAGGAATGCCCGCACGCGGCCGTCGTCGCCGCGCACCAGCAGCAGCGGTCGGCCGCCGAGGTCGGTGGTGAGGTACGCGCCTGGCACCGGCAGCTGGCCGCTGATGGCCAGCAGCAGCGGCTCGCGCAGGAACAGCCGCTCGCGCTCCTGCGCCAGCTGCCGCGGGCAGCTGTAGTCTCCCACCGGGTTGAAGTAGGTGTGCGCGCCCACCTCGGTGCGGCGGCCCTCGATGTAGGCCAGCGAGCGGCGGCACAATTCGATCTGGGTGGCTGCGCGCACGTCGGATTCCCCGTCTGAAGTGGCGGAAGCGGCGGCTCAGGCCGCGTTCTTGCGCGCCTGCCCCGGCAGCTCGAACGCCTGCAGCCGCGGCAGCACCTTTTGTGCGAACAGCTCCATGTTCCTGCGCGCCATGTCGTACGGCATGCCGCCGTAGCTGAAGATGCCGATGACCCCGGCCGCGTCGACCAGGCGGATGTTCTCCACCATCTTTTCGTAGACCTGCTCCGGCGTGCCCCAGATCTGCAGCTCGGCCAGGAACTCGACGAAGCGCTGGGTGCCGTGCTTTTCGATATTCTTGGCGAGCGCGCCGTAATACTCGTAGCCCTTGATGTCGGCGAGGCCCGCGTTGTTGAACTCGTAGTGTTCCAGCGCCGAGCGGCTGTAGCGCTGGATGTAGGTGCGGTACATCGCCTCGGCCTTGCCGGCATTCTCGTCGCAGGCCACCCAGCTGGCGATGATCGGCCGCGGCGCCTCGGTGCCGTTGACCTCGCGGTAAATCGCGCGGTAGGCCTCCAGCTCCGCCAGCGTCTTGTCCCAGGGCTTCTGCGCGATGATCAGCAGGCCGATGCCGAGCTTGGCCATGATGCGCGAGGACTCCGGCGACACCGCGGCGGCGTAGGTGCGGCCCTTGAAGCTGCGGAACGGCCGCGGGCGGATCTCGATCGGCGGCTGCCGGTAGGCCGGGCTGTCGCTTTCCAGCACGCCGGTCTCCAGTCCGCGCAGCAGGGCTTCGGAATAGGCGACGAAGCGCTCGCGCGATTCGCCCATCGGCACGCGGAAGCCGGTGAACTCGATGCGGCCCAGGCCGCGGCCGATGCCGAGGATGGTGCGGCCGCCCGAAACGTGCTCGAGCACGGCCACTTCCTCGGCCACGCGCACCGGGTCGTGCCAGGGCAGCACCATGACCATCGAGCCCAGGGCGACCTTCCTGGTGCGTCCAGCCATGTAGGTGAGGAACTGCGCCACGTTCGGACACATGGTGTACGAGTTGAAATGATGCTCGGCCGACCACAGCGAGTCGAAGCCGAGCGGTTCGATCATGTCGGCCAGGGCCAGCTCGTTGGCCCACACGTCCTGGTCCGACAGGCGCTCATCGGGGTTCTGGAAGAAAACACCGGTTCCGACATGCATGGGCAATCTCCTCTGGCCAGCGGCGCGCGGCGCCGCGCAATTTCGATTCTGGCACAGCGTACGCCGGCGTCGTCCTGCGGCCCGGCGGATGCGGTTCACAGATCAACCGCCTGGGTCGAAAACCCGCCAACTGAAATGGCGAGTCATAATTCATATCGTAACCGCTTTTGGGCCGGTCCGCGAGCCGGCTGGCCGGAGCTGCCGCCGGCCTTTCAGACGAAAACGATATCGAAGATGAAGCCGATCGTGTGGTAGATCTCGCCTTCGGTGAAGACGTCGCGCCCGGTCAGGATGCGGAATTCGCTGGACACCGCAAGCGGGGTGCCGGCCAGGCCGATGATGGCGTAGTACAGGCGCGCGGAGTCGCCGTCGCGCACCTTGCCGGCGGCCTGGCCGCGGCGGATGAGGTCGCGCACCTGCTCGAAGTAGCCGCGCAGGTAGGTCTCGATCAGCCAGGCGATGCGCTCGCTGCCCTGGGTGCTCTCCATCGTCATGATGCGGTAGAGCTGCGGCACGCGCGCCGAGAAGCGCACGAAATTCTCGATGTAGGCGCGCAGGCAGGCCGCCGCATCGGTGCGCGGCACCGCCGCCAGGCGCTCGTCGAGCGCGGCCAGGAAGCGCTTCATCACCGCCTCCATGGTGCTGCGCCAGAGCGCGTCCTTGGAGTCGAAGTGGTACAGCAACAAGGTATGCGTGACGCCGGCGCGCTCGGCCACCGCGCGGGTGGAGGTGCCCTCGAAGCCGAAGGCGCCGAAGCACTCCAGCGCCGCCTGCAGCACGCGCTCGCGCACCTGCGCGCCGCGCGGCCGCTTGCGGCCGTCGGCCTGTGGCGCCGCGGCCGCGTCCGGCTTGGTGCGCAGGCGCGTGGCGCTGCGCCCGCGACGGGGCGGCGAGGATTTGGCGGCGGCTTCCCCCGGGTCCGTTTTCTTCATGCCGAAAGCTTATCGAAAGCGGCGGGGCCTCGCCGCTGCAACGCTCCGCACCGTCACCTCAGCGGCCCAAGATCGCTCCGAGCGCGGCGGCAAGCGCCTCCGCCGGCTGCCGCGGCGCCGTCGCCGCACGCCAGCCGACGTGCGCATCCGGGCGCACCAGGATGGCGCCGTCGTCGCCGGTCTGGCGCAGGCCCTGCCAGGTGCCTTCGAGGTCCACGCAATCGCCGCCGGGGCCGACCTGGTGCACCCCGACAGGCACGCCGAAGCGCTGTGCCGCCGCCGCGGCGGCGGCCTTCCACGCGGCGCCGGCCGCGCCGGTGAACAGGACGAAGCGGCCGCGCCCGCACAGGTCGTGGGTCGACAGCCGCTGACCGCCGCGCTCCAGCCAGGCGTGGGGCAGGCGATGGCCGGGCCGCGTGGTCGGGTGGTAGACGTCGCCCATCGGCGCGCGCGGCGGCGGCGGCGTGCCGTCGCCGACCACCGCGCCGCTGCTGTAATGGAAGCCGATCTCCATGTCGTGCGCGGTGAACTCGGTGCGCTGCGTCTGGATCACCTCGTGCAAGCGCGCGCGCAGGGTTTCGCCTTCCTCGCCCTCGGCCAGCAGCGCGGCGAAGGCGGCGGCATTGGCCTCCGGCGTGGCGCCGGGGATCATGCCCAGCCCGGCGTCGATGACGAAATGGTTCATGAAGGTGAACAGCGCCCAGCGCGTGTTGCGCCGGGCGATCGGCCGGCGCTCGGCCTCGTAGGAGTCCAGCAGGCTCTCGCCGGCGTGGCCGCGCACCAGGGCGGCCAGCTTCCAGGCGAGGTTGTGGGCGTCCTGGATGCCCGAGTTCAGGCCCAGCCCGGTGGTCGGCGGATGGCGGTGCGCGGCGTCGCCGATCACCACCGCGCGGCCGCCGCGGTACTTGCTGGCCAGCACCGACTCGACCAGCCAATGGCTGACCTTGTGCACCGTCAGCTCCAGGTCCGGTATGCGCAGCAGCTGGCGGATGCGCGGCGCCACCAGCGCCTCGTCGAACTCCGGGTCGTCCGGCCGGAAGCCGAAATGCACCACCCAGTCGCGCGAATGGCGGTCGTAGCGGTTCGGGCCCATCGGCACGATGGCGCCGCTGCCCCACGAGCCGCCGCCCTCGGGGTTGATGAACCAGCGGATCAGCGGGTCGTCGTCGTCGATGTAGGGCGACAGGTCGGCGGAGATGTGCGAGCTGCAGATGTCCACCAGCCCGGTCGGCCCTTCGAGCTGGATGCCCAGCTGCGGCCCGATGGTGCGGCCGCGGTCGGCCGCGACCAGGTATTGCGAGCGCACCGTGTAGGTCTGGCCCAGCTCGGTGCGGATGGTCGAGGTGACACCGCTGCCGTCCTGCTCGAAGGCGACTAGCTCGTTGCCGAAGCGGACGCTGGCCAGCGGGCTGCGCTCGGCGTGCTCGCGCAGCAGCGGCTCCAGGTGCAGCTGCGGCAGGTTGCCGGAGCGGCAGGCGCTGTCGCGCGCATAGATCTCGCGGGTCTTGCCGCCGCCGAAGGCATCCATCTTGTAGATCAGCTTGCGGTCCAGCGGGCCGCTGCCGGCCAGCGTGGTGTACCAGGCCACCGCGCCCATGTTCTGCGCCTGCGAGCCGCGGCTGTAGACCGGCTCGGCGAGGCCGTGCTCGCGGAAGATCTCCATGCTGCGCTGGTTCAGGTAGTGCGCCTTGGGCAGGTGCGAGGTGCCGGCGTGCCGCTCCACCAGCACCGACTCGATGCCCAGCGCCGACAGGAAGATCGACATGCTCAAGCCGGCGCCGCCGCCGCCGCAGATCAGCACCGGGGTTTCGAATGCCTTGGTCACCGCTTTCTCCTCAAACGCAAATTTGGAACATCTTTCTGGCCCGGCACAGCTTGGCCCGGCCAAACTCGAAACTTCTGCACACCACGCTGAACGCAGCCGTCATACCGCCGGCAGGATCGGCGACCGGCTCTGCGCGCCGCGCTGCCGCAATGCCGACAGGTCGGGGTTTTGCGGTGCCGGCACCGCGTCTTTTCGCACCAGTTCGGCAAGCCGTTTGCGCGCCCGCTGCGCCGCCGCGTCGGAGGCGAACATCACTGGTCCGGCCTGTTCGAGCGACTGTGCGCCGAGCATGCGCTGCTGCGCTTCGATGATGACCTGGTCCTGTCCTTCGAAGGCCTGCTTGATGACCTCGCGCCACAGCATGCCCGCAGCCGGGTCGTCGATCTTGTAGCCGCGCGTGATGCCCCAGAAGTAATAGGTGCTGCAGGTGTCTTTCGGCGTCAGGATGTCGGTGCCGTAGATCCAGGCGCCTTCGCCGCGGCTCTGGCCGACCGCGGTGATGCCGACGTCCAGCAGCATGTGAGCGGGTGCGTCCCAGCGCATGTAGGCCCACTGGTCGACCGGCTGGCCTGGCCGGTGGCCGTCGAAGATCATGGCGAATGCGGGGATCGCCTCGCCGCTGGGCATCCAGCGGTTTGAATAGATCGTGGTGCCTTGTTCGATCGTCTGCAGCCTGCTGCGGGTGATCGCCTCGCTGGAAAGCACCCCCTCGTGCACGAATTCGCCGTGGGCCAGGTCCAGCAGGTTGTCGGTGATGAGCTGGTAATTGGCCTTCATCTCGATCACGCCGCCGACGAAAGCCAGGGCTGGATCGGTGTGGCAGCTGAAGTCGGGGATGGTGTCCGCGTCGGCCTTGTGCGGGTCTCCCATCCATAGCCAGATCAGGCCGTGCTTTTCGGCCAGGGTATAGCTCGGCACCGCCATGCGCGGCGGAATCATGCCGTCGGCGTGCGGGTTGAGCACGCATCTGCCGGTGCCGTCGTAGCGCAAGCCGTGGTAGCGGCACTGCACGGTGTCGCCGATCAGCTTGCCCATGCCCAGCGGCGCGAAGCGGTGCGCGCAGCGGTTGCCGATGGCGACCGGCGCGCCGTCTTCCTTGCGGTACAGCAGCACCGGCTGCTCCAGGATCGTGCGCTCCAGCAGCGCGCGGCCGACTTCGCTGGACCAGGCGGCCGCATACCACGCGTTGTTGAGATAGTCGCTCGTACTCATCTCCGGCTCCCCGGGGCTCGGCGCGAAGGCCGCGCGCCGGGACCACGCGGACCCACCCGGCGTCAGCGGGCTTCCGGCTCGACGCGGTTTTCGATCGCGCCGATGCCGTCGATCTCCACCCGCACCACGTCGCCGGCCTTGAGGTAGCGCGCCGGCTTGCTGACGGCGCCCACGCCGGCCGGTGTACCGGTGAGGATGAGGTCGCCCGGCTCCAGGGTCATTGCCTGCGAGATGTGCTCGATCATCGAATAGCAGTCGAACACCATCTCGCGCGTGTTGGAGTTCTGCCGCACCTCGCCGTTGACCAGGCAGCGGATGCCGAGGGCCTGCACGTCGGGGATCTCGTCGGCGGTGACGATCCAGGGGCCGAACGGGCAGTGGGTGTCGAACGACTTGCCCAGCACGAACTGGCTGGTGCGGAGCTGCCAGTCGCGCACGCTGACGTCGTTGGCCGCGCAGTAGCCGGCGATGACCGCGGGCGCGTCGGCGCGGCTCACGTGCCGCGCGCGGCGGCCGATGACGATGGCCAGCTCGGCCTCGTAGTCCAGCTTGTCCGACGCGCGCGGCAGCTGGATCGGCGCATAAGGATCGTTGACGGCGGTGGTCATCTTGGCGAACCAGAGCTGGTGCTCGGGCAGCGCCATGTTGGCCTCGGCCGCGTGATCCTTGTAGTTCAGGCCCAGGGCCATGATCTTGCCCGGGCGCGGCACCGGCGCGTGCAGAGTGACTTCGGCCAGGGCATGGCCGCCGGCGGTTTCGCCGGCGAGCTTTTGCAGCGCCGGCCGCAGGCGCTCCAGCGCGGCCAGGATTTCCGGCATGGTGGCGGGCGCCGCGGGCACGCGCGCGCACAGATCATGGATGCGGGTGCCGCAGACCAGGCCCGGGCGCGCCGCGCCCGCACCAATGGAATACATTGCCAGTCGCATGGGATTCTCCTCCGGTCGCACTGCTAAGCTGGGGTGCGCGCCTGCCGGCGAGGTGCCGGCGGCGGCGCTTTCGATATGTTGACCATATGGTAAAATTGGGTCAACATGCAAGTGGTGCGCAGGCCGCCGCCCGCGGCGCCCGCGCGACGCGGACATGTACACAAAACGCCGGCGCCATCGCGCCGAGCGAGGAGGATCTTCGATGAACCTACCGGCCCAGGCCCCGGACGCGGCGAATGCCGCGGCGGGCGCCATCGTCCCCAGCAAGTTCGCCCATTTCGTCATCCGCACGGCGAATTTCGCGCCGATGCTGGCGTGGTACCGCAAGGTGTTCCACATGCGCACCTCGTTCGAGGCGCCGGTGATCGCCTTCCTGACCTACGACGACGAGCACCACCGCATCGCCCTGATCAACACGCCGCACCTGCCCAAGCCCGAGCGGCTCGGCACCGGCGTGGACCACGTCGCCTACAGCTATGCGAGCCTGCCGGACCTGCTGAACAGCTACGCGCGCCTGAAGGGCGAGGGCATCCTGCCGTTCTGGTGCATCAACCACGGGCCCACCACCTCGATGTATTACCGCGACCCGGACGGCAACGAGATCGAGTTCCAGGTGGACAACTACCCGACGCTGGCCGAGACCACCGCCTATTTCCATTCGGCTGCCTTTGCGGCCAACCCGATCGGCGTGGAATACGACCCCGACGTGCTGCTGCAGAAGTTTCGCAGCGGCGTGCCGCTGGCCGAGCTGCACAAGCAGGGCGTGGCACCGCTGCCGCCCGGCAAGGGGCGCGACCTTTCCCAGCTGATGCCGCCGCCGCCGGGGGCGCAATGAACGCCGCCTCCATCCGGCAGGCCGAGGCCGACTGCGAGCGCCTGTGCCTGGACTACTGCGCCCACGCCGACGCGCCGCGCCCGGACGAGGTGGCGCAGCTGTACACGCCCGACGGCGAATTCGACCGCGTCGGCCAGGTGTTCAAGGGACGCGAGGCGATCCGCGCGCTGATCGCCGGCCGCCCGCCCGGCGTCTGGACCCGCCACGAATGCAGCAATATCCGCATCGAGGTCGGCGCCGACGGCCGCACTGCGAGCGGGCATTGCGACCTGCTGATGCAGCGCGGCAAGGCCGGCGTGGAAGGCCACGAAACCATCCGCGGCGAATACTTCGACGAGTTCGAGCAGACCGCCGAGGGCTGGCGGTTCAGCTCGCGCAAGGTCATATTGAAGCCGTAGCCGTTCGCATCGCACACCGCGCCATGCCGGCCGGCGCATCAGGGATCGCCATGACCAGTTCCCGCGAAAGCCTGTTCGGAGCATCCCCAGAGGCCGGCGCGGATGCCGATCCGGCCGAGACCGGCGAGTGGCTCGACGCGCTCGACGGCGTCATCCGCGGCGCCGGCGAGGAGCGCGCCCGCTTCCTGCTGCATCGGCTCGAGGAGCGCCTGCGCGATATCGGCGTGAGCGCGCCGGCGCAGCCGTATTCGTCCTACCGCAACTCGATCCCACTGGAGCAGCAGGGTGCCTATCCCGGCGACCTCGCGCTGGAGGAGCGGCTGACCGCCATCGTCCGCTGGAACGCGCTGGCCATGGTGATGCGCGCCAACCAGGCGTCGGGCGACCTTGGCGGCCACATCGCCAGCTACGCCTCGGCGGCGGAGATCTTCGAGGTCGGCTTCAACCACTTTTTCCACGCCCGCGGCGAAGGCCACGGCGGCGACCTGGTGTATTTCCAGCCGCATTCGGCGCCCGGCGTCTATGCGCGCGCCTTCCTGGAGGGCCGGCTGGGCGAGGAACACCTGTCGCGCTACCGGCAGGAGGTCGGCGGCGGCGGGCTGTGCTCGTATCCCCACCCCTGGCTGATGCCGGAGTTCTGGCAGTTTCCCACCGGCTCGATGGGCCTGGGGCCGATCAGCGCGGTGTACCAGGCGCGCTTCCTGCGCTACCTGCACGACCGCGGCCTGGCCGACACCGGCCTGCGCCGCGTGTGGGGCGTGTTCGGCGACGGCGAGATGGACGAGCCGGAATCCATCGCCGGCCTGACCCTGGCGGCGCGCGAGAAGCTCGACAACCTGACGTTCGTCATCAACTGCAACCTGCAGCGGCTCGACGGCCCGGTGCGCGGCAACGGCCAGATCATCCAGGAGCTGGAGGCGCTGTTCACCGGCGCCGGCTGGAACGTGATCAAGGTGCTGTGGGGCTCCGACTGGGACGCGCTGTTCGCGCGCGACACCGAGCACACCCTGCTGCGCATCTTCGCCGCCACGCCGGACGGCGAGTACCAGACGCTCGGCGCCAAGGACGGCGCCTACAACCTGGCCAACTTCTTCCAGCAGGACCCGGCGCTGGCCAAGCTGGTCGCGCACATGTCCGACGCCGAGATCGACGCGCTCAAGCGCGGCGGCCACGACCTGCGCAAGCTGTACGCCGCCTTCGCCGCCGCGCGCGCCCACCGCGGCCGGCCCACGGTGATCCTGGCCAAGACCAAGAAGGGCTACGGCATGGGCGGCGCCGGCGAATCGCGCATGACCGCGCACCAGGCCAAGAAGCTCGACGTCGACGGCCTGAAGGCGTTCCGCGACCGCTTCCACCTGCCGCTGTCCGACGAGGACGTGGCGGCGCTGCGCTTCTACCGGCCGCCGCAAGGCAGCCGCGAGCTGGACTACCTGCTGCAGCGCCGCGCGGCGCTCGGCGGCTACCTGCCGGCGCGCTCGCCGCGCGCGGAGGCGGTGCCGGTGCCGGAGCTGTCGGCCTACGGCCAGTTCGCGATCGAGGCCGAAGGCAAGGAGATGTCCACCACCATGGCGGCGGTGCGCATGCTGTCGGGCCTGTTGCGCGACAAGCAGCTCGGCCCGCGCATCGTGCCGATCGTCGCCGACGAGGCCCGCACCTTCGGCATGGCCAGCCTGTTCCGACAGGTCGGCATCTACTCGCCGGTGGGCCAGCTCTACGAGCCGGAGGACGCCGGCTCGATGCTGTCGTACCGGGAAGCCAAGGACGGCCAGCTGCTGGAAGAGGGCATCACCGAGGCCGGCGCGCTATCGTCCTGGGCGGCGGCGGCGACCTCCTACAGCGTCAACGGCGTGCCGATGCTGCCGTTCTACATCTACTACTCGATGTTCGGTTTCCAGCGCGTCGGCGACCTCATCTGGGCCGCCGCCGACCAGCGCGCGCGCGGCTTCCTGCTCGGCGCCACCGCCGGCCGCACCACCCTGAGCGGCGAGGGCCTGCAGCACCAGGACGGCACCAGCCACGTGGTGGCGGCCACCATTCCCAATTGCCGCGCTTACGACCCGGCTTTCGCCGGCGAGCTGGCGGTGATCCTGCACCACGGCATGCGGCGCATGATGGAGGAGCAGGCCGACGAGTTCTATTACATCACCGTGATGAACGAGAACTACGCCCAGCCGACGCTGCCGGAAAGCGCGCGCGAAGGCGTGATCCGCGGCATCTATCGTTGCGGCGGCCAAGCGCCGGCTGCGCCGGCCGCGAGCCTGCGCCTGCTGGGTTCCGGCACCATTCTGCGCGAGGTCATCGCCGCGGCGGAGCTGCTGGCGCAGGACTGGGCGGTCGGCTCGGACATCTACAGCGTCACCAGCTTCAGCGAGCTGGCGCGCGACGCCGCCGAAGCGCAGCGCTGGAACCGCCTGCACCCGCAAGGCGCGCCGCGCAGCAGCTACGTCGCGCAGCAGCTGCCGGGCCGTACGCCGATCGTGGCGGCGACCGACTACGTGCGTGCCTATCCGCAGCTCATAGCGCCGTATGTCGACGCGCCGTTCACGGCGCTGGGCACCGACGGCTTCGGCCGCAGCGACACCCGCGTGGAAATGCGGCGCTTCTTCGAGGTGGACCGGCATTCGATCGTCATAGCCGCGCTCGACGCGCTGGCGCGCGCCGGCCTGATCGCCGCCGAATGCGCGGCGAAGGCGATCGGGCGCTACGGCGCCGCCGCGGAGCGGCCGCCGCCGTGGACCCGGTAGGCGAACTGCGGTAAATACATTCGCCTCACTCCGCGCGAGGCCGTGCCGGCAGGCGCGGCGCAGGATCGACGACGCGGCACGCTCGTGGCCGGTGCCGTGTCCTTGACGCAGGCGCAGGGCGGGCCGTGCCCGCGAATTCCGCACCGCCGATGGTGGGCTTAGAGCGGTTTTCGTTTAGTTGCAGACATGTTTGATTTGTCATTCTGAGATTCTATGGTTCTGGTCAAGCCGGCAAGAGCCGGCTTGGATCAAAATTGGTCTGATGGTGGTAGACGGACCAAGCGATGCGCGCGATTTTGCGTGCCAGGATGACCAG
>JADHNH010000007.1 GCA_016779605.1 Nevskia sp. | reverse complement strand
TTGCCACAGGACGACGGACTCTACGAGCTCTATTTCTGTCACCACCGCTTATTGCGCGTGGATTTAGCTGCACCGCCTTAAACTGTTACCCATGTCTTGGCACAGGTGTTACCTATGTGTCCGGTCTATACAGTCGACAAGAGAAGTAACCAAGAGAAACGACCCCGGAGCCGGCGCTCCATTTCCCGCTGCGCGTGAAATGGGGTCTCCTGCGCTTCTCGCTCGCGGCGGGTTTACCGATTACCTATATCGTCGGAGGCACCGGCAGCTCAGCCGAGGTGGCCGAGCTGATCATCGGCAATTGGAGGGGTGGATGGCCCGAGCCGCGGGCGCTGACGGCCCAGATTCCCCTTACAATTTCGGCATCCAGCGATTAGGAGGTTCAAATGGCTCTCGGTGACTTTCGGTCAATCTACTTGCCCTATTGCCTGAAGCGGCAGGAAGACGGGCGGTGGCTTGTTTTGAACCGCGAGTACAAGCCAGTTGGATTCAACACTCGTGAGCATGTCGACTATGCTCAATACCCGGTGGCGACTGGGTTTAGGGGACTCGGCCCAGCGACCCTTAAGAAGGTTTCCGCGCCTGGGAGTAGGCTTTCTGCGGATGAGGTCTTTCTTTATAACGATGCGTGTAATCCGATAAGCAACGCCGCGAACATGAAGGCTTATCTTGGTCGGCTCGCCGCCCTCGCGAAGTTACGCGCCGCCGCACCTAAGCGGTGACCCATTCGGGCGGAAATACGTGCATCAAACCAAATGTCGCGGTACAGGGCCCGCGCGTGTGTTCGCGCGGGGCGAGGCAGGGATGCCGTGTGCACGAAACCCGCCGCGGGCGAGAAGCGCAGGGTACCCTCTCGAACGCGCAGCGTTTGAGAGGGCGTCGGCTCCGGGGTCGTTTCTCTTGGTTACTTCGGCGATTATCCCTAACTTGACATTTTCAGGATGGGCCATTAAACTGTCCTCACGGTGTAAAGAGGGCGGCGAAAATGGCTAAGCAAATCAAGATTCAGCAACTGAACGTCAAGCAGTTTGAAGCCATGTTTCCCGATGATGATGCCTGCAAGATGTACCTTGCGGCGCACCGCTGGCCTGGTGGCGTGTGCTGCCCGCGCTGCGGCTCTGTAAAGGTTTCCGAGTCCGGCACCAAGCCTTTCCATTGGGTCTGCTACGACTGCGCCGACAAATCCAGCTATCGCTTTTCCGTGCTGGTGAACACGATCTTTGAGAACACGAACGTACCGCTTCGCCAGTGGTTCCGCGTCATTCACCTGATGGTGACCAGCAAGAAAGGCATCAGCGCGTTGCAGGTGATGCGGTACATGGGTTTCGGTTCGTACAAGACCGCTTGGGGCATGTGCCACAAGATTCGCACGGCCATGATGGACGGCGAGTTTCAGAAACTCATGGGCATTGTCGAGGTTGACGAAACGTTTGTCGGTGGCAAGGCGAAGAACAAGCACAAGAGCAAGCGCGGCTATCGTGGTGGTGGCGGCGGCCCTGGTAGCGGGAATCCGACCGGGAGCGGCACCAGCAACGAAAAGGCTATCGTGGTGGGCGCCGTGGAGCGTGAGGGCAACGTGGTTGCCCGCGTGATCGCCAGCATCCACAGCCGCGACGTGATCCCGTTCATCCGTGAAGCTGTATCCGACAAGGTAAGCCTGCTGTGCACCGATGCGGCCCGCGCCTATCTGCCGCTGCGGCATGAGTATCCGCAGCACAAGTCCGTTGACCACCGCGCTGGCGAATACGTCGTCGGCGCGCTGCATACGAACACGATTGAAGGCTTCTGGAGCCAGTTGAAGCGCGCCATCATCGGCACGCACCACAAGGTGTCGGCCAAGTACCTGCCGCTGTACGTTGCCGAAACTCAGTTCAAGTACAACAATCGGAAGAACGCCAACATCTTCGCCGCAGCCGTAGCAGGATGCTGAGCCGCCAGAAGCCACGGAAGCGGAGGCGGACTCAGCAGCCAAGCGATTTATCTTCATAAAAACTAATCGCGCTATCTAAGTCGCGCTGTAGCACATGCAACTCTTTTAATAGCCGACCATCTTTTAGCCTGATGGTAGAGCCGCCATTTACAAAAACAGGACTCCCGTATTTGTCTTTGTCGAATATCGTGAAAGACCTACTCAGCGACAAATTGTCTTTGAAAAATATCTGAGCTACTTCGAAAAGTGCGTATGCCATATATTTCTTTATTTCCGAGATATCGTGCGCACCAATGCTGCTTGCATGGTTCTGCGCTGCTTGCTCAAGGCCGGGGCATTTTCTCCCCAGTTCAATGGCGCCCCTTTCTAAGGGGACAAGCTCATCGAGGCACATCAAACCGTTCTGAATCCATATTCGGTAGTCACTAACGCATGGCGCGCATTCAGCGGCTGTAAGTTTCAACGTAACGCTATAAGGCTGCTCATCTAAATATGACTTGCCGTTGCTGAGCTTATTTATTGGGAAATAAGCCAGAATTGCATTTGCATGGCTAAGCGCAGGTTTTCCTGTCTCTACTTCGTCAAATTCGATAAAATCAAAATATTCAGTAGCTCCAGGGTTAAGAGCAAAGCCGCTTTTGATTGTGACCGGACATTTAGATGCCAATTTCCCGCTTATTGATTCGACTGTTAAATGGCAATTGGTCAAAGCTTTATCATCTGAATTGTTTTTAATTCCAATTCTTATCGTGTGAGTGGTTGCATGAAGATTTTTTCGGTAAACGTCAAACGGAGTTCCAGACCCAATTAAAATGCGGGGGGTAAAAACAGCTCGTTGAATTGGGTCATTCGCTCCGGCAATGTTATGAGCGCCGCCGATAACAATCGTGCTTCCAGTGCTGTGAGCAACGACTATTGAATTCCCGCTATTGCTTTGGCTTGAATCGTTGGTGCTCAGCCTGAGAGTTCGTCCAACTGGCACAGGTTGTTCGTTAGTCTTTCGCCGGAACCATTTTAGCTTTGGCATAAATAAAGCTATGGTCCCAACCACCATAAGAAACAAACCTGACCACCCTATGAATTGCTTTGACCAGTCCGGCAGGTTACTTAAAAGTGGCGGCGGGAATAATCCCATGGCTACTGCGCCAACCCCGAGTGCCACCGTGATTCCGGCTGATGTCCGACTATCCAAGCGCGCTCCCTCCCTTGGAAGCAGTATTCGCCCCCTTGGAGTAGGGTAGGACTTCCGCAGGAACGGCGCGAATTATCATGCTGCGATGCATCAAATGTCAAGTTCGGCATAATCGCCGTTACTTCTCTTGTCGACACAAGAGAAGTAACCCGCCCAGCATAGGGCGGAACAAAAGGCCGGACTCTTGGGAAGGCATGTCTCGTCTCACACCTGACCAGATATCAAAGCGGAGAGTCTTGCCCTTTATCCGTACCGCTGATGGCGGGCACGGCCCGCCCTACCTGACCTTTAGTTACGTACTCTTGTCGACACAAGAAAAGGAACCCGCCCAGCACAGTGCGGAACAAAAGGCCCGACTTCCGGGAAGGCAAGTCTCGTCTCACACCGGACAAGGTCTCAAGGCGGTATCCACGACATTTGAAACAGCCCGGCACCATGAAAGTCACCCCTCCCCTCAATCCCCTCCCGCAAGGGGAGGGGAAGAAAGCCAATGGCGGGCGCGGCCCACCCTGATGGAGAGCGCATCGCGGCCGAAAAATAGATCGGCAGGCTCTTGGTGGATCGGGCCAGATTCCTCGCTTTGCTCGGAATGACACGTAGAAAATGCGCCGGGAGGGGAAAGGTGCGATAGACGCACCCGCCTGCCTCTGCTGATAAAATCGCCACCCATCCACGGCGTGCGCCCCCGCACGCCGCATCGGCAGACGCTCCGGGCAGTGCAACCATGAACAGCAGCGAATTCGACGTCATCGTGGTCGGCGGCGGCCATGCCGGCACCGAGGCGGCGCTGGCGGCTGCGCGCATGGGGCAGCGCACTTTGCTGCTGACGCAGAACATCGAGACGCTGGGCCAGATGTCCTGCAACCCGGCGATCGGCGGCATCGGCAAGGGCCACCTGGTCAAGGAGATCGACGCGCTCGGCGGGCTGATGGCGCATGCCGCGGACCGTGCCGGCATCCAGTTCCGCATCCTCAACGCCAGCAAGGGGCCGGCGGTGCGCGCCACCCGCGCGCAGGCCGACCGCATGCTGTACAAGTGGGTGGTGCGCGAGGCGCTGGAGAGCCAGCCGAACCTGGCGCTGTTCCAGCAGGAAGCCGAGGACCTGATCGTCGAAGGCGGCCGGGTCACCGGCGTGGTCGCGCGCCTCGGGCTGCGCTTCCATGCGCGGGCGGTGGTGCTGACCGTCGGCACCTTCCTGGGCGGCAAGGTGCATGTCGGCCTGTCCAGCTACGCCGGCGGCCGTGCCGGCGACGCCGCCTCGCTGCCGCTGGCGGCGCGCCTGCGCGAGCTGCCGCTGCGCGTCGGGCGGCTGAAGACCGGCACGCCGCCGCGCATCGACGGCCGCAGCATCGATTTCTCCGGCCTGCAGGAACAGCCGGGCGACGAGCCCACGCCGGTGTTCTCCTTCCTGGGCTCGCGCCAAGAGCACCCGCGCCAGGTGCCGTGCTGGATCACGCATACCAACGCGCGCACGCACGAGATCATCCGCGCCGCGTTCGACCGCAGCCCCATGTTCACCGGCGCCATCGAGGGCACCGGCCCGCGCTACTGCCCCAGCGTGGAGGACAAGGTCAACCGCTTCGCCGGCAAGGACGCGCACCAGATCTTCATCGAGCCGGAAGGCCTGAACACGCGCGAGATCTACCCCAACGGTATTTCCACCAGCCTGCCGTACGACGTGCAGGAGCGCTTCGTGCGCAGCATCCGCGGCTTCGAGAACGCGCGCATCACGCGGCCCGGCTACGCCATCGAATACGACTACTTCGACCCGCGCGACCTGAAGCGCAGCCTGGAGACCAAGGTCATCGGCGGGCTGTTCTTCGCCGGCCAGATCAACGGCACCACCGGCTACGAGGAGGCCGCCGCGCAGGGCCTGGTCGCCGGCATCAACGCCGCGCGCCATGCCGCCGGCGCGGAGCCCTGGTGCCCGCAGCGCCACCAGGCCTACCTTGGCGTGCTGGTCGACGACCTCATCACCCGCGGCACCAGCGAGCCTTACCGCATGTTCACCTCGCGGGCCGAGCACCGCCTGCTGCTGCGGGAAGACAACGCGGACCTGCGGCTCACCGCGCTCGGCCGCGAGCTGGGCGCGGTGGACGATGCGCGCTGGGATGCGTTCTGCCGCAAGCGCGAGGCGCTGGAGCGCGAGTCGGCGCGGCTGGCGGGCGTGCGGGTCAAGCCCGCGCAGCTCGGCGGCGCGGCCTTCCCGGAGCTGTTCGGCGGGCCGGCGCCGGCCAACGGCAGCACCCTGCTGGAGCTGCTGCGGCGGCCGCAGGGCAGCTACGCGGCGCTGGTGGCGCTGGGCCTGGCCGACGCCGCGCTGGATCCACTGGTGGCCGAGCAGATCGAGATCCAGGCCAAGTACGCCGGCTATATCGAGCGCCAGCACGCCGAGATCGGCCGTGCGCACCGCTACGAGGAAGCGCCGCTGCCGGCGGACCTGGACTACGCCGAGGTCGGCGGCCTGTCCAACGAGGTTCGGCAAAAGCTCGCGGCGCACCGTCCGGAAACCGTGGCCCAGGCCGGCCGCATTTCCGGGGTCACGCCGGCCGCGGTGTCGCTATTGCTGGTGCATCTGAAGAAGACCGGCCGGCTGCGCAAGTTCGGCTAGGCCTGCGAAGCCGGGGCCGGCTCAGTCGGCCGGCGGGCTTGGCGCCTCCGGTTCCGGCTTGGCCGCGGCCAGGGCGGTGGTGAGCAGGGTTTTCTGCGTGTCGGTCAGCGCGCCGTAGATTTCGCTCTTGAGGCGCGCCGACAGCTGCACGTGCTGTGCCGCCAGCGCCGCCGCCTGCTGGGCGATGTCGCCGACCTGCGCGGCGTAGTCCGACGAGCGCGGGTCGGTCTTGGCCAGCGTTTCGTGGAGCTGGCGCTGCGACTGGAACAGGTTGCGCATTTCGTCGTGGTGGCTTTCCATGATCTGGTGGATCGCCTGCTTCTGCGTGTCCGACAGACCCACCTGCTGCAGCGCGGCCGCCATCGGCGAGTGGTGCGGGAAATGGTTCGGCTGGCCTTCGGTCTGCGCGCCGGCGGTGGCCAGCAGGGCCGCCGCCAGCAGCGGGATCGATAGCAGTAAGGCATTGCGCATGTTGGTCTCCTCGTTGGATCGGGCGCAGGCTATTGGACGATACTGCGCCGTTGAGCAGCGTTGCGCATCGTAAAGTTCGGTAAACGGGCGGCGCCCGGTGTTGCGGCGGCAGCCCCGCACGGCGACATTGGTCAAACGATGATTCGACCCGCACGATGACCCTCAGGATCCTGATCGCCGACGACGATCGCGAGCTCTGCGCGCTGCTCGCCGACTACCTGCGCCGGGAGGGCTTCGAGGTGGACGCGGTGCACGAGGCGGACTCGGCGTTGCGGCGGCTGCACGACGCCGAGTCGCGGCCCGACCTGCTGATCCTGGACGTGATGATGCCGGGCCGCGACGGCCTCGACACGCTGCGCGAGCTGCGCCAGCAGCACCGGCTGCCGGTCATCATGCTGTCGGCGCGCGGCGAGCCGGTGGACCGCGTGGTCGGGCTGGAGCTCGGCGCCGACGACTACCTGTCCAAGCCCTGCCTGCCGCGCGAGCTGCTGGCGCGCGTGCGCGCGCAGCTGCGCCGCCAGATCGCGTCGTCGGCCGAGGATTTCAGCGTCGGCGCGCTGCGGGTGCAGCCGGCCGAGCGCCGCGCCGCGGTCAACGACAGGGAGCTGCGCCTGACCGGCGCGGAGTTCTCGCTGCTGCTGGCGCTGGCGCAGCGCGCCGGCGAGGTGATCGACAAGGCCACGCTGACGCGGCTGGCCCTGGGCCGCGAAATCGAGCGCTTCGACCGCAGCGTCGACGTGCACGTCTCGCGCCTGCGCCGCAAGCTCAGCGAGGCCGCGCCGGATGCGCCGGCGATCGAGGCGGTGCGCGGCGCCGGCTACCTGATGATCGCGGTGCGCAGTTGAAGAAGGCCGCGTCCAACCGCCTGTACGTGCGCCTGCTGCTGTGGTTCTGCCTGGCCAATATCGTCACCCTGCTGATCAGCGTCGCCGTCACCCAGGACATCGTCCACCGCTTCTACGGCCTGGATCCGGACTGGCCGGAGCTGGCGCAGGGCGCCAACGAGGCCTACCAGAGCGGCGGCGTGCTCGGCCTGGAGCAATGGGCCGAGCGCATCCGCGAGGACCGGCGCATCGACATTTCGCTGTACGAGGAATCGCGCCCGCTGCTGGAGCGCCCCTGGCCGCCGCCGATGCAGCGCCTGCTGCCGCTGCTGCTTAGCAGCGAAAGCATCGTGCTGCACCCGGCGCCCGAGGTGGCCCTGGCCGGCCAGCGCGTGCGCGGCGCCGACGGCGTCACCCGGCAGATGGTGGCGCTGCTGCCGCCGCATTCGCCGCACGTGCGCCTGCACATCCTGCTGGGCGTGCAGGTGGCGCTGTCGCTGCTGGCGATCTGCGGCGTCGGCTGGCTGGTGGCGCGCAGCATCTCGCGCCCGGTGGCGGCCCTGCAGCAGGCGGCGCAGCGCATGGCGGCCGGCGACCTCACCGCCCGCGTCGGCGGCAGCTTTCCGCAGGCGCAGGACGAGCTGGGGCTGCTGGCGCGCGAATTCGACAACATGGCCGGGCGCATCGAGGCGCTGATCGCGCACGAACGTAGCGTGCTGCAGGACGTCTCGCACGAGCTGCGCTCGCCGCTGGCGCGCCTGCAGCTGGTGCTGGAGCTGGCCGCCCGCGACGCCGGGCCGGCGGTGACCGGGCACTTCGAACGCGCCGAGCGCGAGATCGGCCGCCTGGACCGCCTGATCGAGGAGCTGCTGGCGCTGTCGCGCATGGAGGCCGACCTGCCGGGCCGTACGCGCGAGCGCGTGGACCTGGCCGCGCTGGCCGGCGACTGCGTGGACGAGGCGCAGATCGACGCGCGCAAGAACGGCGTGCGCCTGCACCTGGACGTGCGCCAGCCCGCCGAGGTGCTGGGCGACGCGCAGCTGTTGACGCGCGCCCTGCACAACCTGCTGTCCAACGCGATCAAATTCGGCGCCGGCGCCGAGGTGCTGGTGACGGTCGGCTGCGAGGACGGCGTCGCCGCGGTCAAGGTGCGCGACCACGGCCCGGGGGTGAAGAGCGACGAGCTGCCGCGGCTGTTCCGGCCGTTCTTCCGCGGCGCCAACAGCGATGGCGTCAGCGGCCACGGCCTGGGGCTGGCCATCGTCGACCGGGTGGCCCGCGCGCATGGCGGCAGCGCCTCGGCGGCCCATGCCCCGGACGGCGGCCTGGTCGTCGGCTTCAGCCTGCCGGCGGCCTGACGTAAGGGAGTTCGGCGTCCGGCTGGCGCGCCTGTGCGGCGCATGCAATGCTGCGCCCCGCCCGGCCCGGATTTCCCCGATGCTCCAGCTCTACAGCTACTGGCGATCCTCCTGCTCCTGGCGCGTGCGCTGCGCGCTCAACCTCAAGGGCATGGACTACGAGATCGTGCCGGTGCACCTGCTGCGCGACGGCGGCGAGCAGCACCGGCCCGGGTACCGCGCGCTGAATCCGCAGGGGCTGGTGCCGCTGCTGGTGGACGGCGGTTTCCGCCTGGGCCAGTCGCTGGCGATCCTGCAGTACCTGGAAGCGCGCAACCCGGCGCCGGCGCTGGTGCCGACGGATCCGCAGGAGGCGGCGCGCATGTGGGCCTTGTGCCAGGCCATCGCCTGCGAAATCCAGCCGCTGCAGAACACCCGCGTGCTGCAATACCTGGCCGGCGAGCTCGGCCTCGACGAACCGCGCCGCAGCGCCTGGCTGCGCCACTGGATCGCCGCCGGGCTCAACGCCGTGGAGGAGTCGCTGCGGAGCCGGCCGCAGACCATGTTCAGCTTCGGCGACAGCCCCAGCCTCGCCGACTGCTGCCTGGTGCCGCAGCTCGCTTCGGCCGACCGTTTCGGCGCGCAGGGCGACTGGCCGCGCCTGCGTGCCGTGGCGCTGCGCTGCGCCGCCCTGCCGGCTTTCGCCGCCGCCCATCCGGAGCGGCAGCCGGACGCCGGCAAGCCCTGATCTAAAATTTCCCATTACGGAACTGCGGAACGGATTTGCGGTCGCATCGCCGTCGGGTCACTGTGCGCCTTCGCACGCGCGCGGTGCCGCGGTGCCATGGAAACAAGGGACAGGCAGTCCGTATCTCAAGGGAAGGGACCATGCGCAAGAAATCCCGGATATCCACGATATCCTGGTTCGGAGTGCTCGCCGGCGGCCTGGCCGATCTGACGGCAAGCACCCTGCTCAACCTGCCGATCGGCGTCTACCTGCTGTGGCGCCTGCGGGCGACCGCCGCGCCTGCCGAAATACCGCGGCTGATGAGCCAGGCGCTGCTGGAAAACCCGCCCCTGTACCTGCTGCAGCTCCTCGTCGGCGTCGGCAGCACTGTACTGGGCGGCTACGTCGCCGCGCGCATCGCCCGCCGCAAAGAGCTGCTGCACGGCGTGCTGGCGGCCGCGGCGAGCTTCGCGCTCAGCGGCTATTCGATCCTGGAGGGCACTTCCGGCGATCCGCTGGCGGTGCAGTTCGTGCTGCTGGCGCTCACGCCGCTGTTCGGCCTGCTGGGCGGCTGGCTGTACCGGCGCGAGAAAGCCCAGGGATTGTTCGCCCTGGCCTGAACCCGCACCGCCGCACCTTGGCGGCGATCCGCCTCAGGGGCCGGTGCAGGGCATGCCGACGAAGCCGGGCAGCCCGGCAAACCGGCCGAGCCAGGCCTGCACCGCGGGGAACTCTTCCAGGCGGTAACCGCCTTCCGGCGCCACGTGGGTGTAGGCGTAGAGCGCCACGTCGGCCAGGCTGGGCGATTCGCCCACCAGGAACGGCGTCCGCGCCAGCTGCGTTTCCATCACGCCCAGCGCGGCCTTGCCCTTGGCCATGGCCTCGGCGATCTTCTCGGCCCATTCCTGCCCCTTGTGCATATAGGCCACCCAGAAGCGCACCGTGGCGATGTAGGGCTCGTGGCTGTACTGCTCGAAGAACAGCCATTCGTAAACCTTTGCACGCGCGTAGTCGTCGCGCGGCAGCCAGGCGGTGCCTTCGCCCAGGTGCAGCAGCATGGCGTTGGACTCGGCCAGGAAGCGGCCGTCCGGCAGCTCCAGCAGCGGCACCCGGCCGTTCGGGTTTTTCGCCAGGAACTCCGGCGTGCGGCTCTGCCGGGCGAGGATGTCGACCTCCACCCAGCGGAACGGCAGGCCGCGCTGGCGCAGCATGAAGGCCGGCTTCCAGCAATTGCCGGAGATCGAGTTGCCGTAAAGAGTGTGCATGGAAGCCGGGAGTCGGGAATCGGGAATGGAGAATCGTAACAGCCCTGCCCAATCGATTCACGTCTGCCCATTGCCCATTCCCGGCAGTCACGCGCTTGACCTTGCGGAGGGTTTCACCGCATCTTTCCGCCGGCATTCCTTCCGCCACCAATCAAGGACAGGCGCCGCCTCATGAATTCGATCGTCGGCAAGCTGGGCTGGGCGATGGTGTCGCTGTTCGCCGCCTTCGGGCTGGCGGCACTGGCGCTGCACCGCGGCGAGTCGGTCAACGCGGTGTGGCTGGTGGCGGTTGCGGTGGCGGTGTTCATGATCGGCTACCGCTACTACAGCCGCTTCATCGCCGACTCGGCGCTGCGCCTGGACGCCACCCGTGCCACGCCGGCGCAGACCCGCAACGACGGCCTGGACTACGTGCCGACCGACCGCTTCGTGCTGTTCGGCCACCACTTCGCCGCCATCGCCGGCGCCGGCCCGCTGGTCGGCCCGGTGCTCGCCGCGCAGATGGGCTACCTGCCCGGCACCCTGTGGATCCTCACCGGCGTGATCTTCGCCGGGGCGGTGCAGGATTTCGTCATCCTGTTCCTGTCCACCCGGCGCGACGCGCGCTCGCTGGGCGACATGATCCGCGCCGAGCTGGGCAGCGCCGCCGGCTGGGTGTCGATGATCGGCATCCTGGCCATCATGCTGATGCTGCTGGCGGTGCTGGCGCTGATCGTAGTCAACGCGCTGGCCAAGAGCCCCTGGGGCACCTTCACCGTGGCGGCCACCCTGCCCATCGCCGTGTTCATGGGCCTGTACATGCGCGTCATCCGGCCCGGGCGCGTGCTGGAGATCTCCGCCGTGGGCTTCGTCCTGCTGCTGGCCTCGGTGTGGCTGGGCGGCCGCGTGGCGGCGGACCCGCAGTGGGCGCAGGTCTTCACCTTCAAGGCGGTGCAGCTCACCTGGATGCTGATCGCCTACGGCTTCGTCGCCTCGGTGCTGCCGGTGTGGCTGCTGCTGGCGCCGCGCGACTACCTCTCCACGTTCCTCAAGATCGGCACCGTGGCGCTGCTGGCGGTGGCCATCGCGCTGGCCGCGCCGGTGCTCAAGCTGCCGCCGGTGACGCGCTTCATCGACGGCACCGGGCCGGTGTTCGCGGGCACGCTGTTCCCGTTCCTGTTCATCACCATCGCCTGCGGCTCGGTGTCCGGCTTCCACGCCCTGGTGTCTTCCGGCACCACGCCCAAGATGCTCGACAACGAGGCCAACGCTCGCTTCATCGGCTACGGCGGCATGCTGATGGAAAGCTTCGTCGCCATCATGGCGCTGGTCGCCGCGGCGGTGCTCGAGCCCGGCGTCTACTTCGCCATGAACAGCCCGCCGGCGGTCATCGGCACCACCGCCGAGTCCGCCGCGCAGGCGATCGGCGGCTGGGGCTTCACCGTCACCCCGGACATGATCACGCAGTCCGCGCACGACATCGGCGAAACCACCCTGCTGTCGCGCGCCGGCGGCGCGCCCACCCTGGCGGTGGGCATGGCCGTGATCCTGCACCAGCTGGTGCCCGGCGAGGGCATGATGGCGTTCTGGTACCACTACGCCATCCTGTTCGAGGCGCTGTTCATCCTCACCACGCTGGACGCCGGCACCCGCATCGGCCGCTTCATGATCCAGGACCTGATCGGCGCGGCCTACGCGCCGTTCCGCAGGACCGAATCCTGGCTGCCCAACCTGGCGGCCACGGCCTTGTGCGTGTCGGGCTGGGGCTACTTCCTCTACCAGGGCGTCAAGGACCCGCTGGGCGGCATCAACACGCTGTGGCCGCTGTTCGGCATCGCCAACCAGATGCTCGCCGGCATGGCACTGATCTTCGCCAGCGTCACCCTGGTCAAGATGAAGCGCGAGCGCTACGCCTGGATCACCATCCTGCCGATGGGCTGGCTGCTGATCTGCACGCTCAGCGCCGGCTGGCAGAAAGTGTTCTCGGCGGACGTGCGCATCGGCTTTGCCGCCCACGCGCGCAAGTTCGGCGAGGCGCTGGCGCAGAACCAGGTGCTGGCGCCGGCCAAGTCCATCGCCGACATGCAGCGCATCGTCCACAACGACCGCATCGACGCTGCGCTGGCCTTGCTGTTCATGAGCGTGGTGGTGATCCTGGCCCTGCTCGGCCTGCAGGTGGCCTGGCGCGCGCGCCGCGCCGGCGCCGCCACCGCGATGGAGGCGCCCTATGCGCCCGCTCCCGGCCGCTGAGCTGCTGGCCGGCTGCCGCGGCGCGCTGCGCAAGCTGGCGCAGACGGCGCGGCTTGCGGTCGGCATTCCCGACTACCAGGGCTATGTTTCGCACCGGCGCCTGCGCCATCCGGGCGAGCCGGTGATGAGCTACGAGGAGTTCTTCCGCGAGCGCCTGGCGGCGCGCTACCGACGCGGGACTTCGCGCTGCTGTTGACAAGCTTTCCCTGCCCCTGAATGAGCGAATTGAGGGGAGGAATCGCCTCTCCCTCCGGGAGAGGCCGCGCCACCAGGCGCGGGTGAGGGGCGGAGGTTCGACGGAGTAATTGCATGGCGGTCTACGGCCCACCGCTTAGAAAAAAGACCTGTCAGCGCGTGGCGGGTTAGTGCAAGTACGCATTACGTCCTTCAGTGCGGCGAAGCCACGGGCGGGCCGCTTTCGATTTTGGTAACAACAACAGGGATCGAACGTTCAGACAAGCAGTAATGATCAGGAACGAATTCGATATGAAGATGATTGCTAGCTGAGGGACTATCATCATCAATGAGAAATTCAATGCTCTGAGCAAGAATAGGGAATAGCTTTCTTGCCCCTGCGATTACTAGCGTTGAGCTTTCAACTCCAATGGAAAGCTGCCCCGCGCGCTCGCGGAGTTCAATTTGTTGTAGTGCATGCCGTTGTGCACGTTTCACCTCGAACTCCAACCCTGAACAATCCCCTTTTAAGAATTGAACAAGTTTTCGGAGGCCGGCCGAATCCCCGGCCACTTCAATTTCTCCGTCAGAATAACTTGCGCAAATCATCGGGTACCCTCCAGTGCCCGTAGTACAGTAGGGCGGGTTAGCTCCAAAGGAGCGTAACCCGCCGATTCTCGGGAAGCGCAGCAGGTATCGCCGACGCCTCGACAGGTAATGACATTAAAGACCACACCTTGCGTTGGCGACGCAAAAAGCCGCCGGGCTAACTGCGAATCGAATGGTTGGAATTACGGGAAGGCTTGTCTCTTGTGATACCTCCCGCAGCGTTAATCTGTCTACCGAGCCGCCGGACTTCGTCGAACTGGCGCCCCTCACCCGCGCCTTGCGGCGCGGCCTCTCCCGGAGGGAGAGGCGTCCCCTCTACTCGACCGCGTATTGCTGGGGAAAGCGGGGGCGCCGGGTCGCGGCGGGTCCTATCCTGCAATCGTCGAACCCGCCGCCCTCCCCAGCCCGCCCTTCGTCGCAATCCCAGCCGCGCCTTGTGCCCCCGGCCAGCGGGCCGAGTCCATGTAGGTGCGGTCCTGGATGATGCGCTCGCCGCGGAAAGTGAGCACCGCGCAGAACGGCGACAGGAAATTCGGCCGCGTGGTGTCCAGCACCACCGCCTCGACCACGGCCAGGTCCTCGCCGCTGAAGTGGATGCGGTCCACGCGGATGCGGCGGCTCGGCGCCGCCTTGAGGATGGCGTCCTCGAGCTTGAGGAACTGTTCGCGGCCATGGACTTCGCCGCCGGGAAAATAGGCCGAGGCTTCCGGCCAGTAGCACTCGTCCACGAAGCCGATGCCGGCGTTGTAGCCGTCCTCCCAGCGCCGCAGCACTTCCTGGAGGCGGCGCTGCCGGGCGTTGACGGGGGTGGCGGCGTCGATGGGCATGTTGGTCTCCTCCAAAATGTACGTGGACGGGCCGCGCCGCGGCGCCTAGCGTATTTTCGACTCGGATGCCTGCTTTTCTCACGGTCATCCTGAGCGCAGCGAAGGATCTGGTTCCCTGCCTTCAAGTGCATGCGCCTGAACGAAAAGCGCCCTGGTTTCGCAGGAGCCACGTGGCGAACACCGCGGCCAGCGCGAGGTCGCCGCTGGCGGTGACGACGTCGCTCCACGGTACCGCACCGGCCAGGCACAGCGCCAGGATCGTGGCGAAGGCGCTCGCCTTGCCGATGGCGCCGAATGCCAGCATCGGCCGGTCGATCGCCGCCTGGCGGGCGAGATACGCGTACATGCCGCCGAACAGTGCCACGAACAGTGCCGTCAAGAAGCGGTATGCCGGTGGTGCCGGAGCCGGCATCTGCGCCAGCCGGCCCGCGGCGGAATCCGGAAAGGCGAACAGGTACGCGCCGAACAGGTTGTAGGGCACGCTGATCCACAGTGCGCTGCGCAGCAGCTTGTCGCCCTTCATCGGTGTCTCCCGGGACCGGAACGGAGCGGCGTCCAGATTACGATGATTGGCGCGGCTGCCGCCACGGTGGCTGCGCCGTTCGCGCGAGTCCGCGCATGCGCTGCGGCCGGGCTCGCCTGTTGCGCAGGCGTGGCAGTCTGCTAAGGTTCCGGGGCATCCGCTTTCACCGGGCTCCCGCTCCAAGCCTTCCCAGCGGATTCAAGAAAGCGCAGCGCCTTTCGCCCATCTGAGGAGATCGCCATGACATCGAACACGCGCAAGCTCGGCAGCCAGGGATTGGAAGTTTCGCCCATCGGGCTGGGCTGCATGGGCATGAGCCAGTCCTACGGCCCGGCGGACGAAGCGGAGTCCATCGCCACGCTGCACCGCGCCATCGAGCTCGGCTGCACCTTCCTCGACACCGCGGAAGTCTACGGCCCCCTCACCAACGAAGACCTGCTCGGCCGCGCGCTCGCCGGCAAGCGCGACCAGGTGGTGATCGCCACCAAGTTCGGCTTCCGCATCGAAGGCGGCAAGATGCTCGGCACCGACAGCCGCCCGGCGCAGATCCGCGCCGCGGTGGAAGGCTCGCTCAAGCGCCTGCGCACCGACCGCATCGACCTGCTCTACCAGCACCGCATCGACCGCAACGTGCCCATCGAGGAGGTGGCCGGCGCGGTCGGCGAGCTGGTGCGGCAGGGCAAGGTGCGCTATTTCGGCCTGTCGGAAGCCGGCGTCGCCAACATCCGCCGCGCGCACGCGGTGCACCCGGTGTCCGCGCTGCAGAGCGAATATTCCCTGTGGGAGCGCAACCTCGAGACGGACGTGATCCCGGCCCTGCGCGAACTCGGCATCGGCCTGGTGCCGTTCTCGCCGCTCGGGCGCGGCTTCCTCACCGGCGCGGTCAAGCGCGCCGAGGACTACCCGGCCGACGACTTCCGCCGCAACGACCCGCGCTACCAGGGCGCCAACTACGACGCCAACGTGAACGCGGCGCGCACCGTGCACGACATCGCCAAGGCGCTGCAGGCCAGGCCCGGGCAGGTCGCGCTGGCCTGGCTGCTGCACAAGGGCGAGCAGGTGGTGCCGATTCCCGGCACCAAGCGCCGCAAGTACCTGGAAGAGAACGTCGCCGCCGCCGCGCTCAGGCTGGACGCCACGCAGATGAAGGCGCTGGACCAGGCCCTGGCGCCGGGCAAGGTGTCCGGCTCGCGCTACAACGAGCGGATGATGTCGATGGTGGACCGCTGAACGCGTCGGCGCAGAGCAAGGGCGCACGACCACTCCATTTCGCGCCCAGCGCAAAATGGAGTGGTCGACGGCGCGACGATAAACGGTCCTGCCGCTACGCCACCGTCACCGGGATCTTGCCGATCTTCGCCTGCCATTCCTTCGGTCCGGTCTGGTGCACCGAGGTGCCCTTGCAGTCCACCGCCACCGTCACCGGCATGTCCTTCACCTCGAACTCGTAGATCGCTTCCATGCCGAGGTCTTCGAAGGCCAGGACGCGCGAGGCCTTGATCGCCTTGGAGACCAGGTAAGCCGCGCCGCCCACCGCCATCAGGTAGACGGCCTTGTTGTCGCGGATCGCCTCGATCGCCAGCGGGCCGCGCTCGGCCTTGCCGACCATGCCGAGCAGGCCGGTCTGCTCCAGCATCTGGCGGGTGAATTTGTCCATGCGCGTGGCGGTGGTCGGGCCGGCCGGGCCCACCACCTCGCCGCGCACCGGGTCCACCGGGCCGACGTAGTAGATGAAGCGGTTGGTGAAGTCCACCGGCAGCTTCTGGCCGGCGCTGAGCATGTCGGTCATGCGCTTGTGCGCGGCGTCGCGGCCGGTGAGCAGCTTGCCGTTGAGCAGCAGCACGTCGCCCGGCTTCCAGCCGGCGACCTCCTCGCGGGTGACGGTGTCGAGGTTGACGCGCCGGCCCTTGCTGGTGTCGTAGGTGAGCCGCGGCCAGTCTTCGAGCGACGGCGGCTCGAGCACCGCCGGGCCGCTGCCGTCGAGCACGAAGTGGGCGTGGCGGGTGGCGGCGCAGTTGGGGATCATCGCCACCGGCAGGTTGGCGGCGTGGGTCGGGTAGTCGAGGATCTTCACGTCCAGCACGGTGGTCAGCCCGCCCAGGCCCTGCGCGCCGATGCCCAGGGCGTTGACCTTCTCGTACAGCTCCACGCGCAGCTCTTCCAGCTTGCTCTTGGGGCCGCGCGCGACGAGCTGCGGCATGTCGATCGGCTCCATCAGCGCTTCCTTGGCCAGCAGCATGGCCTTCTCGGCGGTGCCGCCGATGCCGATGCCGAGCATGCCCGGCGGGCACCAGCCGGCGCCCATGGTCGGCACGGTCTTGAGCACCCAGTCGACGATCGAGTCCGAGGGGTTGAGCATGACGAACTTGGACTTGGCTTCGGAGCCGCCACCCTTGGCGGCGACGATCACTTCCACCTCGTGGCCCGGCACCAGGCTGACGTTGACCACCGCCGGGGTGTTGTCCTTGGTGTTGCGGCGGGTGAACGCCGGGTCGGCCAGCACCGAGGCGCGCAGCTTGTTGTCCGGGTGGTTGTAGGCGCGGCGCACGCCCTCGTTGACCATGTCCTCCAAAGACATCGTGGGCCCCATGCTGGCGCCGCCCCAGCGCACGTCCATGCCCACCTTGACGAACACGGTGACGATGCCGGTGTCCTGGCAGATCGGCCGGTGGCCTTCGGCGCACATGCGCGAGTTGATCAGGATCTGGGCGATGGCGTCCTTGGCCGCCGGCGACTGCTCCTTTTCGTAGGCGGCCGCCAGGTTGCGGATGTAATCCACCGGGTGGTAGTAGGAAATGTACTGCAGGGCGTCGGCAACGCTCTGGATCAGGTCGTCTTGCGAGATGGTGGTCATGGCGGCTCGAAAAGCTTCAAGGTCTCAAGTCTGGCGAAAATCTTAAAGACGGCGCGGCGCTCAGCGCAGGCCGCTCATCCACGGCAACACCGCCCGTGCGAACACCATTATCCCAAACCCGCACAGCAGTGCGCCGGAAAAGCGGTTGATGCCGGTCAGCCAGGCCGGCCGGATGCGGCCGCGCAGCCAGGCCGTGGTGCCGCTCAGGAGCAGCCACCACAGCGTGGAGCCGGCGAACACGCCGGCCACCACGGTGCTGGCGGCCGTGTAGTCGGAGTAGGCGGCCACGCCGAACACGGTGAACACGGCGGCGAACGACAGGATGGTGGCGGGGTTGGACAGGGTCAGCAGGAAGGTGGAGCCGTAGGCCGCGGCCAGCGAGGTGCCGCCGCCGGCGGCGGCATCGTCCGGCGGCGGGCTGCGGATGGTGCGCAGCCCCAGCCAGACCAGGAAGGCCCCGCCCACCAGCGACAGCGGCGTGGAGACCTCCTGCAGGAAGCTGGAGATGACGGTGAGGCCGAACGCCGCGACCACGCCGAAGCAGGTGTCGGCGGTGGCGGCGCCCATGCCGGTGACCAGACCCAGCACGAAGCCGCGCGCCAGCGAGCGGCGGATGACCAGCAGGCCGATCGGCCCGACCGGGGCGGCGATGGAAAAGCCCACCGCGATGCCCGCCAGCAGCGGGCCGGCCAGCACGGCACTCATGCCGCGTGCGCCGGCGGCGGCAGCCAGGTCATCCGTACTGGCGCCGCTCGCCTTCGTCGCGCAGCGAGAACGGCGTGAAGTGGGTGCCGCGGTCGAAGGTGTCCACGCCCTCGGCGCGCTTGAGCCGGGCGACGATGGTGTAGATCAGCGGCGTGGTGAGGATCTCCACCCCCACCTTGAAGGTCCAGTTGAACGCGATCACCCGGATCAGCGAGTCGCTGGTCCAGATGCCGCCGAAGGCGATGGGATAGAACAGCAGCGAGTCCACCGCCTGGCCGCACACGGTGGAGCCCACCGTGCGGGTCCACAGCCAGCGGCCGTTGGTCAGCACCTTCATCTTGGCCAGCACGAAGGAGTTGACGAAATCGCCGCACAGGTAGGCGAACAGGCTCGCCGCGACGATGCGCCAGGTGCCGCCGAACACCACTTCCAGCGCCGGCTGCAGGGTGGCGTTGTACGGCTCCAGCGGCGACGGCGGCACCCGCACGATGAACTGCGACATGACCGAGGCGAAGATCAGCGCGCCCAGGCCGGCCCAGGCCACCCGCCGTGCGCGCGCATAGCCGTAGACCTCGGTGATGAGGTCGTCGAACACGTAGCTGATCGGGAAAAACAGGTTGCCGGCGCCGAAGCTGAATGCGCCGAGCAGCGGCAGCGCCACCGTGCACACCTTGGCCGGGCCGATCAGATTGGCGCACAGCAGCACCGTCACCATGCCCGCCATCAGGAACTCGTAGTAGCGGAACCCGCGCATCACCTGCACCCGGTGCGGGGCGTGCCGATGCAGGCCGCCTGGATGCGGGCCGCCTCAGTTCGGGACCGGGCGCCCCGGCTGGCTGGTATCACGGATTCGTCCCTGGTGGGCGCGCTGTCGGCGCGCTGCGGATTTTGCCCGCCAGTTTACAGTTGCTGGGCGCTGCGCGCGTCTTCCAGGGCCTGGCGCAGCGCGCGCTGCAGCGGCGGGCGCGCCGCGATCCAGCCGGCGCGCGCCAGCAGGCCCAGCGCCTGGCGCCGCAGCCAGGGGCCGCCGATGCCGGCGCGCAGCGCGGCGGACACGGCGTCGGCGCGCCGCCGCGCCGCGTGCAGGATTTCCTCCACGTCGAGCTGTCCGGCCGGCCAGTCGCAGGCCGGCTCTTCGGGCACGGCAGTGCCGGTGAGTGGAACGATCGGCAGCTCGCCGTCGGCCGTGCGCCAGGCGCGGAGCTGCGGCTCCGCCAGCTCCGCGTAGCCGGCCGCGACGATCGGGTTGTCCGCCGGCAGGGTGAAATGGCGCTGCAGGAAGCGCTGGCAGTTGCGCCGGCCGAGCTGGTAGTCGTGCTTGCGGAACTCCTCGTGGAGAAAGCCGAAGAAGCCTTCCAGCGGGCCGCCGGCGATCCAGTACGGCGCCCCGGGCGGAGACTTCGATCCGGTCGGCGCAAGCAGGAAGCGGCTGTAGACGGTTTCGTCCTGCGCCAGGGCCAGGTCCTGCGGCGCAAAGCGGCACTGCGCCACCAGCGAGAACAGCAGCGGCGCGATCAGCTGGTGCAGCGGCGCCACCGGCAGGAGGGTGCCGGCGCCCGGGCGCGACACGAACGGCGCGATCATCAGCACCGCGCGGTCCGCCAGCGCGCCGCTGCGCGGCATCCGGCAGCCGTAGCCGCCGGCCACCACCTCGCGCGCCAGCTCCAGCGGTTCGTTGTTGAACAGGCCGCCGTCCATGCAGACGTAGTCGTAAGCGGCCGGCGCGGCGCCGTCGCCCCAGGCCGGCGGCACGCTCAGGCTGCCGCCAGGCAGCGCCGGATCGCCGGTGCCGAACCGCAGGGCGGCGTAGTCGCTGCCCGGCCGCGACAGCAGGCGCGGCTTCAGGAAGAACGGGAACGCGCCGGAGGCCAGCGCGGCTTCGCCCAGGCCGCGCCAGGCGGGATCGGCGGCGGATGGCTCCGCGCCCAGCAGGCGGTGTCCGGCCAGGTGCGGCGGCAGCGGGCGGGGCGGCTCCCCGCCGACCAGGAAGCCCTGGAAGTCGGCATGGGCGTAGAGCGTGTCGCTGGCCGGCCGCGTGCCGCGGTAGTTCACCGTGTACGGCACGCCGCGCAGGTTGCCCAGGGTGAAGCGCGCCACGAAGGGGCGCCGCACGTAGGGCCGTGGCTGCGCCGGCCCGGCGAAGTCCAGCGCCGCCTGCACGATGCCGTCCAGCGCGGTGCAGTCGAGCAGCGATTTCAGCGGTCCCCCGGCCAGGTCCGCGGTGCCCAGCAGCGGCGCGATGCCGATGTCGCGCACCCAGGCGCGGTAGAACGGGTTTTCGCCCGCCCGCGCGTCCGGCCGCCGGCGCGCGTCGAGCCGCGCGTGCGGGAAGCGGTACGGCAGCGCCGCCGCCAGCAGGGCGGCGCACATGGCGCCGGCGGAGGCGCCGCTGGCCGCCTCCAGCGACACTGCGTGCCGCGGCACCGCCTCGCCGCGCGCCTTGGCGGCGTGCCAGGCGTCCAGCGCCTCGACCAGGAAATCCAGCACGCCGGCGCTGTAGGCGCCGGCCGATACCGCGCCGGCCATGGCCAGGCCGATCCTGAAGCAGTTGTCCCCCATCGCGGGCCCCCGAACCCGGGCGATTTGCCGCCGTCATAATAGGTGATGGAGCAGACCCGAGCCGCGGAGGCCTTGCCCGGCGCGGCCGCGCCGGCCGGGCCGGGTGGTCCGCCGGGGCGATTGCAGCGCCTGCTGTCTTGGCTGGAGCGGCATCGCCTGCTGCTGGCCTGCGCCAGCTTCGCCGCCGGCTCGGCCAGCTTTGCGCTGGTCGAGCGCAACAACGCAAGGGTGGCGCAGTCGATCGCCATCCTGCTGGCGGCGGGCTGGCTGCTGATGCTGTCGGAGGGCCTGCTCGCACGCTGGCTGGCCGGCTACCGCTGGGCGCGCCTGTCGCCGCTGGTGCTGCGCTACAGTATCCAGGCGGTGCACCAGCAGACCTACTTCTTCTGCCTGCCGTTCCTGCTGTCCACCACCACCTGGGCCAGCGGCCAGGCGGTATTCACCGCCGCCGCCGGCGCCGGCGCGCTGGTTTCGATGTGGGACCCGCTGTACTACGGCGTCATCGCCGCGCGGCCGTGGCGCTACCTGGGGTTCCATGCGTTCGCGGTGTACCTGGCCGCGCTCACCGTACCGCCGGTGCTGTGGCAGCTCACCACCACGCAGAGCCTGGCCGCGGCTTCGGCCGCGATCGGCCTGTTCGCGCTGCCGAGCCTGGCGCACCTGATCCGCGGCCGCAGCCTGCGGCGCTGGGGCCTGCTGCTCGCCGCCGCACTGTCGCTGGGCGCCGCGTCCTGGCTGCTGCGCTTCTGGGTGCCGCCGGTGACCTTGTGGGTGGACCAAGCCGTGATCAGCACCGGGGTGGACACCGACGCCCGCCAGCCCGGCCCCGCGCTGCGCACGGTGCCGGCAAACGTGCTGGCGCAGGGCCTCTATGCCTTCACCGCCATCCACGCGCCGCGCGGCCTGCGCGAGCGCGTGTTCCACCGCTGGATGCATGGCGGCAGGGAGGTCGCGCGGATCCCGCTGGACATCGCCGGCCTGGGCCGGCAGGGCTACCGCGCCTGGAGCTACAAGCAGAACTTCCCGGCCGACGCCGCGGGTGCCTGGCGCGTGGAAGTGGTCACGGACGCCGGGCAGCTGATCGGCGAGGTGCGCTTCGAGGTCGTTCCGTAGGCAGCGGCAAGGACATTGCGCAGGGTCGCGGCCCGGCCCAAAAAAAGCCGCCCGCAGGCGGCTTTTGGGGAACGGCGCGCCGCTCTACTCGCCGAGCTCCTTCACCGCCTGGACCATCGCCATCATCACCTTCTGCGCGTCGCCGTAGACCAGGTTGCAGTTGTCGCGGAAGAACAGCTCGTTCTCCACGCCGGAGTAGCCCTTGCCCTGGCCGCGCTTGATCACGTAGACCTGCCGGGCCTGGTCCACGTTGAGGATCGGCATGCCGTAGATCGGGCTGGACTTGTTGGTGCGCGCGGCCGGGTTGACGGTGTCGTTGGCGCCCACCACCACCGCCACGTCGGCGGTGGCGAACTCCTGGTTGATGTCTTCCATGTCGAAGATGATGTCGTAGGGCACGCCGGCCTCGGCCAGCAGCACGTTCATGTGGCCGGGCATGCGGCCGGCCACCGGGTGGATGGCGAACTTCACCTCCACGCCCTTGTCCTGCAGCAGCTTCACGAACTCGTAGAGCTTGTGCTGCGCCTGCGCCACCGCCAGGCCGTAGCCGGGCGCGAAGATGACCTTGGAGGCGTAGCGCATCTGCACCGCGGCATCGCCGGCCTCGGCCGGTTTCATGCTGCCCTTGATGTCGCCCTGGTCCTCGTCGCCGGTGGCGCCGAAGTTGCTGAAGATGACGTTGCTGACCGAGCGGTTCATGGCCTTGGCCATCAGCAGGGTCAGCAGGGTGCCGGCCGAGCCCACCACCATGCCGGCGATCATCAGCGCCGGGTTCTGCAGCACGAAGCCTTCCATGCCCACGGCCAGGCCGGTGAAGGCGTTGTACAGCGAGATCACCACCGGCATGTCGGCGCCGCCGATGGGCATGGTCATGAGCACGCCGAACACCAGCGCGCCGGCGAAGAACAGGATCACCACGCCGGCCGGGGCATGGCCCTGCGCGCCGAACACGATGTACAGGCCCACCGCCAGGGTGGCCAGCATCACCGTGCCGTTGAGCAGCTGCTGGCCCTTGATGCGCCAGGTCTTGTTGATGCGCCCGTCGAGCTTGGCCCAGGCGATGACGCTGCCGGCGAACGAGACCGAGCCGATCAGGCCGCCGACAACGGTGACGACCTGCTCCACCACGCCGGTGGCGTGGCCGCCGAGCAGCTCCACCGCCGCGATCAGCGCCGCCGAGCCGCCGCCCAGGCCGTTGTAGATGGCCACCATCTGCGGCATCGCCGTCATCGCCACGCGCTTGCCGCTGATCCACGCCCAGCCCAGGCCGACGCCCAGGGCGACCACCGCCAGCCCGACGTTGACCCACAGGTGCGGCCTGGCTTCCTCCGACACGCCGAACACGTAGAGGAAGCTGGCCGCCACCGCCACCGCCATGCCCCAGCCGGCCACGACGATGCCCGAGCGCGCCGTCACCGGGCTCGACATGCGCTTCAGGCCGTAGATGAACAGGAAGGCAGCGGCGATGTAGCTGCTGTCGATGATCAGGTTGGGGTTCATGTGTGTTTCCGGGAATCGGGATTCGGGAGGAGAGAGGCGAGAGGCGAGAGGCGCAAAAATCCGTGAGGGGCCGCGTCCAGGCTTTTGCGCCTCCCGCCTCTCCCCTCCCGCCTCACGGCTTCTTCTTGTCCGACGGCTTGAACATCTCCAGCATGCGCTCGGTCACCACGTAGCCGCCGGCGGCGTTGGCCGCGCCGAACAGCACGCCGACGAAGCCGATGCCTTGCTCCAGCATGGTGGTGGCGTTGAGCAGCGCGTAGATCGCGCCGACCACCACGATGCCGTGCACGAAGTTGGAGCCCGACATCAGCGGCGTGTGCAGGATCGCCGGCACCCGGCCGATGATCTCGTAGCCGGTGAAGGCGGCCAGCATGAAGATGTAGAGGGCGACGAAGCCCGTGATCGTGGTGTGTGCGTCCATTCGCATGCTCCCTACCGCTTGATTTTGACTTCCCGCAGCCAAAGGGTTTCGTCGATTCGCAATCGCAACGACCCCGATTTTACGATTCCCGATTCCCCACTCCCGATTCCCGGGCTTTCAGCCTTCAACGGCCTTCTTCGCCGCCTCGTTCCTGATCTCGCCGGCGTGGGTCAGGCAGCTCTTGGCGATGACCTCGTCGCTCCAGTCCAGGTTGAGCGCCTTGTCCTTGATCATCAGCTCCAGCAGGTTGTACTGGTTCTTGGCGTACAGCTCGCTGGCGTGCTCGCCCAGCAGCGAGGGCACGTTGAGCGGCGCCACGATGGTGACCTGGCCGACCTGGATGGTCTCGCCGGGCTTGGTGTACTCGCAGTTGCCGCCGCCCTCGGCGGCCAGGTCCACGATCACCGCGCCGGCCTTCATGCCGTCGACCTGCGCCTTGGAGATCAGTTTGGGCGAAGGCCGGCCGGGAATGGCGGCGGTGGTGATGATCACGTCGGCCTGCTGGATATGCTTGGTGACGACGGCGGCCACCTTGTCCTTCTCTTCCTGGGTCAGCTCGCGCGCGTAGCCGCCCTGCCCGCGCGCGTCCACGCCGGTGTCGACGAACTTGGCGCCGAGCGACTCGGCCTGCTCCTTGGTTTCCGGGCGCACGTCGTAGCCCTCGACCATGCTGCCCAGGCGCCGCGCGGTGGCCAGCGCCTGCAGGCCGGCCACGCCCAGGCCCATCACCAGGGTCTTGGCCGGGCGGATCGAGCCCACCGCGGTGGTCATCATGGGCAGGATGCGCGCCAGGTGGGTGGCGCCGAGCAATGCGGAGTAGTAGCCGGCCAGTGCGGCCTGGCTGGACAGCGCATCCATCGCCTGGGCGCGCGTGATGCGCGGCACCAGCTCCATGGCGAAGCAGGTGATCTTGCGGTCGCGCAGCAGGCGCACCAGCTCGGGCTCCTTGTGCGCGTAGATGAAGGACAGCAGGATCGAGCCCTCCTTCATCGCCGCGGCCACTTCCGGCGGCGGCGGCTGCACCGTCAGCACCACGTCGGCGTCGCTGACCAGGCCCTGCGGGTTGGCGGCGAAGGTGACGTTCTTGAAGGCGCCGTCGGGCAGCTTGACGGCGTTGCCGGCACCGGACTGCATGTGGATCTCGGCCCCCAGCTTGGCGAGCTTGTCGGCCACCGCCGGCACCATCGCCACGCGCTTCTCGTTGGGGCGCGTTTCCTTCAGAACCGCGATCTTGACCGGCATTTTTTTCTCTATCTGGCGCAAAACGCCACGAAGTTTAGCGGATGTTGCCGGCGCTGAGGTGCACCGGGAGGCGAGAGGGGAGAGGCGTCAAAGGCCCGAAGCAGCGTTCGCCAGCTGTTTTTGCGCCTCTCTCCTCCCTCCTCACGCCTCCCGCCGGACGGCTAGCGCCGCTCGCCGATCGGCACGAACTTCAGGTCTTCCGGCCCGATGTAGTTGGCCGACGGCCGGATGATCTTGCCGTCGATGCGCTGCTCGATGATGTGCGCGCTCCAGCCGGAGGTGCGGGCGATGACGAACAGCGGCGTGAACATGGCGGTGGGCACGCCCATCACGTGGTAGGACACCGCGCTGAACCAGTCGAGGTTGGGGAACATCTTCTTTTCGCGCCACATCACCGCCTCCAGGCGGTCGGCGATGTCGAACATCTTGGTGCTGCCGGCTTCCACCGACAGCTTGCGCGCCACTTCCTTGATCACCTTATTGCGCGGATCGGAGATCGTGTACACCGGGTGGCCGAAGCCGATCACCACTTCCTTGGCGGCGACGCGCTTGACGATGTCGGCCTCGGCCTCGTCGGGGCTGTCGTAGCGCTTCTGGATCTCGAAAGCCACCTCGTTGGCGCCGCCGTGCTTGGGCCCGCGCAGCGCGCCGATGCCGCCGCAGATGGCCGAAAAGATGTCCGAACCGGTGCCGGCGATGACGCGGCAGGTGAAGGTGCTGGCGTTGAACTCGTGCTCGGCGTAGAGGATCAGGCTGGTGTGCATGGCCTTGACCCAGGAGTCCGGCGGCTTGGTGCCGTGCAGCAGGTGCAGGAAATGGCCGCCGATGGAGTCGTCGTCGGTCTCCACCTCGATGATGCGGCCGTTCACCGCGTAGTGGTACCAGTACAGCAGCATCGAGCCCAGGCTCGCCATCAGGCGGTCGGCGATGTCGCGCGCGCCGGGATGGTTGTGGTCGTCCTTCTCCGGCAGCGCGCAGCCCAGCGCGGAGACGCCGGTGCGCATCACGTCCATCGGGTGCGAGGCGGCCGGCAGCGCTTCCAGCGCCGACTTCACCGACGCCGGCAGGCCGCGCAGCGACTTGAGCTTGGTCTTGTAGGCGGCCAGCTCGGCGCGCGTCGGCAGCTTGCCGTGCACCAGCAGGTGCGCGATCTCCTCGAACTCGCAGCCGTCGGCCACGTCCAGGATGTCGTAGCCGCGGTAGTGCAGGTCGTTGCCACTGCGGCCGACCGTGCACAGCGCGGTGTTGCCGGCGGTGACGCCCGACAGGGCGACGGATTTCTTCGGCTTGAAGCCGGGAGCGGGGGCGTCTGACATGGTTTTCGGTCCTTCAGATCGAGAGGCGAGTGGGGAAAGGCGTGAGGCGAACGGGCGGGCGCGGAGGCTGCTTTACGCCTCCCGCCGCCCGCCTCCCGCCCCGCGGCTTTTGGCGAACAGCGCGTCGAGCTTCTGCTCGTAGGCGTGGTAGCCAAGGTGCTTGTACAGGTCTGCGCGCGTCTGCATCAGCGGCACCACGTTCTTCTGAGTGCCTTCGGCGCGGATGGTTTCGTAGACTTTCAGGGCCGCGGCGTTCATCGCGCGGTAGGCCGAGCAGCAGTACAGCACGATGTCCACGTCCACCGAGCCGAGCTCTTCGGTGGTGAACAGCGGCGTGTGGCCGAACTCGGTGATGTTGGCCAGGATCGGCACCTTCACCGCATCCTTGAACTTGCGGTACATCGACAGCTCGGTCATCGCCTCGGGGAAGATCATGTCGGCGCCAGCCTCGACGTAGGCCACCGCGCGCTCGATGGCGGCGTCGATGCCTTCCACCGCCAGCGCGTCGGTGCGCGCCATGATGACGAACCCGGGGTCGGTGCGCGCGTCCACCGCGGCCTTGACCCGGTCCACCATCTCTTCCTTGCTCACCACTTCCTTGCCGGGGCGGTGGCCGCAGCGCTTGGTGCCCACCTGGTCTTCCATGTGCACGGCGCCGGCGCCGGCCTGGATCATGAAGCGGATGGTGCGCGCGATGTTGAAGGCGCCGCCCCAGCCGGTGTCGATGTCCACCAGCAGCGGCAGGCTGGTGACGTCGGTGATGCGGCGCACGTCGGTGAGCACGTCTTCCATCGTGCTGATGCCCAGGTCCGGCATGCCCAGCGAGTTGGCGGCCACGCCGCCGCCGGACAGGTACAGCGCCTTGAAGCCGGTGGCCTGCGCCATGCGCGCGGTATAGGCGTTGATGGCGCCGATCACCTGCAAGGGCTTCTCGGTGGCGACTGCCGCCCTGAATTTGTCTCCCGCTGACATGGCTGCTCCCTGGTCGTTGAGCGGAGGCCGGCCGCCGCCGGAATGGTGCTCGCGTGCGGGGATTTTAAGTCCGCCCGGGCCGCGGTGGTATTCGGAGCCGCCCCAGGGTGGCTCGGAACGTGTCCGCGGAGGCCGCCTCAGTCGACCTCGACCATGATGAAATCGCTCTTGCCGGCGCCGCAGTCCGGACAGGTCCAGCTTTCCGGAATGTCCTCCCAGCGCGTGCCGGGGGCAATGCCCTCTTCCGGCAGGCCCTTGGCCTCGTCGTAGACGAAATCGCACACCAGGCAGCGCCACTTCTTCATCAGGGTTCTCGAAAGCGTTCTTTTAAGGATGGGGTCGGCCGCGGCCGCAGACGCCGCCGGCGCGCCCGCGGGATCCCGCGGCAAAGCGCCGGGACCATGCGGCCGCGGCCCGGCCCAAGGCCCGCCGGCCGGCGGACAGCGCCAATTATGCCGCCTGCGGCGCCGGCTTGGCCAACGCGCGCAGGCCGCCGGGGAAGCTCTGATTCATCAGGGCTTCCCGCCTAGGCCGCGGCTGGCTCAACCAATTCGACGGCGCAAGTCTTTGAATTGGAAGGCCGATGAAAATCACGCTGTTTGACCGCCGACTTCCGAACAAGTGCAGGATGGACTTGTTCGGAGTGTCCTCAGATCAGCCCGAGGGCCTTGGCTTCGCGCAGCTGGTCCACCGCGTCGCGCGCGCTTTCGTCCGGGTTGATCGGCTCGGAATGGCCGCGGGCGAGGTCCTCGGCGAAGCGGTAGGCGCGCAGGTTGAGCTTCTGGGTCTCGTCGAAGCCGGTGAAGGTCACCGCGTCCCGCTCGGGGTAGAACGAATTCAGCTTGAGCCAGCGGGTCTGGTTCTGCTCGGCATGGTAGACGCGGAACCAGCTGTCCGGCGCCAGCACGCGCCGCAGCAGCTCCATCACCCGCTCCGCCGGCAGCTCGCCGCGCTCGGCGGCGGGCTGGCCGGGGGCCGGCGGCGGCGGCGGTGCGGCCGGCGCGGCGTTGGGGTCGGGCCGCGGCGAGCGCTCCGGGCGGTCCGGCCGGCGCTCGCCGGCGCGGTCGGAGGCGCGGCGCATGCGCTCGGGCTCGTCCAGCAGCGCGTAAACGCCCTGCAGCCCGTTGAGCAGCGATTCGATCTTGTCCTCGAGCATGCCGATGTCGGCGAGCGAGGTGACGATGCCGGACATCAGCTGCTCGCGCGAACGCAGCTCCTCCTCGGTCGGCGGCGGAATGTATTCCAGGCTGCGCAGCACACGCTCCATCAGCGCCTGCGCCTCGCGGTACAGCGGGCTGCCGCGGCCGTTCTTGAGCAGCCGCACCGCCATCAGCGGGCCGACGCCACCGCGCAGCAGCTGCATCACCGGCTGCGGCACCTCGCGGCCCAGCGTCTGCACTTCCAGCTCCTGCGCCACCAGCCGGCGCACGCGCATCAGCAGCGCGTCGCGCCGCGAGCGCGTCTGCTCGCGCATCTGCAGCAGGAAATTGTCGACGTCGCCTTCGGGCACCGCCTGGGTGTTGCGCACCGCGTCCGGCATCAGCGCCGGCCCTTCCGAATGCAGGGCGGCGGCCGCGCGCAGCACCTCGCGCAGCTGCTGCTGGGCGGTTTCGCTGGACTGCGCGGACACCGACAGTTCCACCAGGTCCGACAGCAGCTTGCGCAGCGGGTGGCTCTGGTTGGCGAAGAAGTTGGCGTCGGTCAGCGCGGTGCGGTAGACCGGGTAGCGCAGCTTCTCGATCGCCGGGCGCAGCGGCTCGGGCAGCAGCGGCTCGGACAGGATGTCGTCGAACAGCTTGCCGGCCAGGGTCAGGCGCTGCGCCGAGGCCTGCATTGCCGGCGGCGGCGGCTGCGTGAACAGCGCCTGCAGCAGGTTGCTGAATTCGGTCGCCAGCGGACCGGCCGAGCGTTGCAGGGTGAGCTGGTCCAGGCCGAAGTTGCGCAGGAACTCCTGGGTCTGCGCCGCCGCCCAGCCCGGCGCCGTGGCGGTGCTCCAGTTCGCCGCGCTCCAGCCGGCTGACGGCGCTGCCGCGCCCGGCGGCGTGTAGCCCGGCGGCGTATAGCCCGACTGCGGATAGGCCGGCGGCACGTAGCCCGGCGCGGCGCCTGCGGCCTGTGGGCCGGCGGCGGCGGGCGGCGCGTAACCCGGCGCGGGCGGCGGCGGTGCGGCTTCCGGCGGCGGCGGCGGTGCCACCGGCCGGCGCGTGGCATTGATACCGTGGCGGTCCAGCACTTCCAGGGCCGCCGTGTACAGCCGCCCCAGGTCCTGGATCACCACGCGGTCGAACAGCTTGTAGACCACCAGCTTGATGGAAAAATCGGTGGCCAGCGCGCCGGTGCCCTTGCCGAACGCCTCGCAGATGCGGGCCGGGCTCAGGGCGGTCGGCGACAGCGGCACGCCGAGGTCGCGCGCCGCCGATTCCAGGCGCCGCTCGACCTCCCAGATCATGCCCTTGTGCAGGCCTTCGGCCTTGGTGGCCATGTTGGACAGCGCGATCTTCTCTTCCAGCTCCTCGGTGGGCTGGATCGACAGGCTGTCGAGGTCGAATTCCTGCGCCGGCGCGGCCTGCGGCCGCCGCACGGTCGGGGCGAAGCCGCGCACCAGGTCTTCGCCGAAAGCCAGCGTGACCTTGGCGCGGTCCAGGCGCAGCACGCGCATGGTGTCGAAATAGCGGCGCCGCTCGCTGTCGTTGGGCGACTTCTCGCCCAGCTCGAACAGGTAGTCGTCGGCGCTTTCGAACATCCGCAGCAGCAGCTCGTCGAGCACCCTCTGCGCCGCATTCTTCAGTTCCACCGCCACCGGGTGCGACGGCGCTTCGAACGCACCGCCCCGCTCCCCACGCCCCGGCGCCTGGTTGGGGAACAGCGGATGCACTTTGGAGCTTCTGGTGTCTTCCATGTTTTCCGGGTTGTCCGGTATGTCGGCGGCCGCCGAATCGGATTTGGGCAGCGCACCTGCCAACCCCGTCCAGGCGCAAATTTTACGCAACTTCGCGTGGCGGCACCGTGATCCCGCGCGCAGTTTCGTTAAATAAGCCAGCGCGGCGGCGCCGTGCCTGTCCGGACAGACCAAGCGTCCAATTCGCGCGATGAACGGCGCTGCCTTCGCGCGCCGGGCCGCGGCATTATCCGCATATCCGGATAAAAGGATACAATGACGCATGTTCGACACACCGCCCAAGCCCGCCGCCGCCCCGCCCCCCGTGCACCCCGCCGCCGACACGGCCGCGCGCCTGTCCGCGCTGGCGCGCGAGCGCATCCTGGTGCTCGACGGCGCCATGGGCACGATGATCCAGCGCTGCAAGCTCGGCGAGGCGGATTTCCGCGGCGAGCGCTTCAAGGACTGGCCGCGCGACCTGCAGGGCAACAACGACCTGCTGGTATTGACCCGCCCGGACGTGATTCGGCAGATCCACCGCCAGTACCTGGCGGCGGGCGCCGACATCATCGAAACCAACACCTTCAACGCCCAGCGCATCTCGATGGCCGATTACGGCATGGAGGCGCTGGCTTACGAAATCAACCTGGCGGCGGCCCGGCTGGCGCGGGCCGAGGCCGACGCGGCGAGCACGCCGGAGCGCCCGCGCTTCGTCGCCGGCGCGCTGGGGCCGACCAACCGCACCGCCAGCATCAGCCCGGACGTCAACGACCCGGGCAAGCGCAACGTCCGCTTCGAGGAGCTGGTGCAAGCCTATGCCGAGGCCGCGCGCGGGCTGATCGACGGCGGCGCCCAGCTGCTGATGATCGAAACCATCTTCGACACGCTCAACGCCAAGGCGGCGATCTTCGCCGTGGAGCAGGTCTACGACGAAATGGGCCTGGCCGGCGGCGCGCGGCTGCCGGTGATCATCAGCGGCACCATTACCGACGCCTCCGGCCGCACGCTGTCGGGGCAGGTGACCGAGGCGTTCTGGAACTCGGTGCGCCACGCGCGGCCGTTCGCGGTGGGGCTCAACTGCGCGCTCGGCGGCAAGGAGATGCGGCCCTACGTGGCGGAGCTGGCGCGGCTGGCCGACTGCCTGGTGTCGTGCTACCCGAACGCCGGCCTGCCCAACGCCTTCGGCGAATACGACGAGCGGCCCGCCGATACCGGCGGCATCCTGGCGGAGTTCGCCCAGGCCGGCCTGGTCAACCTGGTCGGCGGCTGCTGCGGCACCACGCCCGAGCACATCGCCGCGGTGGCCGAGGCGGTGCGCGGCGTCAAGCCGCGCGTGCCGGCCGCGCCGCCCCCGGCGCTGCGGCTGGCGGGCCTGGAGCCGCTCAACGTCGGCGCCGGCAGCCTGTTCGTCAACATCGGCGAGCGCACCAACGTTACCGGCTCGGCCAGGTTCAGGGACCTGATCAAGGCCGGCGACTACAGCGGCGCGCTGGCGGTGGCCCGCCAGCAGGTGGAAGCCGGCGCCCAGGTGATCGACGTCAACATGGACGAGGGCATGCTCGACGGCAAGGCCGCCATGGTGCGCTTCCTCAGCCTGGCGGCGTCGGAGCCCGACATCTCGCGCGTGCCGCTGATGGTCGACTCGTCCAAGTGGGAGGTGATCGAGGCCGGCCTGCAATGCGTGCAGGGCAAGCCGATCGTCAACTCCATTTCGATGAAGGAAGGCGAGGACAAGTTCGTCGAGCAGGCGCGCCTGTGCCGCCGCTACGGCGCGGCGACGGTGGTGATGGCGTTCGACGAGCAGGGCCAGGCCGACACCCTGGAGCGGCGCAAGCTGATCTGCCGGCGCGCCTACGACATCCTGGTCGACAAGGTCGGCTTGCCGGCGCAGGACATCATCTTCGACCCCAACATCTTCGCCGTCGCCACCGGCATCGAGGCGCACGCGCGCTACGGCCTGGACTTCATCGAGGCCACCGCCTGGATCAAGCAGAACCTGCCCGGCGCCCGCGTTTCCGGCGGCGTTTCCAACGTCTCGTTCTCGTTCCGCGGCAACAATGCCATGCGCGAGGCGATCCACGCCGTGTTCCTGTACCATGCCATCGCCGCCGGCATGGACATGGGCATCGTCAACGCCGGCCAGCTGCCGGTATACGAGGCGCTGGACCCGGAGCTGCGCGAACGCATCGAGGATGTCATCCTCAACCGGCGCGCCGACGCCACCGAACGGCTGCTCGAAATCGCCGAGCGCTTCCGCGGCAGCGCGGCGGGCGGCAAGCCGGAGGCCAAGGACGAGTGGCGCGCGCTGCCGGCGCGCGAGCGCATCAAGCTGGCCCTGGTCAAGGGCATCGACGGATTCGTCGAAGCCGACACCGAGGAGCTGCGCGCGCAGATCGCCGCCGCCGGCGGCCGGCCCCTGGAAGTCATCGAAGGGCCGCTGATGGACGGCATGAACGTGGTCGGCGACCTGTTCGGCGCCGGCAAGATGTTCCTGCCGCAGGTGGTCAAGTCGGCGCGCGTGATGAAGAAGGCGGTGGCCTACCTGATCCCCTTCATCGAGGCGGAGAAGAAGCCTGGCGACGTGCAGCAGGCCAAGGGCAAGATCGTCATGGCCACGGTCAAGGGCGACGTCCACGACATCGGCAAGAACATCGTCGGCGTGGTGCTCCAGTGCAACAACTACGATGTCGTGGACCTCGGCGTGATGGTGCCGGCGCAGAAGATCCTCGACGCCGCCGTGGCCGAAAAGGCCGACGTCATCGGCCTGTCGGGGCTGATCACGCCCTCGCTCGACGAGATGGCCGGCTTCGCCCGCGAGATGCAGCGCCGCGGCTTGCAGCTGCCGCTGCTGATCGGCGGAGCCACCACCTCGCGGGCGCATACCGCGGTGAAGATCGCTCCGGGCTACAGCGGCCCGGTGGTGTGGGTCAAGGACGCCTCGCGCTCGGTGCCGGTGGTGGCGGCCCTGCTGTCGGCCGAGCAGAAGCCGCGGCTGATGGCCGAGGTGCAGGCCGAGTACGCCGCGATCCGGGAACGCCACGCCGGCCGCGACCGCGAGCAGAAATACCTGCCGCTGGAAAAGGCCCGCGCCAACGCCACGCCGATCCGCTGGGACGGCCACCACCCGTTCCGCCCGCGCATGCTCATGCAGCAGGCGATGGACGTGTGCGGCGACGTGCAGTGCGACCACCGCCACCATGCCGCCACGCAGTTCGTGCGCACCTTCCACGACTACCCCTTGGCGGAGCTGCGCGAGTACATCGACTGGCAGCCGTTCTTCATCGCCTGGGAGCTGAAGGGCCGCTACCCGGACCTGCTCAACAGCCCGACCACCGGCGAAGCCGCGCGCAAGCTGTTCGAGGACGCCCAGGAAATGCTGGACCGCATCGAGTCCGGCAAATGGCTGCGGGCGGAAGGCGTGTGCGGCCTGTTCCCGGCCAACGCCGTGGGCGACGACATCGAGGTTTACGCCGACGAAAGCCGCGCGCAGGTGCTCGCCACGCTGCACAACCTGCGCCAGCAGGGCGAGCACCGCCCCGGCGTCCCCAACCGCTCGCTGGCGGACTTCGTCGCCCCGCGCGCCAGCGGCCTGCACGACTACGTGGGTGCGTTCGCCGTCACCGCCGGCCTGGGTGCGGAAACCCGGATCGCCGAGTTCCGCAAGGCCAACGACGACTACAGCGCCATCCTGCTGGAATCGCTGGCCGACCGCCTGGCCGAAGCCTTCGCCGAGCGCCTGCACCACCGCGTGCGCAGGGAGCTGTGGGGCTACGCCGCCGACGAGCACCTCGACAGCGCCGCCCTGATCGCCGAGAAGTACAGCGGCATCCGCCCGGCGCCCGGCTACCCGGCCTGCCCCGAGCACAGCGAGAAGGAAACGCTGTGGCGGCTGCTGGACGTGGAGCGCAACGCCGGCATCCGCCTCACCGAGAACTACGCCATGTGGCCCGGCGCCAGCGTATCCGGCTGGTATTTCGCCCACCCCGAGGCGCAGTACTTCGTGGTCGGCCGCATCCACAAGGACCAGGTCGCCGACTACGCCGCGCGCAAGGGCTGGACCCTGGCGCAGGCCGAGAAGTGGCTGGGGCCGAACCTGGCGTACGAGCCGGAAGACTGATCAGGACGGGAATCGGGAATTGGGAGTCGGGAATCGTAAATGCGAGGGGCCGTTACGATTCTCAATTCCCGATTCTCGATTCCCGTATCACGGCTTCACGAACTTCAAGGTCATCCGGTCCGACTCGCCGATGGCCAGGTACTTCGCCTTGTCCTTGCCGCCGAGGGTCAGCGTGGGCGGCAGGGTCCACACGCCTTCCGGGTAATCCTTGGTGTCCTTCGGGTTGTCGTTGACCGGCGAGGCGCCGGCGAAGCGGAAGCCGGCGTTGGCGGCCAGCGCCTTGATGTAGGCTTCGTTGACGTAGCCGCTGTTGCGGGTCTGCTCCAGCGTCGTGTACGGCCTGGCGCGGTGCTCCACTACGCCCAGCACGCCGCCCGGCTTGAGCGCGGCATAGAAGGCCTTGAACGCGTCCTGCTCGTAACCGGCCGCGATCCAGTTATGCACGTTGCGGAAGGTCAGCACCAGGTCCGCGCTGCCGGGCGGGCAGATCTGCACGTGCTCGGGCGGCTTGAACTGGGTGATCGTCACGCTGCCGTAATGGGCCGCATCGCCGGTGAACTTGCGGCTGAACGCCTCAAAGTCCGCCCGCACCTCGGCGTTGGCGATCTCGCCGCCGGCCTGCGGCACCGCCGCATAAAGATGGCCTTTGTCCTTCAGGTAGGGCGCCAGGATCTCGCTATACCAGCCGCGGCCGGGCCAGATCTCCACCACCGTCATGTCCGGCCGGATGCCGAAGAAGCGCAAGGTCTGCAGCGGGTGGCGGTACCTGTCGCGTGCGCGGAATTCCGGCGTGCGTCCCGGGTCCGCGACGGCCGCCGCAAGCCCCGGGTCGGCGGCCTTCTGGCCGCCGAATGCCGGCGGCAGGCAGATTCCTAGGCAACCGAGGCCGAGCAATACGAAATATCGCATGATCCCTGACACCGGCTTCTCCTTGGAGCGAATTGAAATCTGGACCGAACGGCACAGCCGCCGCGTGCTTGCCCGACGGATGTTGCAGCAGTCGTCCCTCGACGAGCAAGATAGACGGGCTGCGACAAGAAAACCACCGCAGCGGTTCAGGGAGATGGATCGTATGAGTCAGAAAAGGCTGCGCCTACGCCTTTGCGCGCTGCTTGCGTGCTGCATACCGATGCTGGGCGCTGCCGAAGTGCCGCTCTCCAGCTTCGCCCAACTCGACGATTTCAATGAGGTCACCATTTCGCCCGACGGGCAATACGTGGCGGCCCTGCTGCCGTCGCCGGAACAGATCGGGCTCGCGGTGATGCGCCTGTCCGATGGCAAGTTGACCGGCCGCTTTATGCTCGATGCCGGCCGCAGCATATATCAATACTGGTGGGTGGGTCCCAAGCGAATCGTCGCGACGACCTCGCTGCAAATTGGCTCCCTCAACCGACCGGTGCCGACGGGTGAACTGGTTGGAATGAACGCCGACGGCGGCGACGTCGTCTACTTGTTCGGGTCCAACGGCGCGCCGGAGGTAGGCACCCATTTGCACCGAGTCACCCGGACACGTGCTTGGGCAACGGTCATCGATCCGCTGCCGAAGGATCCGGGGCACGCCGTCATCACCGTCAACGCGTTTCCCCCAGACCCATTTACCAAAGTGAGGCCCGCCTTCGACGATTCCCAACTGACGTTCACTTACCGGTTGAATGTCGAAAGCGGCGTATTGGATCACCAGGAAGCGTCCCCGATCAGCGGCTGGACGGATTTCCTGACCGACACATCCGGCGTCGTCCGATTTGCGGAAGGATTTGATGCGCACAGCAATCTATTGACGTTCTACAAAGAAACTGGCGCAAAGGACTGGACGGCTGTGAATGTCGGCAATCTTGGCAGCGCCACTGTGCGTCCTTTGCAGTTCGCCGCCGACGGTTCGAAGGTCTACCTGCAATCGAATGAAGGCGGCGGCAACGATTGTCTCATCGAACAGGATCTGAAAAGCACGCAGCGTCGGGCTCTTTCTTGCGACGACGTAGCGGATGTCGACTTGGTGCTTTTTGCCGCCGATCGAGAACCGATCGCCGTGGTTTACGGAAACGATCGGCCACGCATGGTGCTGCTGGACACGGTCAACCCCTTGCGCGCCAAGCTTGCCATGCTGCAAAAAGCCTTTCCCGGCGAGTTGGCGGTGCCGGTATCGCAGACGCCCGACGGCACCAAAATGATCGTCGCGGTTTCAAGCGATCATGATCCCGGAAGTTACTACGTCTTCGACGCCGGCACCCTTAAAGCGAATTTCCTGTTGGCGCGGCGGCAATCGATCGATCCCGAGCAAATGGCGGAGCGCCGGCCGATCGTATTCAAGGCACGCGATGGGCAGACGCTGCATGGCTACGTCACGCTGCCGCAAGGCCGCGAGCCGAAGAATTTGCCGCTGGTGGTGCTTCCGCACGGGGGCCCGTTTTGGGTTTCGGATAGCTGGCGATGGGATGCCGAGCCAGAGTTGCTCGCCAGCCGGGGCTACGCCGTGCTGCAAGTCAATTTCCGCGGTTCAGGCGGTTATGGGGCGCGGTTCGTCGAGGCGGGCAAACAGAATTGGGATTCGGTGATGATCGGCGACATCACCGACGGCACACGCTGGACGGTGGCGCAGGGAATCGCCGACGCCAAGCGCATCTGCATCTTCGGAAGCAGCTTCGGCGGCTATGCAGCGCTCGAGAGCGCGGTGCGTGAGCCGGATCTGTACCGATGCGCGGTGGGCAATGCCGGCGTTTACGACCTCAACCTGCTCAAGTCCGACTATGACGGCCCAAGTTCCGAGTTCAGGGGCACATTCTTCAAGGATTTCATCGGTACCTCGCCGGAACGCCTGAAGGCGGCCTCACCGCTGACCGACATCGACAAGCTCAAATCCGCCGTCATGATCGTGCACGGCGAAGACGACGATGTGGTGCCGGTCAGCCAAGCCAAGGCCCTGCGCAAGGCGCTGGACGCGCGCAAGTATCCGTATGAGCTGCTGATCAAGCCGGGCGAGGGCCACGGCTTCTACCTGCCGAAAAACCGCGAGGAATTCTACACGCGGCTGCTGGCATTTCTCGACCGCAACATCGGAACGGCAGCCGCGGCATCCGGTGACGCGACGGCGGCACCGGAGCCGGTGGCGGCCAAACCCTGAACCGCTTCCGGGAGCAAGCTTTCCAGCGCGCCGCCCGGCCGGCTGCCGTCAGTGATGGTGGCCGCCCGGGCCGTGCACGTGGCCGTGGGTCAGCTCTTCGCTGCTGGCCTGGCGCACTTCGGTGACCTCGATCTGGAAGTGCAGCGTCGCCCCGGCCAGCGGGTGGTTGCCGTCCACCGTGACTTCCTCGCCGCGGATGGCGGTGATCACCACCGACATCGGGCCGCGGCTGCTGTCGGCGCGGAACTGCATGCCGGGCCGCAGCTCGCCGGCGCCGCGGAACGCGCTCTTGGGCACCACTTGCACCAGGTTCGGGTCGTGCACGCCGTAGCCTTCTTCGGGCGTCACGTCCACCGCGAACTTGTCACCCATCGCGCGGCCGGACATGGCCTTTTCCAGGCCGGGCACGATGTTGCCGGCGCCGTGCAGGTAGGCCAGCGGCTCGCGGCCGGAGGAGGAGTCCAGCACTTCACCCTTGTCGTTGGTCAGGGTGTAGTGGAAGCTGGCGACACAGCGATCGGCGATTTGCATTGAAAGTCTCGTTGCGAAAAGCGGGAAGTGCGCGGCCGAAAAGCGGCTGGCGCGGTCGCGCCGGCTGCCGGCGCAGTAGTGCTATTGTGACCTTATTTTCGCATGGCCGGTTCGCAGGCGCGCAGTGTCCGCCATCACCGATCCGGCCAGCTTGCGGTGTGGAGGGCGGGCGATGAGCAACGGGCAAGGCAGTGTGTTCTGGGCGGCATTCTGGATGTTTGTCGTCTCGGTCCTGCTGTGCTGGATTCCCGGAATCGGCGGATTCGTCGCCGGCGTGGTCGGCGGCATGGTTGCCGGCAACGTCGCGCGGGCGCTGTCGGCGGCGCTGCTGCCGGCCATCCTGCTCGGATCCCTGCTGTTCTTCTTCGCCACGGCGCTATCCGGCATCTTCGTCATCGGCCTCCTGGCCGGGTTGGGCGGCGTGGTGCTGGGCATGCTGCACATGGGCATGCTGCTGCTGGGCGCGATCATCGGCGGCCTGCTGGCGTGAGCCTGCTCGAGGTCAAGGTCAGCCCCAAGGCCTCGCGCGACGCGTTGCTGGGCTGGCTCGGCGGAACGCTGAAGGTGGCGGTGACCGCCGCGCCGGAGCGCGGCAAGGCCAACGCCGCGGTGGAATCGCTGCTGGCCGAGGCGCTGAGCCTGCCGCGTTCGGCGGTGCGGGTGATTGCCGGCGGCGCCGCGCGCAACAAGCGCGTGGAAATCGCCGGCGTGGATGCGGCCGGCCTGCGCGGCCGGCTGGAGGCTGCGCTTGCGGACCGCGCCACCCGCTGAAGGTGGGCGATTGGCCGAATATCAGCCGTTAGCCACCGATCGGAGGCGTTTTTCAGGCTTTTAAGAGGTTTTTAAGCGGCTTTCACGGGCGATTCCCGCCGCCGTGCCGGGCGGCAGCCGCGGCCTGCCGCAGATGAAATCCGCTTCGCGCCAGTGTATTCTTGCGCCAATCCCCGCAAATCCTCCCCGCATGTCCGCCCGCGCCGCGCGCAGTGCAGTACTGCAACGCAACACGCGTGAAACCCGCATCGCCGTCAAGCTGAACCTCGACGGTACGGGCGCCTGCCGCTTCGCCACCGGCATTCCGTTCCTCGAGCACATGCTCGAGCAGGTGGCGCGGCACGGCTTGATCGACATCGAGGTGGACGCCGAGGGCGACGTACACATCGATCATCATCACACTGTCGAGGACGTCGGCATCACGCTGGGCCAGGCGATGGACCTGGCCCTGGGCGACAAGCGCGGCATCATCCGCTACGGTCATGCCTACGTGCCGCTGGACGAGGCGCTGTCGCGCGTGGTGCTGGACTGCTCCGGCCGGCCGGGCCTGGAATGGTTCGTTGAGTTTCCGCGCGCGCGCGTCGCCGAGTTCGACGTGGACCTGTTCCGCGAGTTCTTCCAGGGCTTCGTCAACCACGCCAAGCTCACGCTGCACGTGGACGCGCTGCGCGGCCGCAACGCCCATCACATCGCCGAAACGATCTTCAAGGCGTTCGGCCGTGCCCTGCGCATGGCAGTGGCGCCGGATCCGCGCGCGCCGGATACCACCCCGTCCACCAAGGGCGTCTTGTAACCAAGGCTGGTTTTCCCCCCAAGATGGAAACGATCGGCGTCATCGATTACGGCATGGGCAACCTGCATTCCCTGGCCAAGTCGCTGGAGCGTGTCGCCGGCAACCAGCGCGTGCTGGTCAGCTACGACGTCAAAGCGCTGCTCGAATGCGACCGCCTGGTGCTGCCCGGCGTCGGCGGCGTGCGCGCCTGCATGAACGAGCTGCGCCGGCTCGAGTTGAGCGAGCTGGTGGTGGAAGCGGCGCGCAAGCGGCCGCTGCTGGGCGTGTGCCTGGGCATGCAGGTGCTGCTGGACCGCAGCGACGAAAACGGCGGCGTGGCCACGCTCGGCCTGATCCCCGGCGCGGTGGTGCGCTTCCCCGATCCGCCGCCGGCGGACCCGGCATTGCGCCAGGAACGGCTGAAAGTGCCGCACATGGGCTGGAACCGGGTGCACCAGACGCGCCCACACCCGCTATGGGACGGCGTGCCGGACGACAGCTGGTTCTATTTCGTGCACAGCTACTACGCCGCGCCGCAGAACCCCGCGCATACCCTGGGCACCGCCGAATATTCGCTGAACTTCGCCGCCGTGGTCGCGCGCGACAACGTCGTGGGGGTGCAGTTCCATCCGGAAAAGAGCCAGGACGTGGGCCTGCGCCTGCTGGCCAACTTCACCACCTGGGATGGCGAGGGGGGCTGATAAGACGGGAATCGGGAATGGGGAATCGGGAATCGTAAAAGCCGATCCTGCCCGGCTTCATTTTTTTACGATTCCCGATTCCCGAATCTCGATTCCCGCCCCGAGGCAGCTTGCCTTGCCTGCGGCTTTCCGGCACAGTGCGAACGGGTGTCCATGCAGCAGTACCCACCGCCGAGCAAATCTACGACCTTAACGCACGCCGCCCTGCCGGCTTGTAAGCGCCATGCTGCTGATCCCCGCCATAGACATCAAAAACGGTCAATGTGTCCGCTTGCGCCAGGGCCGCATGGACGACGTCACCGTGTTTTCCAAGGATCCGGTCAGCGTGGCCCGGCGCTGGGTTGACGAAGGCGCCGAGCGCATCCACGTGGTCGATCTCGACGGTGCGCTCAAGGGCGCCCCGGTGAACCTCAAGGTGCTCGAGAAGATCGTCGCCGGCGTCGGCAGCGTGCCGGTGCAGGCCGGCGGCGGCGTGCGCGAGGAAGAAACCGTGCAGCGCTACCTCGACGCCGGCGTGAGCTTCGTCATCATCGGCACCAAGGCGGTCAACACCCCGCATTTCCTGCGCGACCTGTGCCTGGAATACCCGCGCCGCATCTTCGTCGGGCTCGACGCCAAGGACGGTCGCGTGGCGGTGGACGGCTGGAGCAAGCTGTCGCACCACGACGTCATCGAAATGGCGCAGCACTGCGAACGCGACGGCGTGGAGGCGATCATCTACACCGACATCGGCCGCGACGGCATGATGCAGGGCTTCAACGCCGATTCGACCCGCGCGCTGGCGCGCTCGGTGAACACGCCGGTGATCGCTTCCGGCGGCGTGTCCACGCTGGAAGACCTGCACACGCTGCGCGGCCTGCACGACGAAGGCGTGATCGGCGCCGTCATCGGCCGCGCGCTGTACGAAGGCGGCCTGGCGTTCAAGGACTGCCTCAAGGCGGTGACGTGAGGCGAGAGGCGATGAAACCCTGCGTCTTGCGCTGGACTGGCCCGGCCGCCCGCTGTCGTGCTTGTTTTTCACGCCTCCCGCCTCCCGCCTCACGCCTCCCGTGCTAGCCAAACGCGTCATCCCCTGCCTGGACATCGACGCCGGCCGCGTCGTCAAGGGCGTGCGCTTCGAAGACCTGCGCGACGCCGGCGACCCGGTCGAGGTGGCGCGCCGCTACGACCTGCAGGGCGCCGACGAGATCGTGTTCCTCGACATCACCGCCAGCGCCGACGAGCGGCCGACCCTGTTCAAGACGGTCGAGGCGGTGGCCTGCGAGATCTACGTGCCGCTGACCGTGGGCGGCGGCGTGCGCGGCTGCGCCGACGTGCGCGCGCTGCTGTCGGCCGGCGCCGACAAGGTTTCGATCAACACCGCGGCGGTGGCCGACCCGGACTTCGTCACCGAGGCCGGCGAACGCTACGGCGTGCAGTGCATCGTCGTCGCCATCGACGCCAAGCGCGTCAAGCCGCGCCCGGGCCAGGCCGGCCAGCCGCCGAAATGGCGCGTGTACACCCACGGCGGCCGCAAGGCTACCGAGCTCGACGCGGTGGAATGGGCGCGCACCATGGCCGCCAAGGGTGCCGGCGAGCTGCTGGTGACCAGCATGGACCGCGACGGCACCAAGGCCGGCTACGACCTCGAGCTGCTTAGCGCCATCGCCGACGCCGTCACCGTGCCGGTGGTGGCCAGCGGCGGCGTGGGCACGCTGGAGCACCTGTACCAGGGCTTCAGCGAGGGCGGCGCCGACGCCGTGCTCGCGGCCAGCATCTTCCACAACGGCACGTATACGGTGGGGCAGGCCAAGCAGTACCTGGCCGAGCGCGGCATCCGGGTGCGCATGTAAGCAGGGCCGCCTGCGCGCCGGCGTGCAGGCGCGGCGCTACAATCCGCGTCCGGAATGGCGACCACAGCGTAATACCCGATGAGCCGAACTTCGCAGTCCGACGCGGTGCTGGAGCAGCTGCTGGGCGTGCTGCAGGCGCGCAAGCAGGCCGACCCGGCGCAGTCGTATGTGGCGGGCCTGTACCGCAAGGGCACCGACGCCATCCTGAAGAAGATCGGCGAGGAAGCCGCCGAGGTGCTGATCGCCGCCAAGAACTGCGCGGCGGCGACGGACCGCTCCGCCCTGGTGCACGAGCTGGCGGACCTGTGGTTCCACACCTTGGTGCTGATGGCGGCGTATGATCTGCCGCTGGATGCGCTGACCGGTGAACTGGCGCGCCGGGCAGGCCGTTCGGGCCTGGAAGAGAAAGCGTCGCGCACCGCGGTCTAGCGCCGGACGCGCCGCATTCCGGCGCCGGCCGAAACGAAACTGGAGAGGATTTACATGGGATCATTCAGCATCTGGCACTGGCTCATCGTTCTGCTGATCGTGGTGGTGGTGTTCGGAACGAAGAAGCTGCGCAACGCCGGCAGCGACCTGGGCTCGGCGGTGAAGAATTTCAAGTCGGCGATGCGCGAAGGCGAAGCCGAGGCCAACGCGCCGCCCAAGGCGCCCGACGCAATCGAAGGTGAAGCCCGCCACGTGCCGCCGGAGCCGCAGGCGGCGCACCGCAGCGAAAAATCCTGACTGCCGTCCGCGGATAAGTAGCGGCCATGCTCGACTTCAGCTTTTCCGAGCTGCTGCTGTGCTTCGTAGTGGCGCTGGTCGTGCTCGGGCCGGAGCGCCTGCCTGCGGTGGCGCGCGCCGTCGGCCGCTGGACCGGCCGTGCCCGCACCTACATGCGCAACCTGAGCGCGGAGCTTGAAAAGGAGTCGCAGGTCGCCGAACTGAAGAAGCAGCTGGCCGAGGCCGAGCGGGTCATGCGCGAACAGTCGCAAGACATGCAGACCCAGGCCCGCAAGCTCGCCGACGAGGTGAAGCCCGACACCACCATCGCGCCCAAGCCATTCGACCATGGCTGAACCGGAAGGCGCCAGCGAAGCGTCCGGCGGCGCCGAGCAGCCGCTGCTGTCGCACCTCATCGAGCTGCGCAGCCGCCTGGTGCTGGCGCTGCTGGGCGTGTTTGTCGCCTTCATCCCGCTGGCGGTGTTCGCGCGCCGCATCTACCACTGGGCCGCCGAGCCGCTGCTGCGGCTGCTGCCGGCCGGCGGGCAGATGATCGCCACCGAGGTCGCCGCGCCGTTCCTGGTGCCGTTCAAGCTCGCCGCCGTGCTGGCCCTGGTGGTGGCGCTGCCCTGGGTGCTGTTCCAGATCTGGGCGTTCGTCGCGCCGGGGCTGTACCGCAACGAACGCCGCATGGTCATGCCGCTGCTGGTGTCGAGCACGCTGCTGTTCTATTTCGGCGTCGCCTTCGCCTACTTCCTGGTGCTGCCGGCGGTGTTCCGCTTTTTCGTCGGCGTGGCGCCGGAAGGCGTGGCGGTGATGACCGACGTCGGCAAGTACCTGGATTTCGTGATCAAGCTGTTCCTGGCGTTCGGCCTGACGTTCGAGACGCCGGTGGCGATCGTGCTGCTGTGCTGGAGCGGCGTGTTCACCCCGCAGCAGCTCGCCGCGCGCCGCGACTACGTGCTGGTGGGCGTGTTCTTCTTCGCCGCCATCCTGACGCCGCCGGACGTGCTGTCGCAGACCCTGCTGGCGGTGCCCACCTACCTGCTCTACGAGCTCGGCATCATCGGCGCGCGCTGGGTGCTGAAGATGAAGCCGGCGCCGGAACCCGCGGCACAGGCGCCCCCGGCGGCGTAGGCCCGGCCGGCGGCACGGGCAGGCGCCGATGCCGCGCGGCACCGTATCATTGAATCCGCGATGCGGCGTCATGGAAACCTGTCATGCGGATCCTGCTTGTCGAAGACCACCCCGACCTCGCCGCCAACCTCGGCGACTACCTGTCGGCGCGCGGCCACCAGGTCGACTTCGCCGCCGACGGGCCGGCCGGCCTGCGCCTGGCCCAGACCAAAGCCTTCGACGCGGTCATCCTCGACCGCCTGCTGCCGCGCATGGAGGGGGCCGAAGTCTGCCGCCGCATGCGCGCGGCGCAGCTGACCACGCCGGTGCTGATGCTGACCGCGCTCGACGCGGTATCCGACAAGGTCGAAGGATTCGCCGCCGGCGCCGACGATTACCTGGTCAAGCCGTTCGCCATGGCCGAGCTGCTGGCGCGGCTGGATGCGCTCAACCGCCGCGCCGGCGCCGCCCGGGCCGCGCGCAGGCTGCAGGTTGCGGACCTGACGATGGACCTCGACACGCTGGAGGTGCGGCGCGGCCGTGACCGCCTGGCGCTGACCCCGGCCGGGCGCCGCCTGCTCGAAGTGCTGATGCGCGGCACCCACCGCGTGGTCGCGCGCGACGAGCTCGAAGCCGCGCTGTGGGGCGAAGCGGGGCATCCCACCGACGTGCTGCGCGCGCACATGTACGCCTTGCGCAACGTCGTCGACCGGCCTTACCGCCGCAAGCTGCTGCACACGGTGCACGGCACCGGCTACCGCCTGGCCAGCCTGGATGACTGAGGGGCCGCGCGGGTCCCGCCTGCAGCGGCGCTTGGCGGTCACCCTCATCGGCCTGACCGCGGTCACCGCCGGCCTGCTCGGCATGGGTTACTGGGCGGCCGAGCGCTGGGTCGAGAACCGCAGCATGGAAGACCTGCTCGAGCGCGAGCTGGAGCGGCGCACCGGCGCACCCCTGGCGGCGGGCGACGATGGCGGCCTGCGCTATTACCGCGCCGCCAGCGACCGGCCGCCGCCGGCGGCGCTGGCGGCCCTGCCCCCGGGGCGCTACCGGCGGCTCATCGTCGGCGGCCGTGCCTACCAGGGCCTGGTGCGGCAGCTCGGCCCCGGCGACAACGCGATCCTGCTTTACGACGTCTCCCTGCTCGAGGTGCGCGAACAGCGCCTGCTGCTGCTGCTGGCGGCCGGGCTTGTCGCCAGCGGCCTCACCGCGTGGCGCGCCTCGCGCACGCTGGCGGTCTACGTGCTGGCGCCCCTGGGCACGCTGGTCGCCGCCATCGGCGCCCTGGACCCGGCCCGGCGCGGCAGCCGGCTGGCCCTGCCCGATCCGGCGGACCAGGCGGACCTGCGCGTCATCGTGCAGGCGCTCAACGGCTACATGGAGCGGCTCGACGCGCTGGTGGAGCGCGAGCGCGTGTTCGCCGCCGCCGCCAGCCACGAGCTGCGCAGCCCGCTGGCGGTCATCGCCGGCGCGGCCGAAATCCTCGAGGACCTGCCGGCGGCGCAGGCGCCGGTGCAGCGCATCGCGCGCGCCGTGCACCAGGCGCGCCTGGACCTGAATGCGCTGCTGGCGCTTTCGCGCGGCGAATCCGAGGCCGTGGAAGTCCTGCGCCTGGATCGCCTGCTGCCGCAATGGGCACAGGAGCAGCTCGCTTCGATCGCCGGCGCGGCGCCGCAATTGCACTGGCAGCTGGCGCCGGAGCCGGTGACGGCGCCGCCGGGCAGCCTGCACGTGATCTTCGTCAACCTGCTGCGCAACGCCTTGCGCGCGGCCGGCGCCGGCGGCTGCGTCAGCGTGGCCGCCGGCCGCGGGCGCCTGACGGTGGAGGATTCCGGTGCCGGCATTCCCGCCGCCGAGCTGCCGCACCTGTTCGAGCCGCACTTCCGCGGCAGCGGCGGCGGCACCGGCATTGGCCTGTACGTCGCCCGCACGCTGGCGCTGCGCCAGGGCTGGGAGCTGAGCCTGCGCAACGGCGCGGCCGGCGGCGGCTGCGCCGAACTGCGCATGGGAAACGCGGTCTAACCGCGTGTACAAGGCCGGGCCGGCCTGATTCCGCACGGCCCGCCACAGCGGTCTTGGCGCGGCACCGCCGCGGCGGCGCGGGAGATCCGCACCGGCCGCCGCAGCAGGCGCCCAAGGCACACGGAGGTGTAGGCCATGCCTGCGATTCGTCCGCTTCTTGCCGCCGCTCCCGCGGCGCTCCTTGCCCTTGGCGTCAGCGCGTGCGCGACCCGTTTCGCGCCGGTCGATCCTGCCATCGACTGGAGCCAGGGCAATTCCCAGGGTAATTACGCCGCGGCCAGTACCGCGGCGCCGAGCGACGACCCGGCCCAGAAAAAGAAGACGCTGGCCGCGCACTGAGCGCGGTCGGCCGCTTGCGCATGGCGCCGGCGTTCAGCCGGCGGCGTCGCTGCGCAGGGCCTGCAGCACCGGTGCAGTCGAAGGCCGCAGGCCGCGCCAGAGCGCAAAGGCCTCCGCCGCCTGTTCCACCAGCATGCCCAGCCCGTCGCTGCGCTGCTGCGCCCCCTGCGCCTGCGCCCATTCCAGGAACGGCGCCGCCGCGCGCCCGTAGTTGAGGTCGTAGGCCAGCGCCCCGGCCGCCAGCAGCCCCGCCGGCAGGCGCGGCGCTTCGCCGCGGTGGCCGGCGGAGGTGGCGTTGAGCACGATGTCGAAGCGGTCGCCCTTCAAGGCCAGGAAAGTGCAGGGCCGGATCGGCCCCAGCGTCTTGAAGGCGGCGGCCAGCTCCTCCGCCTTCCAGGGGTTGCGGCCGGCCACCACCAGCTCGGCCGGCGCCTGCCGCAGCAGCGGCTCGACGATGCCGCGCGCGGCGCCGCCGGCGCCCAGCACCAGGATGCGCCGGCCGGCCAGCGCCACGCCGAGGTTGCCCGCCAGGTCCTGCACCAGCCCCGGGCCGTCGGTGTTTTCGCCGTGCCAGCCCTGTTCCAGGCGCACCAGCGTGTTGACCGCGCCGGCGCGCAGCGCCGCCGCGCCGGCGGAGACGCAGGCGGCCGCGCCGGCGGCCTTGTGCGGCACGGTCAGGTTGAGGCCGCGATAGCCCTGCGCGTGCAGCTCGGCCAGCCGCTCGGCGAGGTTGGCGGGCGCCACCTCGATGGCCTGGTAGGAGATCTCGGCGCCGGCCTGCCGCGCGAACTGCGCGTGGATGCGCGGCGAGAGGCTGTGCGCGACCGGCTGGCCGAGTACGGCGTAGCGATCCATGGGTGCCCTGGGATTACGGCCGGTTCAGTCGGCGTCGGCCAGCCACTGCGCGGCCTGGCGCGCGAAGTAGGTGAGGATCATGTCGGCGCCGGCGCGGCGCAGGCAGGTCAGCGACTCCAGGATCGCCTTGCGCTCGTCGAGCCAGCCGTTGTCGATCGCCGCGCGCAGCATCGCGTACTCGCCGCTGACCTGGTAGGCCGCCACCGGCACGCCGAAGCGCTCCTTGACCCGGCGGATCACGTCCAGGTAGGGCAGGCCGGGCTTGACCATGACGATATCGGCGCCCTCGGCCAGGTCCAGCGCCACTTCGCGCAGGGCCTCGTCGGTGTTGCCGGGGTCCATCTGGTAGGTGCGCTTGTCGCCGCGCAGCGCCTTGGCCGAGCCCACCGCGTCGCGGAACGGGCCGTAGAAGGCACTGGCGTACTTGGCCGCATACGACAGGATCACCGTGTTCTTCTGGCCGTCGCGCTCCAGCACCGAGCGGATCGCGCCGACGCGGCCGTCCATCATGTCGGAGGGAGCGACCACGTCGGCGCCGGCGCGCGCCAGCACCAGCGCCTGCTTGCGCAGCAGCTCCACGGTGGCGTCGTTGTCGACGTAGCCGGCGGCGTCGAGCACGCCGTCGTGGCCGTGGCTGGTGTACGGGTCCAGCGCGATGTCCACCACCACGCCCAGCTCCGGGCAGGCGCTCTTGACCGCCTTGATCGCACGCGGCACCAGCCCTTCGGCATTCAGCGCCTCGCTGCCCTGGTCGTTCTTCAGCGCCGGCGGGATCACCGGGAACAGCGCCACCGCGGCGATGCCCAGCCCCTGCAGCGCACGGCATTCGGCAACCAGCTCGGCCAGGTCCAGGCGCACGATGCCGGGCATCGAGGCCACCGCGCCTTTCTGCGCGCCCTCGGCCACGAACAGCGGCTGGATCAGCTGCGCCGGCGCAATGCGGGTTTCGCGCACCAGCGCGCGCACGAAGGCGTGGGCGCGCAGCCGGCGCGGACGCAGGTTTGGATAGTGGGCGGAAGTCACGGGGCGAACCGGCGTCAAGGGAAATTTGGGGACCGGGATTATACGGCCCGCGGTCGGCGGCACCAGCGCAGCGCATCCGGAATGCCGGCGGCGCCGTAGGCTGATCGCCCGTACCGTCGGCGGCGGCCGCGCCTGCGCGGTCGGAGCAAAAAGGCCCCGCGCACTGCTACCATCAAGGCGTGCGTGAAACGACCGGCCGCCGTGCAAGGCATCCGGGCGGTCGCCGGCGCACCGCAGTTTCGATCCGCCGCGGAAAAAAGCACATAGGCAATGAGCAGAGCGACGGCCACACCGGAACGCCTCACCGAGTTGCTGGCGGCTGTCCGCCGCGGCGACGAGCAAGCCTTTGCCGAGCTTTACCGCTGCTGCAGCGCGCATCTGTACGCATTGCTGCTGCGTATACTGCAGCGAAGGGACTGGGCCGAGGAGGCCTTGCAGGACAGCTTCCTCAAGATCTGGCAGAAGTCGGAGACTTACGAGCCGGCGCGCGGTGCGCCGCTCACCTGGCTTCTGACCATCGCACGGTACCGGGCCCTGGACCTGCTGCGCGCCAAGCGGCCCGAGGTCGAGATGCCGGAGGAAGGCGAGGAACCCCCGCTTTCGATGGCCGACCCGACCCAGGATCCGCTGATGCGGGCGCAGGAGACGGAAGGCGTCGGCCGGCTCACCGACTGCCTCCGCGGATTGCAGGAGGAGCAGCGCAGGAGCTTGTTGCTGGCTTACTATGAAGGCTATACGCATCAAGAACTTGCGCGTGTATTGCGGGCGCCGTTGGGAACCGTCAAGAGTTGGGTGCGCCGCGGCTTGTCGCGGCTGCGTGACTGCCTGGAATCGGTAGGCGGCGGTTTGGAGCGGTGAAGTGAAGTATCAGGATCAGAACTTACGCAGAACGCTGGCTGGCGAATACGTGCTGGGCACGCTGCGCGGGGCTGCGCGCCGGCGTTTCGAGAAGCTGGCCGGCCAGGACCCTGCCCTGCGCGACGAAGTGCAGGCCTGGGAGCAGCGCCTGGGCGGGCTGGCCGAGCTGGAGCCGGTGGCGCCGCCGCCGACCGCCTGGCTGTCGCTGCAGCTGCGCATCAAGACCGGCAACAGCGTGCCGCTGCGCCGCCTGCCGTCCGAATCCCGTGCCGCCGGCTCGCCGCCGATCTGGCGCATCTGGGCGGGGCTGGCGGCCGCGGTGGCCATGGTGTCGCTGGTCATGCTGGCGCAGTACCGTCCGCAGAACCAGGCCGACCAGGTGGCGCGGCTGCAGCAGCCGGAGCCGTCGGCGGCGCGCGACTTCGTCGCCCTGCTGAAGATGCCGGGCTCCTCGCTGCAATGGACCGTGAGCCTGTCGCCGTCGCGCGGCATGATCACCGCCGAAGCCGCCGGCGACTACATCAAGCTCGGCCTGCGCAGCATGGACCTGCAGCTGTGGTGGGTCTCGCCGCAGGGGCCGGTGCCGCTGGGCGTGCTGCCGCTGGTCGGCGAGGGCGTGATGCCGCTGCCCAAGGGCATGCCGATGCAGGGCCAGATCACCCTGGCGGTGAGCCTGGAGCCGCCGGCCGGCTCGCCCACCGGCAAGCCGACCGGGCCGGTGCTGACTTCGGCGCCTGCCGCCAACGGGCTCCAATCCTAGGCGGCAACTGGCAGGGGCTCGCCCCGATCGGTTAGCTTGTCCGGCACCGTCTGCTGCCGGACCCGCCGATGAAACCCGCCGTCCTGCTGGCGATCGACCAGGGCACCACCAGCTCGCGCGCGATCCTGTTCGACCGCGCCGGCCGGCCGCTGGCGCAGGCGCAGCGCGAGCTGCCGCAGTCCTACCCGCAGTCCGCCCCCGGCGTGGCCGGCGACGCCGTCATGGTCGAGCACGACGCCCTGCGCATCTGGGACGACGTGCAGGCCTGCGTGCGCCAGGCGCTGGCAGCCGCCGGCCTCGGCGCGGCGGACGTGACCGCCCTGGGCATCACCAACCAGCGCGAGACCACCCTGCTGTGGGAGCGCGCCGGCGGCCGGCCGCTGCATCCGGCCATCGTCTGGCAGGACCGCCGCACCGCCGCCTGGTGCCGCGCCCACGACGACGCGCAGCGCGCCGCCTGGCTGCAGCACAAGACCGGCCTGCTGCTGGACCCGTATTTCTCCGCCACCAAGCTGGCCTGGCTGCTCGAGCACGTGCCCGGCGCGCGGGCGCGTGCGCAGGCCGGCGAGCTGGCGTTCGGCACCATCGACAGCTGGCTGCTGTGGCAGTTGAGCGGCGGCCGCCTGCACGCCACCGACGCCACCAACGCCAGCCGCACGCTGCTGTACAACCTGCACACGCAGGACTGGGATGCGGAGCTGCTGGAGTTCTTCGGCATCCCGGCGGCGCTGCTGCCGGAGGTGCGCGACACCGCCGCGGACTACGGCGGCACCGACCCGGCCGTGTTCGGCGCCGCGGTGCCGGTGCGCGCCCTGGTCGGCGACCAGCAGGCCGCCACCGTCGGCCAGGCCTGCTTCGCCCCCGGTATGATCAAGAGCACTTACGGCACCGGCTGCTTCCTGGTGCTCAACACCGGCGAGCGCCCTGCGCTGTCGCGCCACCGCCTGCTCGGCACGGTCGCCTACCGCCTGAACGGCCATACCACGCACGCCATGGAAGGCAGCATCTTCGTCGCCGGCGCCGCCGTGCAGTGGCTGCGCGACGCCATGCGCCTGATCCGCGCCGCCGGCGAAACCGAGGCGCTGGCGCGCTCGATCCCCGACACCCGGGGCGTGTACCTGGTGCCGGCGTTCACCGGCCTGGGCGCGCCGCACTGGGATCCGCAGGCGCGCGGCGCCATCCTCGGCCTGACCCGCGACTCCGGCATCGCCCACATCGTGCGCGCCGCGCTGGAGTCGGTGTGCTACCAGACCCGCGACCTGCTCGAGGCGATGCGCGCCGACGCGCCCGCCCCCACCGAGCTGAGAGTCGACGGCGGCATGGCGGTGAACGACTGGGCCATGCAGTTCCTGGCCGACATCCTGCGCATCCCGGTGGTGCGCCCGCAGACCGTGGAAACCACCGCCCTGGGCGCCGCCCTGCTGGCCGGCCTGGGCGCCGGCGTCTACGCCTCGCTGGACGAGATCGGCGCGCTGTGGCGCGCCGACCGCCGCTTCGAGCCGCAGCTCCCGGCCGACCGCGCCGAAGCGCTTTACCGGGGATGGACCGCCGCGGTGGAGCGCGTGGTGCGCAAGGGAGTCGAGGGCCGGGAGCCGGGAATCGAGAATAGGGAATCGTAAGAAGCCTCAGAGGCCTGGAGGTGCAAATCAACTTCTCCGGACTGAATCGGACCCAGCGTTTTTACGATTATCGAATGCCCTATCCAAGAACCGGCGGCTGCGCCGCCGACTAATGCCCCTCTCCCGCCCCGCGGGAGAGGGGGGAACCACCCGCGGAGCGGGAGGTGGGGTGAGGGAAGAGGCCGCCGCGTTCCAGGGCAACAAGCCTGGACACTGCGAGTTCGGCGGTCTCTCCCGATTCCCAACTTGCGCGGCTGCGCCGCGCAAGTTAGCGTTCCCCCCGTGAAAATCGTCATCCTAGGCGCCGGCCAGGTCGGCAGCACGCTTGCCGAAAACCTCGCCAGCGAAGCCAACGACATCACCGTCGTCGACATCAACGCCCAGGCGGTGGCCGGCTTGCAGGAGCGCCTGGACATCCGCACCGTGCTGGGCCACGCCGCCTACCCGGACACTCTGCGCCGCGCCGGCGCGGACGACGCCGACATGCTCATCGCCGTCACCGACAGCGACGAGACCAACATGCTCGCCTGCCGCATCGCGCAGACGCTGTTCCACACGCCGGCCAAGATCGCCCGCGTGCGCGCAGTGGAATACCTGGAGGAGGAGGAGAAGCTGTTCCTGTCGGACGCGCTGTCGGTGGACCTGCGCATCAGCCCGGAGCAGCTGGTCACCGACTCGATCCGCCGACTGATCGACTATCCCGGGGCGCTGCAGGTGGTGGACTTCGCCGGCGGCCGCGTGCGCCTGGTCGGCGTGCGCGCCTACTACGGCGGCCCGCTGGTGGGGCGGCAGCTCAAGGAGCTGCCCTCGCACCTGCCCGAAGGGGTGGACGCGCGCGTCGCCGCCATCTACCGCCGCGGCCGGCCGATCCTGCCCGAGGGCGAGACCATCCTGGAGGCCGAGGACGAGGTGTTCTTCGTCGCCGCCGCCGCCAACATCCCCAAGATCATGGCCGAGCTGCGCAAGCTGGACCGCCCGGTCAAGCGCGTCATGCTGGCCGGCGGCGGCCGCATCGGCGCGCGCCTGGCGCGCGAGCTGGCCGGCAAGGTGCAGGTCAAGATCATCGAGCGTTCGCGCGAGCGCGCGCGCAAGCTGTCCGAGGACCTCAACCACGTGGTGGTGCTGGCCGGCGACGCCGCCAACCAGGCCCTGCTGGTGGAGGAGAACATCGAGGACGTCGACGTGTTCTGCGCCGTCACCAACGACGACGAGGCCAACATCCTCTCGGCGATGCTGGCCAAGCGCCTGGGCGCGCACAAGGCGCTGTCGCTGATCAACCGCCTGGCTTACGTGGACCTGGTCGAAGGCGGCGCCATCGACATCGCCATCTCGCCGCAGCAGGCGACGGTGAGCGCGCTGCTGGCGCGCGTGCGGCGCGGCGACGTGGTCAAGGTGCACAGCCTGCGCCGCGGCGCCGCCGAGGCGATCGAGGCGGTGGCGCATGGCGACCGCAGCAACTCCAAGGTGGTCGGCCGCCGGCTGGAGGAGATCAAGCTGCCGCCCGGCACCACCATCGGCGCCATCGTGCGCGGCGACGACGTGCTCATCGCCCACGGCGAAACCATGGTCGAAGCCGAAGACCACGTCATCCTGTTCATCGTCGACAAGCGCCGCACGCGGGAAGTGGAGAAGCTGTTCCAGGTGGGATTGACGTTTATCTGATGAAGGCCGGGAATCGGCAGACGGGATTCGGGAATCGTACAAGACGACGGCGGCATGAGCTGCGCATCGTTCTTCCGATCCAACCGGACCCGGTTTTTACGATTCCCGAATCCCGTCTGCCGATTCCCATCGTGCCGTTCACTCCCGCCAATAGGCGGGAGTGAACGGCACGATCAGCACGAACAGCTCCAGCCGCCCGGCCAGCATCGAAAACGTGCAGACCCACAGCTGGAAGTCGCTCAGCGATGCGAAGTTGTGGGTCGGGCCGACTTCGCGCAGGCCGTGGGCGCCGTTGTTGATGGTGGCGATGATGGCGGTGAAGGCCGACAGCACGTCCATGCCGCTGAGGATCAGCACCAGGGTCAGGCCGACGATGGTGACGGTGTACAGGTGCACGAAGCTCAGCACCGACAGCGCGGCGCGCGCGGTGATCACCTGGCCGCCGACCTTCAGGGTGTGCACGGCGGTGGGGTGCACCAGGCCGAACAGCTCGCGCGAGCTCTGCTTGAACAGGATCAGCGTGCGCACCATCTTGATGCCGCCGCCGGTGGAGCCGGCCGAGGCCGCCAGGCACGACAGCAGCAGCATCCACAGGCCGGCGAACAGCGGCCAGGCGTCGTAGTCGGCGCTGAACAGGCCGCAGCCGGTGGCCACCGCGATGGTGTTGAAGCCGGCGTGGCGCAGCGCGCTCCAGTAGTCCGGGTACACGCCCTGCAGCCGCACGTACAGCGCCAGGCCCATGCAGCTCGCCAGCAGCAGCACCAGGAACGCGCGCGCCTCGGCGTCGCGCGCGTAGACGCGCAGGCTCTTGCGGCGCCAGGCCAGGTAATGGGTGGCGAAGTTGATGCCGGCGAGCAGCATGAACACCACCAGCACCAGCTCGATCAGCGGCGAGTCGAAGTAGCCGATGCTGGCGTCGTGGGTGGAAAAGCCGCTCAGCGAGAGCACCGAGAAGGCGTGGCAGACGGCGTCGAACCAGTTCATGCCGGCCAGGCGCAGCGCCAGGATGCAGGCGACGGTGAGGCCGCCGTAGATCAGCCACAGCGAGCGCACCGTCTGCACGAAGCGCGGCGTGAGCTTGCTTTCCTTGACCGGCCCGGTGGACTCGGCGCGGTAGATCTGCATGCCGCCGATGCCCAGCAGCGGCAGCACCGCCATCCCCAGGCTGATGATGCCCAGGCCGCCCAGCCAGCACAGCTCGTGGCGCCACAGGTTGACCGCCTGCGGCAGGTGGTCGACGTTGGTCAGCACGGTGGCGCCGCTGGTGGTGATGCCCGACATCGCCTCGAAGTAGGCGCGGCTGAAGCTCAGCCCCGGCAGCGCCAGCGCCAGCGGCAGCATCGCGGTGGCGGCCAGCAGCGGCCAGGCCAGGGCCACCAGCAGGTAGCCGTCGCGCGATTTCAGCTCGCGCTCGTGCCGGCGCGCGGTACGCCACAGCAGCAGCCCCAGGGCGAAGTCGGCCACCGCCGAAAACGCGAACGGCAGCAGCGCGCCGTCGTCGTACAGCAGGCTGGCGCCGATGGGCAGGATGAACGCCGCGCTGAACGCCATCAGCAGGCTGCCGAGCGGGCCGGCGACGTGCAAGAAATCCCTGAACAACCAGGACGCTCCGGGGCAGTGGGCCGAAAAATGCGCGAAGCCGGCAGTTTACACGGGCGCCAAGGGCCGCGGTGGCGGCAGGAGCGCGGCGGCGCGGTTATAGTACGCTATCGAAAATGCGCGGGAGCGCCGGCGGCAGACCGGTCCTCAAGAAGGCCAATGCCGCGCGCAAAGCGATCCAAAACCGGAATTTTCAATTCGTGCCTGGAGAGAGCCATGTCCAATACGCAGCTTGACGCGGTCATCCACGACGTCGTCGCCACCTTCGGCGCCTGGGGCCCCGACACCACGCTGGACACCATGCGCAAGGGCTGGGACAACCTGTTCGCCGACGTCAAGTACGAAGTCGGCGCCAAGTCCGAGAAGGTCGACGCCGGCGGCGTCAAGGCCGAGTGGATCAGCGCGCCCAACGCGTCCAAGGACCGCGCCATCCTGTACGTGCACGGCGGCGGCTACGTGCTGGGCTCGGTGCACTCGCACCGCGACCTGTGCGAGCGCCTGTCGCGCGCGGCGCAGGCGCGGGTGCTCTCGCTGGACTACCGCCTGGCGCCGGAAAACCCGTTCCCGGCGGCGGTGGACGATGCGGTGGCGGCTTACCGCTGGCTGCTCAAGCAGGGCATCCCGGCCAAGCGCATCGCCATTGCCGGCGACTCCGCCGGCGGCGGCCTGGCCATCGCCACCCTGCTGGCCCTGAAGCAGGGCGGCGACCCGCAGCCCGCCTGCGCCACGCCGCTGTCGCCCTGGGTGGACCTGGAGGCCCTGGGCGAGTCGATGGTCAGCCGCGACGCCATCGACCCGATGGTGCACAAGCCGATGATCGAGCAGATGGGCAAGACCTACGTGCAGAACGGCGACCTGCGCAACCCGCTGGCCGCGCCGCTGTACGGCGACCTGCGCGGCCTGCCGCCGCTGCTGATCCACGTGGGCGAGCGCGAGACCCTGTACGACGACGCCGCGCGCATCGCCAAGAAGGCCAAGGACGCCGGCGTGGACGTGACGCTGAAGGCCTGGAAAGGCCAGATCCACGTGTTCCAGATCTTCGCCAGCCGGCTGGAGGAAGGCGAAACCGCAATCCAGGAGCTGGGCGCGTTCATCCGCAAGCACACCGCCTGAGCCGCGGCGCGCCGCGGACGGCAACGATAAAGGCGCGGCAGGGCCGCCACGGCCGCCGCGCCGCCTTCGGTCGGCAAACCAGATTTTTTGTGAGCAAGGGAAGTCGAGGTCAATGAAAAACTATCTGTTCGGGATCATGCTGGCCGCGAGCCTGCCCGCCTGGGCCGCCGCACCCACCGACGCGGACCTGAAGGGCGGCGCCAAGACGCCGGGCGAGATCGCCACCTACGGCATGGGCTACGACCTGCAGCGGCACAGCCCGCTCAAGCAGGTCAACAAGGCCAACGTCAAGCGCCTGGTGCCGGTGTGGAACCTGAGCCTGTCGAACAACTACCCGCAGGAAACCCAGCCGCTGGTGATCGACGGCGTGATGTACGCCACCACCACCGACGCCACCGTGGCGGTCGACGCGGTCAGCGGCAGGCAGCTCTGGCGCACGCCGGTGACGCTGCCGCAGGACGTGCACGCGGTGACCTGCTGCGGCTCGCACAACCGCGGCGTGGCGGCTTACGACGGCAAGCTGTTCCGCGGCACGCTGGACGCCTTCGTGGTGGCGCTGGACATGAAGACCGGCAAGGAGCTGTGGCGCCAGCAGGCGGCCGACTACAAGGACGGCTATTCCATCACCGGCGCCCCGCTGGTCGCCGACGGCGTGCTGATCACCGGCATCTCCGGCGGCGAGTTCGGCACGCGCGGCTTCCTCGACGGCTGGGACCCGGCCACCGGCAAGCACCTGTGGCACCGCTTCACCACCGCCGGCCCGGACGAGCCGGGCGGCGACACCTGGGTGGGCGACAACTACCTGCGCGGCGGCGGCCCGACCTGGCTCACCGGCTCGTACGACCCGGACCTGGACCTGGTCTACTGGGGCGTGGGCAACGGCGGCCCGTGGAACCCGGCCCTGCGCAACGCCGGCGACAAGCCGCACGACGACCTGTACATCTGCTCGGCGCTGGCGATCAAGCCCAAGACCGGCGAGATCGTCTGGCACTACCAGTTCAGCCCCAACGACCCGTATGACTACGACGGCACCAACGAGCTGATCCTGGCGGACCTGCAGGTGGGCGGGGCGCCGCACAAGGTGATCATCCAGGCCAACCGCAACGGCTTCTTCTACGTGCTGGACCGCGCCACCGGCGCACTGCTGGCGGCCAACCCGTTCGTCGACAAGATCACCTGGGCCAAGGGCATCGACCTGAAGAGCGGCCGGCCGATCGACAGCGACATCACCACCCAGGTGCGCAACACGCCGGAAATGGACAAGCCGGTGGAGATTTGGCCGTCGGCGCTGGGCGGCAAGAACTGGTCGCCGATGTCCTACGACCCGCACAGCCACCTGGCCTTCGCCAACACGCTCAACTTCGGCTACCCCTACCGCACGGAGAAGCAGGAGCACGTGCGCGGCCAGTGGTTCCTGGCCATGGACCTGAACGGCTGGACCTGGCCGGAAGACGGCAAGCGCGGCTACCTGCGTGCCATCGACCCGCTCACCGGCAAGAGCAAGTGGAAGGTGGGCTTCGACGTGCCGAACTTCGGCGGCGTGCTGTCCACCGACGGCGGCCTGGTGTTCACCGGCGCGCTCACCGGCGAGTTCATGGCGTTCGACGCCGCCAACGGCAAGAAGCTGTGGCAGTTCCAGACCGGCTCGGGCATCGTCGGCATTCCCATCACCTGGGAGCGCAACGGCCGCCAGTACATCACCATCGCCAGCGGCATCGGCGGCGTGTACGCGCTGTTCGGCGGCGACGAGCGGCTGAAGAACGTGCCGCCCGGCGGCTCGCTGTGGACGTTTGCCCTGTACGACGCCAAGTGAGGCCATGATGGCAACGCGGCGGAGCGCCAGCCTGCGGCGCCTGTGCATCGCAGTGGCGGCCGCCGCGGCCCTGGCCCCGGCATTGGTGCCCGGCCTGGCGGCGGCGGCCGGCGACGCCGGCACCTACGGCCTGGGCCACGACCTGCAGCAGCACAGCCCGCTCAAGCAGGTCAACCGCGCCACGGTGAAGCACCTGGTGCCGGTGTGGAACCTGAGCCTGTCGAACAACTACCCGCAGGAAACCCAGCCGCTGGTGATCGGCGGCGTGATGTACGCCACCACCACCGATGCCACTGTGGCGCTGGATGCGCGCAGCGGCCGGCAGCTGTGGCGCACGCCGGTCAACCTGCCGCAGGACGTGTTCGCCGAAGGCTGCTGCGGTTCGCACAACCGCGGCGCGGCGGCGTATGACGGCAAGCTGTTCCGTGGCACCCTGGACGCCTTCGTGGTGGCGCTGGACCTGAAGACCGGCAAGGAGCTGTGGCGCCAGCAGGCGGCCAACTACAAGGACGGCTATTCCATGACCGGCGCGCCGATGGTGGCCGGCGGCGTGCTCATCACCGGCATTGCCGGCGGCGAATACGGCACCCGCGGCTTCCTCGACGGCTGGGAGCCCGCCACCGGCAAGCACCTGTGGCGGCGCTACACCACCGCCGCGCCGGACGAGCCCGGCGGCGACACCTGGGTGGGCGACAACTACCTGCGCGGCGGCGGCGCCACCTGGCTCACCGGCTCCTACGACCCGGACCTGGACCTGGTGTTCTGGGGCGTGGGCAACGGCGGCCCCTGGAACCCCGCGCTGCGCAACAGCGGCGCGCAGCCGCACGACAACCTGTATATCTGCTCGGCCATCGCCATCCGGCCCAAGACCGGCGAGATCGCCTGGCATTACCAGTTCAGCCCCAACGACCCGTTCGACTACGACGGCACCAACGAGCTGGTGCTGGCGGACCTGAAAGTGGGCGGGCAGATGCGCAAGGTCATCCTGCAGGCCAACCGCAACGGCTTTTTCTACGTGCTGGACCGCGCCACCGGCAAGCCGCTGGCGGCCAACCCGTTCATCGACAGGATCAACTGGGCCAAGGGCATCGACCTGGCTAGCGGCAGGCCCATCGACACCGAGCTGACCACGCGCATCAAGCAGGCGCCGGAGATGGCGCAGCCGGAGCAGATCTTCCCGGCCAGCTTCGGCGGCAAGAACTGGTCGCCCATGTCGTACGACCCGCGCGAGCGCCTGGCCTACGCCAACACGCTCAACTGGGGTTACGTCTACCGCACCGAGAAGCAGGAGCAGTCCAAGGGCCAGTGGTTCATCGCCGTGGACTTCAGCGGCTGGGTGTGGCCGGCCGACGGCAAGCGCGGATTCCTGAAGGCCATCGACCCGCTCACCGGCAAGGCGCGCTGGCAGGTGGAGTCGGACATCCCCTACATGGGCGGGGTGCTGTCCACCGACGGCGGGCTGGTGTTCACCGGCGCGCAGACCGGCGAGTTCATGGCGTTCGACAGCCATACCGGCAAAAAATTGTGGCAGTTCCAGACCGGGTCCGGCATTGTCGGCATACCGACCACCTGGGAGCTGAACGGGCGGCAGTACATCACCGTCGCCAGCGGCATCGGCGGCGCCTATTCGCTGTTCGCCGCCGACCCGCGGCTGAACAACGTGCCCACCGGCGGGTCGCTGTGGACTTTCGCTTTGATCGATGGCAAGTGAGAATTTGAATGAGAGTGTCGGTTTACACGGCTTACGGGCGGGCTGCGCGGCAGTTCGTGATCTTGTGCGGCCTGGGCGCCGCAGCAGCAATGGGCGGCGCATGGGCGGACGAGTCCGCGGCTGCGCCGTCCGCCACTCCGGCCGCCACGCCCGCAACTGCGCCGGCCGCGGCGGCTGACCCGAAGCTCGCCGCCAAGGGCGAGGAAATCTTCCGCCACACCTGCTCCCACTGCCACGGCTTCCACATGATGAACCCGGGGCCCGGCGTGTTCGACCTGCGCACCTTCCCGCACGACGACAAGGCCCGCTTCGTCCACTCCGTGACCAACGGCAAAAACGCCATGCCGTCCTGGAAAGAAAAGCTCCAGCCGGACGACATCGAAGCC
>JADHNH010000110.1 GCA_016779605.1 Nevskia sp. | reverse complement strand
TCGGTGCGCTGCTGCGACGGCGTGGTGAAGACCTGGCGGGTTTCGCCGAACTCGACCAGCTCGCCCAGGTACATGAAGGCGGTGAAGTCGGCCACGCGGGCCGCCTGCTGCATGTTGTGGGTGACGATGACGATGGTGTAGTCGGCCTTGAGCTGGTAGATCAGCTCTTCCACCTTGGCGGTGGCGATCGGGTCCAGCGCCGAGGTCGGCTCGTCCAGCAGCACCACTTCCGGGCGCACGGCGATGGTGCGGGCGATGCACAGGCGCTGCTGCTGGCCGCCGGACAGGCCCAGGCCGCTGGTGTTGAGCTTGCCTTTCACCTCGTCCCACAGCGCGGCGCGCTTGAGCGCGCTTTCCACGCGGTCGTCCATGTCCGAGCGCGGCAGGCGCTCGTACAGCCGGATGCCGAAGGCGATGTTGTCGTAGATCGACATGGGGAACGGCGTGGGCTTCTGGAACACCATGCCGATGCGGGCGCGCAGCAGGTTCAGGTCCTGCTTGGCGTCCAGGATGTTCTTGCTGTCGAACAGGATCTCGCCCTCGGCGCGCTGCCGGGGGTAGAGGTCGTACATGCGGTTGAAGATGCGCAGCAGGGTGGACTTGCCGCAGCCGCTGGGGCCGATCAGCGCGGTCACCTTGCGCTCGTAGACCGGCATGCTGATCTTCTTGAGCGCTTGCGACTCGCCGTAGAAGAAGCTGACGTCGCGCACCGAGACCTTCTCGGTCAGGGGCTGGCGCGGGCCTTCGCTGTCGCGGCGGTCCAGGCGCGGCTTCTGGGCGGCCGCGCTGCTCGAGATTCTGATGTCGTTCATGACTCTCTGGACCGGGACGCGGAAAGCGTCCGGGCTCCGATATTGAGCGCAAGCACCGCCATGGTGATGAGCAGGGCGGCGGTCCAGGCCAGCTTCTGCCAGTCGGCGTAAGGGCTGTTGGCGAACTGGAAGATGACCATGGGCAGGTTGGCCATCGGGCCGTTCATGTTGGTGCTCATGAACTGCTCGTTGAACGCCGTGAACAGCAGCGGCGCGGTTTCGCCGGTGATGCGGGCGACCGCCAGCAGCACGCCGGTGATCATGCCGGTGCGCGCCGCGCGGTAGGCCACGCGCATGATCACGATCCAGCGCGGCGAGCCGATGGCGGAAGCCGCCTCGCGCAGGCTGTCGGGCACCAGCAGCAGCATGTTCTCGGTGGTGCGCACCACCACCGGCAGCACCAGCAGGGCCAGCGCCACGCCGCCGGCCCAGGCCGAGAAGTGGTGCATGGGCAGCACCATCACGTCGTAGACGAACAGGCCGATCAGGATCGACGGCGCCGACAGCAGGATGTCGTTGATGAAGCGCACCACCTGGGTCAGCTTCGTGTTGCGCCCGAACTCGGCCATGTAGGTGCCGGCGAGGATGCCGATGGGCGTGCCGATGGCGGTGCCCAGGCCGGTCAGCAGCAGGCTGCCGACGATGGCGTTGAGCAGGCCGCCGTCGCTGCCCGGCGCGGGGGTCATCTGGGTGAACACCTTCAGCGAAATGCCGGAGAAGCCCTCGTAGACCAGCGTGCCCAGGATCAGGGCCAGGATCACCAAGCCGGAAATCGCCGCGGCCCAGGCCAGCACCATGATCACGCCGTTGACGGCGTGGCGGCGGCGGTAGATCAGCTTGTCCATGCCCGGCTCAGGCCTTGGCCTGCGTTTCGAGCCGCAGCAGCAGGTAGCGGGCGGCGGCAAGGACGATGAAGGTGATGACGAACAGGATCAGGCCGAGCAGGATCAGCGAGGACGTGTACAGGTCGCCTTCGGCCTCGCTGAACTCGTTGGCGATGGTGGCGGAAATGGTGGTGCCCGGCGCCAGGATCGAGCTGGCGATCTTGTGCGCGTTGCCGATCACGAAGGTCACCGCCATGGTCTCGCCGAGCGCGCGCCCCAGCCCCAGCATGATGCCGCCGATCACGCCCACGCGGGTATACGGCAGCACAACGTTGCGCACCACCTCCCAGGTGGTGCAGCCCAGCCCGTAGGCCGACTCCTTGAGCACCGCCGGCACGGTCTCGAACACGTCGCGCGTGACCGAGGTGATGTAAGGCAGCACCATGATGCTCAGGATGATGCCGGCGGTGAGCACGCCGATGCCGTAGGGCGGCCCGGCGAACAGGTGGGACAGCAGCGGCACCGGCGCGAACGCGCTGATCAGCAGGGGCTGCACGTCGCGCTGCAGGAACGGCGCCAGCACGAACAGGCCCCAGATGCCGTAGATGATGCTGGGAATGCCGGCGAGCAGCTCGATGGCGGTGCCGATCGGCCGCTTGAGCCACACCGGGCACAGCTCGGTGATGAAGATCGCCACCCCCAGGCTGACCGGGATGCCGATCAGCATGGCGATGAGCGAGGTGACGACGGTGCCGTACACCGCCGGCAGCGCGCCGAACTTCTCGGTGACCGGGTTCCAGGCCGTGCTGGTGAGGAAGCCCAGCCCGTAATGGCGCAAGGCCGGCAGCGAGCCGTTCACCAGGGCCACGATCACCCCGCCCAGCACGATCAGCACGGTCAGCGCGGCGCTGCGCGTGGCGTTGCGCAGCACAGCGTCCCAGGCGCCGTGGCGGCGCAGCGCCGCCGGGGAAATTTCCGCAAATGATGCGTATTGGGCCACTTGGGCGTTCGTGTTCACAAAAGCAGCCCTGGCAAATCAAGGCGGCCGGGAGCGCGGCGCAAGCCGCGTTCGCACTCCCGGCCCGGTTCAGGCAAGCATCATTTCCACAAGGGGCTGCCGGAGGCGTCCGCTATGTTCGCCTTCCAGGAAGCCTCAATCAAGTCCACCACGCTGGCCGGCAGCGGCACGTAGTCCAGGTCGGAGGCCAGCTTCTGGCCGTTCTTGAACGCCCAATCGTAGAACTTGAGGGCTTCCAGCTCGGCCGCGGCGTCGTCGGACTTCTTGTAGACCAGGATGAAGCTCGCGCCCGTGATCGGCCAGCTCGCCGCGCCGGGCTGGTTGGTCAGCACCAGGTAAAACGCCGGGGCGTGCGCCCAGTCGGCATTGGCGGCCGCGGCCTGGAACGCCTCGATGCTGGGCGCCAGGATCTTGCCGTCCTTGTTGACCATGCTGGTGAAGGTCATCTTGTTCTGCTTGGCGTAGGCGTATTCGACGTAGCCGATGGCGCCGTCGGTCTGGCTGGCGATGGCGGCCACGCCTTCGTTGCCCTTGGCACCGACGCCGGTGGGCCAGTCCACCGCGGTGGCGGCGCCGACCTTGTCCTTCCACTCCGGGCTGTTCTGCGACAGGTAGCTGGTGAACAGGAACGAGGTGCCGGAGCCGTCCGAGCGGTGCACCACCGCCACGAGCGTGGAGGGCAGCGCGAGCTTCGGATTCAACTTCTTGATTTCAGGGTCGTTCCAGGCCTTCACCTTGCCCAGGAAGATATCCGCCACGGTGGGCCCGTCCAGCACCAAGTCGCCGGGATGGATACCCTTGAGATTGATTACCGGCACCACGCCGCCGACGATCGCCGGGAACTGGGTCAGGCCGGCCTCGTCCAGCTCCTTGGCCTCCAGCGGCTTGTCAGAGGCGCCGAAGGTGACGGTCTTGGCCTTGATCTGCTTGATGCCGCCGCCGGAACCGATCGACTGGTAATTGAGCCCGATGCCGCTCTTGTCCTTGTAGGCCGCGGCCCACTTCGAGTAGATCGGATAGGGGAAGGTGGCGCCGGCGCCGGAAATGTCGGCGGCAAATGCTGCGGGCACGCTCAAGGCGGCGCCGGCCACCAGGCTGCGCCAAATCGTTTTAGGGGCTTTCACGTAAATCTCCTGTCAAAATCCTGCAAATTCCGGTGCGCCAGCGGGAAAAACCTACCCAGGCGCTTGCGGTGCAGGATAAAGAGCCAATTTGACACTTTCGTTGCACCGCCCTCCTGCACGGCTTGCCGCAGGGCGCGCCAGCAATGGGGATGGTGAGCGGCCATCGGGCGCAGGATAAGCCAAGCGGCGGCCCCATGCAGGCCGATGGCCGCGGGCGGGGCAAAGCTCAAGAGCCGCTTGGGGCGCGCATTCGGCGGGGTTGGCGAGTTGAGTCCAGGGTCGCAACCTGCCGGGCGGGGGCGTCCGACACGCCGCTGCGAACCCGCGTTCCAGGCGGGGCGCAGGCCGCTGAAGGCCCCTGCGGGCCGAGGCAGGCCGCGCGGGAGTCCGCGCAAGGCTGCGGACGATCAGCGCGAGCGCAGCATCCGGTAGATCATGGGCTGGGCCTGCTCGGGGTCGCGGATCAGGACGTAGCTGGCCACGCCCAGACCCAGGCCGATCCGGTCCAGGTTGTCGATGCCCGGGTTGATTTCCTGGCGCTCCACCGCGCCGATGTACGTGCGCTTCAATCCGCAGCTTTCGCCCAGCTGATCCTGCGACCATCCGAGGATGGCACGCGCCACCTGCATGTTGATCGCCAGGTTCCTGCGCGAAGACTGCGTGGTTTCGGCCCTCTGGGCCACTGCTCGCCTGGAACGGCGCATTTACGTCACCCGCTGCGTTTGTGCATTGCTGCTGCGCGTCCGGGCTGCGCGTTTTCCGGGACGTCCTGTCGCGCGGGCCGAGGCAAGTTCTTCCGCAGCGGACGCGCGTTGCCGGGCGCACCGGCGGTCCGGGCGCCCTGCAATACGTGCCGCAAATCCTGGGTAACTGACCATATGTGAAATTTTCGTTGATGGCCAGCACGCTTGTAATTGACTTACCTCAATCTGCAACGAGCGCCGCCGCGGCCTTATTCCAGGCTTGCCGCAGAACCCGCAGCCCCGCCCGCAGGCGCCGCCTGACGCCGATCCGGCCGGCGCCGCGACATGACCGCATGGAAAGTTCCAGCGCCGAAGCAAGCCGGCATGCCGCTCCGCCACCCCGGCGAGCGTCTGCGGGGGTGGAAGAGCCGCGGTGAAAGACCCGCCGGTTTCGGCTCAGGCGAGCCCGCGGCCGAGCCAGGCCGCGATTTCCCGCCCGATCAGGTGCGGGTTGTCTTCCTGCAGGTAGTGGATGCCCGGGCCGATATCGACGGTCTGGCAGTTCTGCAGCCGTGCGGCATACCAGGCGGCGCGGTCGGGGGTGATGAGCGCGCCGGGCGTTCCCCAGAACAACAGTTTCGGCATGGCGCTGCCCAGCAGCCAGTCGTGGTAGCGCTGGGCAAAGGCGTAAGTGTCGGCCGGCTCGCCGGCGATCGGCAGTTCGTTGGGAAAGCGCCACAGCGGCTCGCGCGTAGCCGGCTCGCGGAACGGCGCCCGGTAATGCTCCATCTCGACCGGCGTGAGCCCGCGCGCCACCGCGCCCGGCAGCACCTGCTCGATGAAGGCGTTCTGCTCGATGATCAGCCGGCGCCCGGCATCTTCGGTGCGGAATTGCCGGAACAGCGGCCGCAGCGGCGCCGGCATGTCGTCCCAGCCCGGCATCGGCGGGATGAACTCCATCAGCGCCAGGCCGCGCACCCGCTCCGCATGGCGGCGCGCCCAGTCCAGGCCCAGTGCCGAGCCCCAGTCGTGCAGCACCAGCACCAGCCGGTCGCGGTCCAGGTCCAGCGTGCGGATGAACTCATCGACGTACGCCAGATGGTCGGCGATGCGGTAGGCGATGGCCGGCTTGTCGGAGCCGCCCATGCCGATCAGGTCCGGCACCACGCAGCGCGCCTGCGCGGCGACGTGCGGCACGACGTTGCGCCACAGGTAGGACGAGGTAGGGTTGCCGTGCAGGAACAGCGCGGTATATAGGCCGCTGCCTAGTTCGGCGTAGCGCATGCGCGAACCCCGCACGGACACTTCGGCATAGCCCTGCAGGGGCGCGGCGGAAATCGCGTCGCTCATCTTCGTCTCCTCCAGTGGAAGCGCTCGGATCGACGCCCCTTGCCGGCATTATGGACTAGACAATCTAAAATGGGTTAATGTGCGCCATGGCACGATGCCGTGAATTCGACGAGCAGGAGGCGCTGCGCAGGGCGCGCGACCTGTTCTGGGCGCGCGGCTACGCCGAAACCTCGCTGGACGACCTCATGCAGGCCACCGGCGTCTGCCGCCAGAGCCTGTACAACACCTTCGGCTCCAAGGCCGGGCTGTTCGCCGCCGCCATCGACGACTACCGCCGGTCGGAGCTGGAGCAGATGCACGCGCTGCTGCAGCGCGACCTGCCGCTGCGCGAACTGCTGGACAGCTTCCTGGAGCGCGTGATCGGGCTGATGCTCAAGTGCGGGCCGCACGGCTGTTTTTTCGCCAACACCATGGTCGAAAAGGAGCGGGTCGGCGCGGCCGCGGTGGCCATGGTCGCGCAGAACAGCGCCCGCTACGAGCAGGAGCTGTGCGGCGTGCTCGAGCGCGCCCGCGCGCGCGGCGAAGCCGTCACCGCCAAGCCGGCGGTCGACGCCGCCCGCTTCCTGCTCAACACCATGCTGGGCCTGAGCACCCTCGCCCGCATCGCACCCGACCGCGACGCGATGCGCCGCGTCGCGCAAGTCGCACTCGACGCGGTGGCACCTCCCTAGCGGTGCAGGCGCCGGCGGCACCAACCGCCGCGCCGCGGACCGGCTAGAACCCGAATCAACGCGACCCAAGGAAATCCATGATCACCCTGTACACCTCCGCCACTCCCAACGGCCACAAGGTTTCGATCCTGCTCGAGGAACTGGGCGTGCCCTACCAGGTGCAGCCGATCTCGCTGAGCAAGGCCGACCAGAAGCAGCCCGAGTACCTGAAGATCAACCCGAACGGCCGCATCCCCACCATCGTCGACCACGACGAGGGCGGCTTCGCGGTGTTCGAGTCCGGCGCCATCCTGATCTACCTGGCGGAAAAGTACGGCCGGTTCCTGCCGGCCGACCGCAAGGGCCGCTCCACCGTCATCCAGTGGCTGATGTTCCAGATGTCGGGCGTCGGGCCCATGCAGGGGCAGGCCAACATCTTTTACCGCTACTTCCCGGAAAAGTACCAGCCCGCCATCGACCGCTACCAGAAGGAAACGCGCCGCCTGTACACGGTGCTGGAGCAGCAGCTCGAAGGCCGCGACTACCTGTGCGGCGACTACTCGATCGCCGACATGGCCACGTTTCCCTGGGTCGACATCCATGCCTGGTCGGGCATCGACGTGACCGGCCTGCCGAACCTGCACGCCTGGCTGGCCCGCATGCACGCGCGCCCCGCCGTGGTGCGCGGCCTGGCGGTGCCGGAGCCGATGGTGCTGGACAACTCGATGCTCAACCTGGCGCAGAAGCTGGTCACGCGTTAGCGCGCCGGAATATAGTGGCGCCGGAGCGGATCGGTCGTCTCCTCGATCCCGTCCTTCCGGCGCAGCCCGGTTGCCGCACGCAGTACCCGAACAAACCCGCCGGACAGCGGGATCGGAGTAATGAAATGGCCAAGGCAGTCTGGAACGGTAAGCTGATCGCGGAGTCCGACGAGACGGTGATGGTGGAAGGCAACCACTATTTCCCCGCCAGCGCGGTGAAGCGCGAGCTGCTCAAGCCGAGCGCCACCACCACGGTGTGCGCCTGGAAAGGCACCGCGCACTACTACACGCTGGCGGTGGACGGCGAGGAAAACGTCGATGCCGCCTGGTATTACCCCGAGCCGAAAGCGGCGGCGGCGCAGATCAAGGATCGCATCGCGTTCTGGCGGGGCGTGCAGGTCGTCTGACCCCGCAAGCGGGCCGCGGCAGGCCCGCCCCGGCCGGGGCCCCTCAAACTGAACTCATCGGAACGAGTCGCCATGTCCGCAGCGCTGCTGGAACGCTACCGCGCCGTCCGCGCGCGCACCGAATCTCTGGCGGCGCTGCTGTCGCCGGAGGACCAGGTGGTGCAGTCGATGCCCGACGCCAGCCCGACCAAGTGGCATCGCGCCCATACCACCTGGTTTTTCGAGACCTTCCTGCTCAAGCCGCGGCCGGGCTATCGCGTGTTCCGCGAAGGCTTCGAGTTCCTGTTCAACTCCTATTACGAGACGGTGGGGCCGCGCCTGGCGCGGCCTTCGCGCGGCCTGCTGACGCGGCCTTCGGCGGCCGAGGTGAGCGGGTACCGCGCCCACGTCGACCAGGCCATGCTTGCGCTGCTGGCGGCGCTGCCGCCGGCGGCGGAGCCGCTGGTCGAGCTGGGGCTGCACCACGAGCAACAGCACCAGGAACTGATCCTCACCGACATCAAGCACGCGTTCGCCTGCAATCCGCTGCGGCCGGCCTTGGTGCCGGCCGACGAACGTGCAGGCGTGGCGGCCGCGCCGCCGCAGCGCTGGCTGGCGCTGCCCGGCGGCATCCAGCGCGTCGGCCACGGTGGCAGCGGCTTCGCCTTCGACAACGAAACGCCGGCCCACGACACGCTGCTGCAGGGATTCCGTATCGCCGGCCGGCCGGTTTCGGTGGGCGAATACCTCGAATTCGTCGGCGACGGCGGCTACCGCCGGCCCGAGCACTGGCTGTCCGACGGCTGGGCCATGGTGCGGCAGGAAGGCTGGGAAGCGCCGTCCTACTGGGAACGGCGCGACGGCCGCTGGCTCGCCTACACGCTGGCCGGCCTGCGCGAGCTCGACCCCGCCGAGCCGGTCTGCCACGTCAGCTATTACGAGGCCAGCGCCTACGCGGCCTGGGCCGGCAAGCGGCTGCCCACCGAGTTCGAGTGGGAAGCCACCGCCCGCAGCGCCGGCGCTGCCGGCACCGCCATCGAAGCGCTGCGCGTGCATCCCGCGCCGCTGCAGCCCGGTTTCCGGCAGGACGTGTGGGAATGGACCGCCAGCGCCTACCTGCCTTACCCCGGCTTCCGCACCGCCCCCGGCGCGGTGGGCGAATACAACGGCAAATTCATGGTCAACCAGATGGTGCTGCGCGGGCGTTCCTGCGCCACACCCCCGGGCCACGAACGGCTCACCTACAGGAATTTCTTTGGCCCGGCGGCGCGCTGGCAGTTCAGCGGCTTCCGGCTGGCGGAGGACGCATGATCGATCAAACCGGGCTGTACCAGTTGCAGGACCTGGAACCCACCGCGGCGGAGTTCGCCACCGCGGTGAGCGCCGGGCTGTCGGCAACGCCGCGCACCCTGCCGTGCAAGTTCTTCTACGACGCCGCCGGCTCGGTGCTGTTCGACCGCATCTGCGATCTGCCGGAGTACTACCTGACGCGCACCGAGTGCCGCATCCTCGCGCGCCGCGCCGGCGAGATCGCGGCGCTGCTGGCGCCCTACGGCAGCCTGGTGGAGTTCGGCGCCGGCTCGGCCAGCAAGGTCGGCCTGGTGCTGTCCAAGATCCAGCGCCCGCTGGTCTACGTGCCGGTGGACATCTCGCGCAGCCACCTGCTGGCCGGCGCGGCGATCCTGGCGCGCAGCTTCCCCAGGCTGCGCATCGCCCCGATCTGCGCCGACTACACGCAGCCGTTCGAGCTGCCGGAGATTGCCGCCGGCATGGCCGGAGGGGCCGCCGGCTTCTTCCCCGGCTCGACCATCGGCAACTTCGCGCCCGACGAGGCCACCGCGTTCCTGGCCCGCGCCCGCCAGATCCTCGGCGCCGGCGCGCTGATGATCGTCGGCGCCGACCTGCAAAAGGACCAGGCCACCCTGCACGCCGCGTACAACGACGCCGCCGGCGTCACCGCGGCGTTCAACCTCAACCTCCTGCGGCGCATCAACCGCGAGCTGGGCGGCAATTTCGACCTGTCCGGCTTCGAGCACGCCGCGCGCTGGAACCCCGGCGCCGGCCGCGTCGAAATGCACCTGGTGAGCCTGCGCCGCCAGAGCGTGCGCATCGGCGAGGAGCGCTTCGACTTCGCCGCCGGCGAAACCATCCATACCGAGAACTCGCACAAGTACACCGTGGAGGGCTTCGGCGCCATGGCCCGCGCCGCCGGCTTCGAGCCGGTGGAATGCTGGACCGACGAGGCGGGACTGTTCAGCGTGCACGCCATCCGCGCCCGCTAGCGATCGTCGCGCGGCCAGGGCCGTGCGTTTTTCTTTAGAATCGGATTGACCAGCCGTAAAACATGAGTGGGCGCCCGCCGCCCCGGCGGGAGATGCGCGCCGCGAGCTGTGCGCGTCGCCCGATCGTCCGGCCTGGCGGAACAGCACCGGTGACGCGGAACGCAGCAATGGACAGCAGGGAAAGGGGGCAGCAGCGCCGCTACTACCGCGTGGTCTATCCGACCACCCTGCGGCCGGTGCTGCTGCTCGGCGACGAATCCCTGCCGATCATCGACATCTGCGAAAACGGCGTGCGCTTCGTCGCCGGCAAGAGCGCGCAGATCGAGGTCGGCACGCCGGTGGAAGCGACGGTGAAATTTCGCAGCGGCCATGACACGGTGATCCGCGGCACCATCGTGCGCGCCGGCGCGCGCGAAGTGGCGATCAACATCGAGCGCGGCGTCACCTTCCGCCTGATCATCGCCGAGCAGCGCATGCTGCTGGAGCTGGCCAAGTACGCGGTGCGCGCCGGCGCCTGAGGGCCGCCGCCCAGGCCTGGCGGCGATCGCGTTAACATGTGCCGCAGGTGCCAGACGGCCATGCCGTGAACGTTCCCTCCAACAGCAAACTCGTCTCGCTGGCCGAAGCGGTGCGCCGCTTCGCCCGCGACGGCATGCAGTACGCCAGCGGCGCCGGCCTGCCGGTCGGCGCCGACGCGGTCGCGTTCGGCCGCGAGCTGCTGCGCCAGGGCCGGCGCGACCTGCACGCGGTGTTCCACTGCAACACCCAGCAGCTCAACCTGCTCGCCGCGGCCGGCGCGGTGGCCCGCGCCGAAGGCGCCTTCTCCGGCCTGGAAGGCTTTGGCTTCGCCAACGGCCTGAAGCGCAGGATCGAAAGCGGCGCGCTGCCGTTCGAGGACTACTCCAACCTCGCCATGACGCTGCGCTATCTCGGCGGCGCGCTCAACTGGCCGTTCGTGCCGGCCACGGTGAACATCGGCTCGGACATCCAGTGGCGCAGCGCGTTCGACCCCGAGCACTGCCCGGCGCCGGACAAGATCCCGACCGTCACCGACCCGTTCTCCGGGCGCAAGGTCGGCGCGCTGTCGCCGCTCAAGCCGGACCTCGCCGCGATCCACGTCACCCTCGCCGACGCCGAGGGCAACGCCATCATGCTCGGCACCGAGTGGAGCCGCTTCGAACTGTCGCGCGCGGCGCGGCGGCTGGTACTGCTGGCCGACCACATCGTGGCGCCGGACTGCGCGCGCCAGTTCCCCAACCTCGTGCGCATTCCCGGCATCATCGTCGACGCGGTGGTGTGGTGGCCGTACTCGGCCTGGCCGCAGGCTTCGCCCGGCGTGCACGAGGTGGACGAGGCGCACATGCGCCTGATGAACGAATGGCTGGGCAGCGACGAAGGCACGCAGCGCTACCTGCAGCAGTTCGTCTACGCCTACGACTCGCTCGACGGCTACCTGGACCTGATCGGCCGCGACAACCTGGCGCGGCTGGCGGCCGGGCCGACCGCCTTCCTGATGGAGCCGTTCCGGCGCTGGGTGCTGCCGGCCGAAGCCATCGAACCGATGGTGGCGCGGCCGTGAGCGCCGCCCCGCAGCGCTACACGCGCCAGGAAATGATGGCGGTGGCCGCCGGCCGGGAGATCCGCGACGGCGAGTTGGCCATCTTCGGCGTGGGCCTGTCGCTGCTGGCGGGCTTTTTCGCCAAGGCCCACCACGCGCCCGGCGTGCGCGCCATCACCGAGGGCGGCATCTACGGCGCCGTGCCGATCGGCGGCCTGCCCTGGGGCATCGAGTGCAACCGCCTCTCCGCCAACGCCTGCAGCTTTACCGGCGCGCTCGACGCGCTGGGCTGCCTGGTCGGCTCGGGCCGCTGCGATGTCGGCCTGATCGGCGCCGCCCAGGTGGACCGCCACGGCAACGTCAACACCACCGGCATCTGGGGCGCGCCGCTCGGCGCGCGCTACGTGCCGCCCAAGGTGCGGCTCACCGGCAGCGGCGGCGCCAACGACATCGCCAGCTGCGCCAAGCGCACCGTGATCATGCTGGCGCACGAAAAGAAGCGCTTCGCCGAACGCGTGGACTACATTTCCTCCCCGGGATTCCTCGACGGCGGCGATGCGCGCGAGCGGCTGGGCCTGACCGGCGGCGGCCCCTGCGCCATCGTCACCACGCTGGGCATCCTGCGGCCGGAGCCCGGCACGCGCGAGTTCGTGCTGGACGGCTGGTACGAGTTCAGCAGTCCCGAAGAGATCGCCGAAAACACCGGCTGGGCGCTGCGCGTGGCGCCGGGTGCGCGCGTCGTCGCGCCGCCCGACGCGGCCGAGCTGGAAGCGCTGCGCGCAGTGGACCGCACCGGCATGCTGCGCAAGAACTAAAATCCTGACGATCCTTGCTGTAGCCGTAAGCAAATCCCCTCTCCCGCTTGCGCGAGAGGGGATAGCATGGGTACATCAAGGTCAAGATTGCCCTGGGCATCGAGGAGCCTCAACGCATGAGCGACATCGTCACCCTGCGCCGCATCCTGGCGGAAACCAAAACGATCGCCGTGGTCGGCCTGTCCGCCGACTGGTTCCGGCCGTCCTACTTCGCCGCCAAGTACATGCAGGAGCACGGCTACCGCATCGTGCCGGTGAACCCGAAGTACGAAACCATCCTCGACGAGAAGTGCTACCGCAGCCTCAAGGACATCCCGTTCAAGGTGGACATGGTCGACGTCTTCCGCAAGGCCGAGGACTGCGAGCCGATCGCGCGCGACGCGGTGGCCATCGGCGCGCGCACGCTGTGGCTGCAGCTCGGCGTGGTCAGCCCGCAGGCGGAGGCCATCGCCAAGGCCGGCGGCCTCGACGTGGTGATGGACCGCTGCGTGAAAATCGAGTACGCGCGCCTGTTCGGCGGGCTCAGCTGGATGGGCGTGAACACGCGCGTGATCTCGTCGCACCGCCCCTTGTCGATCATCAAGTAAGCCGCCGCCCATGTCCGACCATCGCTTCGGCTTCGATACCCTGTGCCTGCACGCCGGCCAGATCCCCGACGCCGCCACCGGCGCGCGCGCCGCGCCGATCTACCAGACCACCTCGTTCGTGTTCGACAGCCCCGAGCACGCCGCCAGCCTGTTCAACCTGCAGACCTTCGGCAACGTCTACTCGCGCCTGTCCAACCCCACCGTGGCGGTGCTGGAAGAGCGCGTGGCCGCGCTCGAAGGCGGCCGCGCCGCGGTGGCCACGTCCAGCGGCCAGGCCGCGCAGGCGGTGGCCCTGCTCAACGTCTGCGAAGCCGGCGACGAGATCGTGGCCGCGCGCACGCTCTACGGCGGCACGCTGACCCAGCTCGACGTGAACTTCCGCAAATTCGGCATCGCCACCACGTTCGTCGATGCCGACGAGCCGGAGAACTTCGCCCGCGCGATCACGCCCAAGACCAAGCTGCTGTACGCCGAGATGCTCGGCAACCCCTCGCTCAACGTGCTGGACCTGCAGCGGCTGGCCGACATTGCCCAGGCGCACAAGCTGCCGCTGTTCATCGACAACACGTTTGCCTCGCCCTACCTGTGCCGGCCGTTCGAATGGGGCGCGGCGGTGGTGATGCACTCCGCCACCAAGTTCCTCGGCGGCCACGGCACCACCATGGGCGGCGTGGTGGTGGAGTCCGGCAAGTTCGACTGGGGCAACGGCAAGTTCCCTTCCATGACCGAGCCGTCCAAGGGCTACCACGGCATCCGTTTCTACGAGACCTTCGGCGACTTCGGCTTCACCATGAAGTGCCGCATGGAAGAGCTGCGCGTGCTGGGCCCGGCGCTGTCGCCGTTCAACGCCTTCATGCTGCTGCAGGGCATCGAAACCCTGCCGCTGCGCATGGAGCGCCATTGCAGCAACGCGCTGGCGGTGGCCAAGTACCTTTCCGACCACTCTGCAGTGGCCTGGGTCAACTACCCCGGCCTGCCCGGCAACCGCTACCACGAGCTGGCGCGCAAGTACCTGCCCAGGGGCGCCAGCGCGGTGCTCACCTTCGGCATCCGCGGCGGTGCGGCAGCCGGCGCAAAGTTCATCGAAAGCGTGGAGTTCATGTCGCACCTGGCCAACATCGGCGACGCCAAGACCCTGGTGATCCACCCCGCTTCCACCACGCACCGCCAGCTCTCCGAAGAGCAGCAGGCCGCCGCAGGCGTCACCCCGGACCTGGTGCGGCTGTCGGTGGGGCTGGAGACGCTGGACGATATCCTCTGGGATCTGGACCAGGCGCTGCGCAAGGCCATGGCGGGCTGAGGGCTCGGGCCGGATTGGCCCGGATGCCTCCACGCACCACCTTTCGCGCCAGCGGAAAGGGTCAACAGTAGATACCGTCTCTCCGGTCAAATGATTTTGGTGACGAGCTGGGGGTTGAAGTCGGCCTGGTGCTTGAGCATGCCGAAGGCGATGTGGAGGAGGCGGCGCATTAAGGCGCCCAGGGCCGACATTTTGGTTTTGCCGC
>JADHNH010000109.1 GCA_016779605.1 Nevskia sp. | reverse complement strand
GTTTTGCCCGCGCGGTGGCCGACCGCGTGGTGTTCATGGATGCCGGCGAGATCCTGTGCCAGGACGCGCCGGCGGACTTCTTCGACGCGCCGCGCAACGAGCGGCTGCGGGCCTTCCTGGGGCAGGTGCTGAAGTAGGCCAGCCGACATCGAGACTGCCTGCTTGCCCTCTCCCCTTTGGGGAGAGGGTTGGGTGAGGGGTGGAACGAAGCAGATGCTGCAGACTTGGCCGCGTACTTCGTCGATGCCTACCCCTCAACCTGTCCTTCTCCCCCAAGGGGAGAAGGAACATTCTTCAAGGCGCGCATCGAACGTTTAAGCAAGGGGCGGATTTCGCAAAGTCCCCGCTCCGCTGGAGAGACCGCCGCGCCCGCTGTGTGCCGGCTTGTCGCCCCGGAACGCGGCGGTCTCTTCCCCCCACCACCCGCTCCCGCGGGGCGGGAGAGGGACGTGAGTCGGCGGCAAAGCCGCCGGTTCCTGAGTAGGGGCGGTGGCCGGCAGCCTTTGGCTGCCGGTGGTTTTTCGAGTCGGCCCACGGAGCTGGGGAACTCCGTGGGCCTAGCCTGCAACGCTCAGGGATGGTACGCCGCAAGCTGCACGCATCATCGCGCAGATCGATTTACAGGCAGCTTACGAGGCCGCAGGAGCATGCGCATGGTGCCGTTGCGATGCCTTGGCGGCAGCGGGCCGATCCCCGAATCGAACTGCTAAACTTCACGCCAATCAGCCGCGCCCCCGTAGCTCAATAGGATAGAGCGCACCCCTCCTAAGGGTGAGGTTGCCCGTTCAATTCGGGCCGGGGGCGCCACATCGACGAAAGGCGCCGAGCGCCTGCCAAAGCCCGTGAGGAGGCCCCGTGAGCAAGCGATTCGACCTGAGCGGCAAGGTGGCCCTGATCACCGGCGGCAGCCGCGGGCTGGGCCTGGCGATCGCGCGGGCCTACGCGGAGCACGGCGCGGACCTGGTGATCGCCAGCCGCAAGCTGGACGCCTGCGCCAGCGTCGCGGAAAGCTTGCGGCGCGACTTCAAGGTGAGGGCCCTGCCGGTCGCCTTCCACGCCGGAAGGTGGGACGACTGCGAGCGCCTGATCGGCGCCGCGATGAACGAATACGGCCGCCTCGACATCCTGGTCAGCAACGCCGGCGCCTCGCCGCTGTATCCCTCGCTGCCGGCGATCAGCGAGGAATTGTGGGACAAGGTGCTGGGCCTGAACCTCAAGGGGCCGTTCCGCCTGTCGGTGCTGGCGGCGGAGCAGATGGTCAAGTCCGGCGGCGGCAGCATCATCAACGTCAGCAGCGTCGCCGCCGTGCAGCCCACCTCGATCGAACTGCCGTATGCGATCGCCAAGGCCGGGCTGCACAACATGACCGCCGGCCTGGCGCACGCCTACGGCGGCAAGGTGCGTTTCAACGTGATCATGCCAGGCGCGTTCCTGACCGACATCAGCAAGGCCTGGCCCGCCGAGGTGCACGAGCACATCAAGTCGGCCGTGCCGATGGGCCGCGGCGGCAAGCCGGAAGAAATCGTCGGCGCGGCCCTGTACCTGGCATCGGACGACGCCTCGTATACAAGCGGCGCTGTCATCAAGGTCGACGGCGGCTGGGCCTATCAGCCGGGCTGACCGAGAATTCCGGCCGTGTGAGGCCGGGCCTGCGGGCGAGTCACTGCGTAGTTCCACCGCGGATGGCCTTGATCGGCCGGACCGGCGGATTGCGGGGCGATTTGCAGCGATCCGCCGCCCGCTGATCCGATGTCGCCCACCGGGCATGGCCTTGCGAGCTCCCTGACCGGCGTTTTCCCAACGCTCAAAAAAAAGCGCCGCGGGTTGCCCCGCGGCGCTTGTGAGTGTTCAGGCGCCAGGTGCCGAACGTTTGCGGCCGATCAGTTCACGCGCTGCCTGCGCGCACGGCGCAGTGCCGCCGCACCGCCGAGCATCAGCGTGGTGATCAGGCCGAAGCTGCCGCCGCCGCCACCGCCGCTGGCGGGAGCGTTGACGTCGGCCACCACCGACACCGACTGGTGCGGGCTGGTGACGTTGGCCGCGTTGGTGTCGAACGTCAGCGAGCCGGTGTATTCACCGGCGGCCGACCCGGCCAGCGACACCGTGGCCGTGCAGGTTCCGCCGGCCGCGATCGGCGCGGCCGAGCAGTTGTCGCTCTCGGTCAGTGCGGCGCTGGCGCTCGAAAACACGACGTTGCTGATGGTCAGCGGACCGGTGCCGATGTTGGTCACCGTGACCGAGCCGGTTGCCGCGGTGTCGGTCGAGACGTTGAAGCCGATCAGCGGCGACGACACCTTGATCTTCGGCGGCAGCAGGGCAAACGTCGCCGCATCGGCCTGCAGGAAGCCGAAGCCGGTGTCGTAGTCGAAGCCCGGCTGGTTCATGTCCAGTGCGGATTTCTCCATCGCCGTGACGATGTCGCTGGGCATCACCGCCGCCCCGGCCGCAGTGGCTGCTTCCATCATCAGCGCGGCGACGCCGGCCGCATGCGGGGCCGCTGCCGAAGTGCCGGCAAAGCTGTGCGGATAGTTCGGATACTGCTGGCACTGCGGCGGTGCCTCGTAAATGCCGGTCAGGGCGCCGCCGAAGAACGTGGTGCTGCCGCGGTCCGGGGCCACGATCTGCGGCTTCTGCGGAATGAAGCTGTTGGCCAGCGGCATGCCGGTCGGCAGGTCGAACAGGAACGGATCGCCGCCGGCCGAGGAGAACAGCTCCAGCTCCGCGGTCGGCCGGTTGCCGCACAGCGGCGTGCGGTAATACGGCGATGCCCCCACGGCGACGCCGCCTGCGGCCAGCGGGTGGCCCTGGATGGTGCCGCTGGCGGTGTAGAACTCGTTGATCGAGTTGCCGCGGCCATTATCTTCCACCAGGATCTTCACGCGGCCCGGCAGCGGGCCGCCGAAGGCGCTGACGTAGCCGACGATCAGGCTCGCCTGGGTGGGCGCCGTAGTGGATCCGGAGCCGTTGAAGATGAAGATGCCGTTGACCGGGTCAAAGCCGGGCCCCGCGGGCGGAAAGCCGCCGCAGTCCGAGGTCGGGTTGCCCGACGCATCGCCCAGGCAGATGTCGAGGAAGTTCGCGGTGCCGGTGGCGGTCGGGCTGGTGGTGCCGGTGAAGTACGGCTGGTCCCACTCCAGGATGACCACGTAGCCGTCGCCCGGCGCCAGCTCCGGAATGGTGATCGGCAGGTAGTTGGTGGTGGTCGCGCCGCTGGTGTCCATGTTCAGCAGCAGCTCGGTGGTGCCGTCCATGGTCGAATGGCCCGTAGCGGTCGTCGCGGCAGCCGCCGCGGACTCGAACTGCGGCGCGGTATTCTCGTACGAATCTCGGCCTTCATTGCCGGCCGACGAGAAATAGGTCACCGGCGGGAAGGTCACTGTGACCGGCGTTTCGCTCTCGAAGGGTGTGTAGGTTTCTGAGCCGGAAGCCACAATATTGATCGCCGCGCCGACGATGCCGTCCTGGTACACCGGCTCGTCGAAATAGCCGACGTCGTCGACGATGATCGCCGCGCCGCCACCATGCAGGCCGTTCGGATCCACGGGAGCGTCGGTCGGCAGCGCCAGGGTCAGAATGGCCTGGGCGAAATCCGCTTCGCTGGCGAACGCCGTGTAGAAGGCCAGGGTCACCTGCGGCGCCACGTCGTAGACGATCTGCGCCATGGCGCGGCCTTCGTCGGTGAACCCGCCGTAGAGGCAGCCGTCCTTGATGACGTTCACGCCGGCCGGCAGGTCGCCGGTGGCCTGATCCGCCGCGTAGCCGTCCTGGCAGTCGAAGCTATCCGAGATGACGCCGACGGTGATGCCGCTGCCGCTCAGCGCATTGCCGTTCAGGCCCTTGTACAGCGAGTTGGTGCGCAGCGCCAGGCTCTTCTGCACGAAGTCGCCCTGCGAATCCACCGCCCCGGTGCGCGTGCGCATCATCGCGGTGTGGATCTGCCGCACGTTGCCCAGCGTGGCAGCGGACTTGATCTGCGTCACCGGCAGCAGGCCGCCGACGTCGTTGCGGAAGATCGCGGTCTTCTTGAAGCCTAGCGAGGCGAGCTGGGCGGCTGCCGCATTCGGGTCGCCCTTGACGATGACGTCGACCACCACCGAGGGCACCTGCGGCGTGGCGGCCGTCACCACCTTCGCCAGCGGATTGATCTGCTTGAAATTGACCCCGGCCGGGTTGCCGCCCGCTGCCTCCAGCTCCTGGTTGAAGTGGAGCAGGGTATTGTCGAGCTTGTAGGTGCCGTCGGCCAGCCGGTCAGTACCTGCGAGGTTACGGGGCAGGGCAATCACCTTGAGCTGGCCGTTGGTCAGCGCGTTGCCCGCCGCCGCGTTCGTCGCCGATGCAATTCCCGGTACCGCTGCCGCGGCCAACGTCGCCGCCGACAGGCAAAAGCTGGCCCAAAAGACCTTATGCCTTCTTTGCATTGCAGTCACTCCCTATGGTTTATTTGATTGCCGCATAAAGTAATTACCGCACCCTGGTGCGACCCGCTGGCCACCGGCCGGCGCGCCGCCCATCCTTATGCCGGCGGTACGCACCAGGCGACGGTCGTAGCCGAACTCTACGCCCTATGCATCGCGAAGAAAATACGGCATTCCACCCGTCAAGGAATTTCTTCCCACAGGCAATCGCTGCCGCGGCATTGCGCTCCGGCGAGCTGCACGGGGATAATGGCCGCGGCAGAAAAAGCATGCATCAGACATGCAAACGGCATTGGCCCCTTCGGGCGCAAATCCTCCACATGGCGGCGGGTATCGCGTCCGCGCAGGCTCTTGCCAAACTGCTTTGCATTCGTTTCCGACTTGCTTGTTTCTTCTGAATTTTCAGGCTAGGATCAAGCTCTGGGAGATGCCGCGTCCTATTGCCGCGGCCAGGGGGTTCAATGCGCGGTCAGCTCTTCGCTCGTACGTGTGCAGCATTCCTTTTTCTGGCTCTGGCGGGCTGCAGCGGCGGCGGGGTGACGCTCGGGGGGAACTCGTCGTCATCCTCTGGGGGCAGCAGCGGAAGTTCGGGTGGTAGCACCGCGTGCACTTCGGTCGATTTGATCAGCAGCACTGCGCAGTTGCCCACCGCTGCCAGCACGGTTGCCAGCGGCGTAACGCTCACAGCGTTTTGCAAGGATTCGAGCAACAACCTGAAGTCGGGTGTAACGGTCAATTTCAAGACGACCGGCGGCGCCATCAGCGTTACTCAAGGGACCACCGATGCCTCCGGCGAGGCTATAGCCGTATTGACCACCTTTGGCGAACCAATTAATCGGTCCGTTACAGTTACTGCCTCCAGCGGTTCTGCATCGGCGTCACTGCCCATCACGGAGGCAGGCACTACAGTTCAAGTGACCGGTGTCAACGTTGTGAGTTCGGGAGCCAAGGTAACGTATACGGTCAAGTTGACTGATTCGTCGGCTAATGGGATCAGCAATGCGACTGTTTCTTTGGCATCTGCGCTAAACAACGCCATTACGCCGGCCAGTGCGACAACTGATGCCAATGGCCAAGCGACGTTCAGTTACACAGGCACGAATGGGGGCACCGACACGTTAACTGCGACAAGTACGGCACTGAACGCGTCCGGCTCGTATTCAATCAACGTGTCCTCATCGTCGCTGACCTTCACGCTGCCCGCTACCAACGCCACCTCGATTCCGTTCAACACGCCGACCACGGTGCAAATCCAGTACGTCGTTGCGGGCGCCCCGGTAACTGGAGCCGTGGTGAAGTTTTCGACCACCAGGGGTGTGATCAGCGGGGGTAACACGAACTCTGACACCAGCACGACGGATGCCACTGGCCTGGCAAGCGTGACGATTGACGCCACCGGAACTGACGGTGCTGGCGGCGCCATTGTTACCGCGAGCGTGACCGGTGGCGGCCCCTCAGTTTCGCTACCTCTTCAATTCCTTGCTAATAGTCCGACGGCTGTTTCAATCCAGGCCTCGCCTTCTACGATCGCACCGTCTGCTACGAGCGCCGTCACGGCGACTGTTCGGGATGCTTCGAACAATCTGGTGCAAGGCCAAGTCGTGAACTTCACCCTTGTGGACACTACAGGTGGCTCACTGTCGGCCCAGTCGGCGATCACCGATCAGTCGGGCAATGCTTCGGTCACGTACCAGGCCACCTCCACCAGCAGTTCCCAGGGCGGGGTAAAGGTCACCGCGTCGTTTGTATCCAACGGAACGACTTACACCACGCCGACTGCAGCGAAGATTACCGTTGGCGGCCAAGCGCTACGCATTACCTTGGGCACAAGCAACAAGCTGCTGGTATTGGACGAGACGCGTTATCAGATGCCGTATTCGGTCGTCGTTACCGACTCGGCCGGCAATCCTGTGCCTGGCGCGACGTTCCGCCTTTCCATCCAGGCGGTTGCCTATCAAAAGGGCTTCCAGCAGTTTTTTGGCTCTGCGTGGGCGCCGGATATCGACAGCTTGGTTCAGAAATCAGACAGCCACTTCAATACGCCCCCAACCGGAAGCACAGGTTTCAATATCCTGTTTGAGTTGCCGTTCGGTTGCTTGACTGAAGATCCGACCAATGCTGGTATTTACAGCAAGGCCCTTGATTACAACGGCAACGGCGTCCTGGATCCTGGGGAGCCCGCATCCGTGCCGTCTTCGGTTGCCCTTGACGCCACTGGCTCGGCGCAGTTCCTGATTACTTATGCTAAGGACCATGCGCAGTGGACGGAGGTCCTACTGACTGGCACCGCATCGGTTGCCGGGACGGAGACGGTCGCCACGGCCGAATTCGTGCTTCCTGTACTAGCTGCCGATGTAAACCAAAAAGATGTTGCGCCACCCGGCCAGATTAGTCCGTACGGGGATGGCGCCAATGAGCCGCCGACGTACGATTCGTTTGGCAATCGGATCGTTGTGCCAAATACTTGCGCTGCCCCGAATTGATCTATTTCTGATATCAATCAAGCCCCGCTTCGGCGGGGCTCTTTTTTTGGGGCTTTCCGAATGGTGCGCGATTGGCCGTAAGCATATTCCCACTGGGATAGACTGCATTCATCATGCGCTGACAGGGAGGTTCTCCGCCGATGCTCATTGGCGTCCCCAAGGAAATCAAAGTTCACGAATACCGCGTCGGCCTGACGCCGGCCGGCGTGCGTGAGCTGGCCAGGCACGGCCACGAAGTGATCGTGCAGACCCACGCCGGGGCCGGGATCGGGCTTGCCGATGCGCAATACCAGGCCGCCGGGGCGCGGATCGTCGGCGATGCGGCGGAGGTGTTCGCCAGCGCGGAGCTGGTGATCAAGGTGAAGGAACCGCAACCGGCCGAATGCGCGATGCTGCGCGACGGGCAGGTGCTGTTCACCTACCTGCACCTGGCGCCGGACCCGGCGCAGGCGAGGGCTCTGCTGGACTCAGGTTGTGTCGCCATCGCTTACGAAACGGTCAGCGACGGGCGCGGCGGGCTGCCGCTGCTGGCGCCGATGAGCGAAGTGGCGGGGCGCATGTCGATCCAGGCCGGTGCCCATGCGATGGAAAAGGCGCAGGGCGGCAACGGCGTGCTGCTGGGCGGGGTGCCCGGCGTGGTGCCGGCGCGCGTGGTGGTGATCGGCGGCGGGGTGGTCGGTTACAACGCCGCCAGGGTGGCGGTGGGAATGGGCGCGGACGTGGTGGTGCTGGACCGTTCGCTCGACCGCCTGAACTGGCTGGACACGGTTTTCGAAGGGCGGCTGACCACGCTGTATTCGACGGTCGACGCGGTGGAAAGCGAAGTCGTACGGGCGGACCTGGTGATCGGCGCTGTGCTGGTGCCCGGCGCGGCGGCGCCGAAGCTGGTCACACGCGCCATGCTGCGGCAGATGAAGCCGGGTGCGGTGGTGGTGGATGTGGCCATCGACCAGGGCGGCTGCTTCGAAACCTCGCGCCCGACCACGCACCAGGATCCGACTTACGTGGAGGAAGGCGTGGTGCACTACTGCGTGGCCAACATGCCGGGCGGGGTGGCGCGCACCTCGACCTTCGCCCTGACCAACGCCACCCTGCCGTATGCGCTGGCGCTGGCCGACAAGGGCTACCGCAAGGCCCTGCTGGAGGACGCCAACCTGCGCGAGGGGCTCAATGTCCACCACGGCAAGCTGACCTACAAGGCGGTGGCCGAGGCCCTGAACCTCGAGTACCAGGCGCCGCAGGAAGCGCTCAAGCCCTGGTGGCACCCGCCGGAACACTGACCGCCGCCGGTGGATGCGGCCGGTGATGGCCGACGCCCGGAGGAGCCGGGCACACACGGCTCAGGCAAAAAAAGCGCCCCGGCGGCAAGCCGCCGGGGCGCGCAGTCGGTTTTGCAGCCTGCCGGCTCAGCCGGCCTTGGAGTAGGCGCGGCACCAGCCGTTCTTGTTCACCGCCTTGCCCGGGAATGCGGCGCAACCGGCGTAGTCGCCCTGCGCGTCCTTACCCTGGAACAGCGCGCAGCTGCCGCAGCGGCTGCCCGGCTTGTAGCTGGCTTCCGTCTTCGGATCCAGCTTGGCGGCGGACTCGGTATAGCCCAGGGCCTTGGCGCTGGGATCGTCCACGCTCAGGTGCGGCAGGTCGGCGGCCTGTGCCGGCGCCCAGCGCAGCAGCGGCAGCGCGGCGGCGCCCAGCGCGAGCTGCGAAAGGAAGCGGCGGCGGTTGGCGATCGTGGATGAGTTGTTGTTGGACATGAAGCGGTCTCCGATGACGTCACTGAAAGATTCGGCGGGATTTTTCTTCGGCGCTGCAACCGGTGCGGGGCAAGCCGTTCGCCCGGCGCACACCAATCCGCAAACCGTAGCAAATCCTGCCGAAGCCTGCCGTAACGAGAATCGATTGCGTCTGCCCGACGCTCGTACGCAATCGGCGCTAATGTAAACATCGGTAACGGTGCCGAACGAGTCGCGGGATGCCGCGCCGGCATTCAGCCGGCGTTCATCTGATCGCGCAATAGTGCAGGCTGCGCGTGATGGTGCGCCTGATGGTGTGTATATGGCGCTTCGGCAGTCGAAGCGTCCAGCGAGGTGAGAGCATGAAGCTCCTGAGATTGCTTGCCGTCGCGGCCGCCGGCGCTGCGGCCGCCGGGTGCGTTGCGGTGCCCTATTCCGCGCCGGGGCCCTATTATTCGGGCGCGGCGCCCACCTATTACTACGACGGCTACTACGGCCCTTATTACCCCGCGTACGGCTACGGCTATTATCCGGCGCCGCTGATCTACCCGTCGTTTTCGTTCTGGGGCGGCTACGGCGGCCGCTGGGGCGGCGGCTGGGGCGGTCACCGCGGACACAGGCGCTGAGCGCCTGAAACGAGGAATGGCAGGATGAGAATGCGATGGCTTGTGCTGGCGGGCGGCCTGCTCGGCGCCGTCTCGCTCGGCGCTTTGGCGGATCGCGTGCATGTCGGCGTCGGCATCGGTATCGGGCCGGGGTACTACTACCCGGGGCCTTATTACTATCCGCCGCCGGCCTACTATTACCCCGATCCGCCCGTCGTCGTGCAGCAGCCGTCCACGGTTACGCCGGCGGCGCAATCCTGGTACTACTGCGACCAGTCCGGCGCCTACTATCCCTACGTTTCGACCTGCCCGGGCGGCTGGCGCACGGTGCCGGTGCCGGCGGCGCCCCCGGCCGCGGCCGGTCCGTCGAGCCCGATCACCTATGCGCTCGGCGATGTACTGTTCGCGGCGAACGAGGCGCGGCTGCAGCCGCAGGCCGACCCGATCCTGCGCGGCCTGCTGGACGAGGCGCAGCGGTTCGCCGGCAGCCGCATCCTGGTCGAAGGCTATGCGGGCGGCAGCGGCGATCCGGGCGCCGTGGCGCTGGCGCAGCGGCGGGCCGACGCGGTGCGGCAATACCTCGTCGACAACGGTGTCGATGCCGCGCGCGTCACGTCCATCGGCCGCGCCGCGCAGGCCGCCGCACCCGGTGCCGTCGCCCGGCCCGAGCGCGGGGTGACCGTCACGCTGTCTTCCGGCTGAGCCGAATCGAATCGAACAGGGAACGACAAGACCATGAACCGCTCCAGATTGCTGTTGCTGCTGCCGGCCGGCTGCCTGCTCGCCGCCTGCGTGGAGGCGCCGACCGCGCCGACGGTGACGGTCATGCCGTCGCCCTACAAGCCGTTCGAGGTGTTCGTCGGCGAGGACCAGATGTGCCGGCAGTTCGCGCAGACGCAGGTGGGCCAGTCGCCGGGCCAGGCCGCGAACGGCCAGACGGTCGCGGGCGCGGTGGCCGGTACCGCCATCGGTGCGGCGTCCGGCGCCTTGATCGGGCAGTCCGCCCAGGGTGCCGGCGTGGGCGCAGGCGTCGGCTTGCTGGCCGGCACCGCGGCGGGCAGCAGTTCCGGCTACCAGTCGGCTAGCTACCTGCAGTGGCGCTACAACGTCGCCTACGAGCAGTGCATGTATGCGCACGGCAACCAGGTGCCGGGATTCCCGGTGCAGTCGGTGCCGGCGCCGCCGTCCACTCCGCCGCCGCCGGCAGCACCCGCGCCTCCTGCGCCCCCCGCACGCTGACTAGCCGGCCGCAGCCGGCGCACGGCGCCGGCTACACGTCGGTGCGCATGGGTGTTTCCAGCAGCGCCACCACGCCGGGCGCACGCCAGGCGAAGCTGATCAGCGCAATCCCGATCAGCTGCACCGTCACCAGCAGGGCGACGCAGCCGAGCCAGCCGGCCTGCGACCAGATCGCCGAGGGCAAGCTGGCGCCGCCGCTGCCGCCGAAGTAATAGCAGGACACGTAGAGACCCACCGCCGCCGAGCGTGCGCCGTGCGCCAGCCGCGGCACCTTGGCGGTGGCCAGCGACTGCACGATGAACACGCCGCTGGAACTCAAGGTCAGGCCGACGATGATCTGCGGCAGCAGCGGACGCAGGGTCAGCAGCAGGCCGGCGGCGCTCATCGCCATGGCCGCCATGCCGACCTTGCGCGCGCCCCAGCGCATGGACCAGGCGCCGCTGACCGGCGTCACCACGATGCCGACCAGGAACACGCAGAACACGAACGACAAGGCGTGCAGCGACAGGCCGAACGGCGGCGCGCTCAGGTAGAAATTGACGTAGGTAAAGCAGCCGACCTGCGAAAACAGCAGGGCGAAGCCGATGCCGTAGGTGGCCAGCAGGGGGCGGTTGCGCAGGTGCCTGCGCACGCCGGACAGGGAGGCGAGCAGCGAGTCCACCGGCACGAAGCGGCGCGACGGCGGCAGCAGCCAGGCCACCAGCGGCAGGCAGGCCAGGTTGAGCAGGCCCAAGGTGAGGAAGGCCCAGCGCCAGCCGAACCAGGCGGTGACGATGCCGGAGATGAAGCGTCCGCAGAAGCCGCCCAGCACGGTGCCGGCGACGTACAGCCCGGCGACGGTGGCGGCCTCCGCCGCCGGCCATTCCTCGGCGATGTAGGCGGCCATGCTGGTGAACACCCCTGGAACCGCCAGTCCCTGGGCGGCGCGCCATGCCAGCAGCTGCGGCAGCCCGTGGGCGGTGGCGCCGCCGAAGGTGGCGACGGTAAGCAGGGCGATGGAGCTCAGCAGGACGCGGCGGCGGCCGAAGCGGTCCGCCAGGCCGCCGGCCAGCGGCGCCGCGCAGGCCACCGCCAGGGTGGCGACGAACACGGTCAGGCTGACCGCGGCGACGCCGACATCGAACTCCAGCTGCAGCCGCGGCAGCAGCGACTGGGTGATGTACAGGTCGAAGAACGCGCACATGCCCGCGGCGACCACGGCGACGCGGCGCGGCTCTATGCGCACAGGGGAGATCGCCGCTTCCGCCGCGTGCCGGCTCGTTGCCCCGGAATGCAGTGGCCTCTTCCCTCATCCGCGCCTGCGGCGCGGCCTCTCCCGAAGGAAGAGGCGATGGTGACAGAGGCGGGTGATGGCCGTGGCGGCAGCGTGTAGCCCCCTCTCCCTCCGGGAGAGGGCCGGGGAGGGGGGCCGCCGGCTCGACAAGGCGCGCACTCCGTCGATGCACCGCCCCTCACCCGCGCCTGCGGCGCGGCCTCTCCCGGAGGGAGAGGCGATGGTGGCAGGAGCGGGCGATGGCCGCGGCGACGGCTTGTCGCCCCCTCTCCCTCCGGGGCAGGCGCCGGCTCCTGGGCAGGATTCGCCGTTGCGGACGGTGCGATGGTGCGGTGCATCCAGGATCTGGCCGGTTTGCTCCGGCGCGCTGCCGGTCGGCGATTGTAGCGGGCAGGCAGCAGGCTCGATGCGCGGCGAAGAGTGCCGCCGGCAGGCGCCGGACGTTTCCTGGCCGCGGATCAGGGCGGCGCGAAAAGCTTATAAAATGCTGCCGGCGTGCTCTGCAGCCAGAACAATTCTTCCAACCCGCCCGGTTTCCTCGCCATGACCTCGCCTTATCCGCACCTGCTTGCGCCGCTCGACCTCGGCTTCACGCGGCTGAAAAACCGCGTGCTGATGGGCTCCATGCACACCGGCCTGGAAGACGGCGACGAGCACCTGCCGCGGCTGGCGGCGTTTTTCGCCGAGCGTGCGCGCGGCGGCGCCGGCCTGATGATCACCGGCGGCTACGCGCCGAACACCGAGGGCTGGCTGGCGCCGAACAGCTCGCAGCTCACCCACCGCTCGGCTGCGCGCAAGCACCGCATCGTCACCGACGCGGTGCACGCCGAGGGCGGCAAGATCGTCCTGCAGATCCTGCACTGCGGCCGCTACGGCGCGCATCCGCGCTCGGTGTCGTGCTCGGCCACGCAGAGCCCGATCACGGCGTTCGCCGCGCGCGAGCTCTCGCCGCTGGGCATCGAGCGCCAGATCGCCGCCTTCGTGCGCTGCGCCGCGCTGGCGCGCGAGGCCGGCTACGACGGCGTCGAGGTGATGGGCTCGGAAGGCTACCTGATCAACCAGTTCCTGGTGCGGCACACCAACCACCGCAGCGACCGCTGGGGCGGCAGCCTGGAAAACCGCATGCGCCTGCCGGTGGAGATCGTCTCGCGCGTGCGCGAGAAGGTGGGGCCGGATTTCATCATCGTCTACCGCATGTCGCTGCTGGACCTGGTGCCGGACGGGCAGAGCTGGGACGAAACGGTGCTGCTGGCCAAGGCGGTGGAGAAAGCCGGTGCCACCATCCTCAACACCGGCATCGGCTGGCACGAGGCGCGCGTGCCGACCATCGCCACCTCGGTGCCGCGCGCGGCCTTCGCCTGGCTGAGCCGGAAGCTCAAGCCGGAAGTCGGCATCCCGGTGTGCACCAGCAACCGCATCAACACCCCCGAAGTGGCCGAGCAGCTGCTGGCCGACGGCAGCGCCGACATGGTGTCGATGGCGCGGCCGCTGCTGGCGGACGCCGAGTTCGTCAACAAGGCGGCGCGCAACGCCGCCGCCGAGATCAACACCTGCATCGCCTGCAACCAGGCCTGCCTGGATCACATCTTCACCGGGCGCATCGCCTCCTGCCTGGTCAATCCGCGCGCCTGCTTCGAAACCCTGCTGAACTACCGTCCGGCCGCGCGGCCGAAAAAGATCGCGGTGGTGGGCGCCGGGCCGGCGGGCCTGGCCAGCGCCACCGTCCTGGCGCAGCGCGGCCACCGCGTGGACCTGTTCGAGGCCGCGGCGGAGATCGGCGGCCAGTTCAACATGGCCAAGCGCATTCCCGGCAAGGAAGAGTTCCACGAGTCGCTGCGCTATTACGGCCGCCTGGTCGAAACCAGCGGCGTGCGGCTGCACCTGGGCTGCCGCGCCGACGCCGCGCGGCTGATCGCCGGCGGCTACGACGAGGTGATCCTGGCTACCGGGGTGACGCCGCGCGAACCGGCGATCCCGGGACTGGCCGCGGCGCTGGCCAGCGGCAAGGCGCTGACCTACGTCGACGTGCTGCTGCGCGGCGCGCCGGTCGGCAAGCGCGTGGCGGTGGTCGGCGCCGGCGGCATCGGCTACGACGTCAGCGAATTCCTGGTCGAGGGCGGCCATTCGCCGACCCTGGATACGGCGCTATGGCTGCGCCAGTGGGGCGTGGCCGACCCGGCGCAGGCGCGCGGCGGCGTGGCCGGCGTGCAGCCGCAGGTGGAGCCGCCGGCGCGCGAGGTGTTCCTGCTGCAGCGCAAGTCGAGCAAGCCGGGCGCCGGCCTGGGCAAGAGCACCGGCTGGATCCACCGCACCATGCTCAACATGAAGCGGGTGCAGGCCTTCAGCGGCGTCAACTACGAAGCCGTCGAGCCGGCCGGCCTGCGCCTGAGCTTCGGCGAGGGGCGGGTGAAGCCGCAGCTGCTGGAAGTGGACCACATCGTCGTCTGCGCCGGCCAGGAGCCGCTGCGCGAGCTGCAGGCGCCGCTGCAGGCGGCCGGCATCCGCACCCACCTGATCGGCGGCGCCGACGTGGCCGCCGAGCTGGACGCCAAGCGCGCCATCGACCAAGGCAGCCGGCTGGCGGCGGAGATCTGAGGCAGCGTCGCATCTGCGCGATAATGCGCCCATGCCCCCGCCTGTGA
>JADHNH010000108.1 GCA_016779605.1 Nevskia sp. | reverse complement strand
GTCACTCCTCTGGTCCCGAACGCCCGGCCAGGGATGGCCGGGCCGGGCGCTCCGGTAACCGCGCGGTCTCGCCATGGATGGCTGCGCCGAACATACAAGGCCTTATCGACAACAGCGGCCGGTAGCGCTCCAGCGCCGAGGACCCCGTTGAACGCCCCACGTTGAGATAGATGACCTCATCCGCCAGACCCTCGTAGTCGGCCAGGCGGCGGGAGATTCGATCCGCCGTGCCGGCCAATGCGAGCCGGTCGACCAAGCCGTCTTCCATCATCTCCAGCACCTCGGCCGTCTTGCCGACGGGCACCAGGCGCTTCGCCGCGTCGGCGACCTTCGAATAGCCTTGTTCGCGCAGCAGATACTCGTAATACGGATGCGGCATCGGATGGAAGAAGCTCGCGATCGCGGCGCGCACGGCGTTGCGCGCATCGTCCAGGTTTTCGTCGACCGCCACCAATGCCGCCATAGGCAGGGCAATCGCCGCCGGGTCGCGGCCCGCCGCCTCCGCGGCGCGGGCGATGCGCGGCCTGACGACCTCGCGCAGATACTCCGGCGACAGCAGTACGCCGAGCGCAATGCCATCCGCGACGCCCGCCGCGACGTCGATCATTTTCGGGAAGATCGCCGCCACATGCACCGGGATTCGCGGGCGAAACGGCTTTGCGGTCTGGCGCCAGCGGACCTTGTGATGCGCGCCTTCATAGCTGACCAGTTCCCCCTGCGCGGCGCCGAGGATGCCGCGAACGATCTCGGTGAACTCGCGCATCTTGCCGTAGACGCCTGCACGGTCCATGCCCAGCGCCAACTCATTCAGGTGGCGGTTGCCGGTGCCGATCCCGAGCACGAAGCGCCCACGGGAAAGCTCGTCGAGGTCGAATGCCAGCAGGCCCATCGCGAACGGATTGTGCGCGTAGGCGTTGGCGATGTAAGTGCGGAGCTGCACGCGCTGCGTTACTCCGGCAAGCGCGGCAAGCGGCACGAAGGCACTGCGGTAGGCTTCGACGAAGTTGAGGGAATCGAAACCAGCCGCGTCGGCGGCCCGGCCAATGGCGAGCGTGTCGTCGATTGACAGATCGCCGATGAACAGCAGGCCTTGTTTCATGGCTTGATCTCCTCCTTTTGGTATTTTTCCGTAGGCGGCCGAGGTTGAGGGGCCACGTTAAACAAAATAGCACCTCCTTCGCCACCCATCCCCCTTCCTTGCCATCTCCGGCTCCTCCCCCGGCCGGCCGCGGGCGATAGCCGATCCGTTTCGCGAGCCGGTGTTCGGCATGCGAAAGCACGGCGGCCCAACCGATTCACCAATCAAGGAGACTTGACCATGAATGACCCTGGGACCGCCGTGGATTCGCAGCCCTCTCTATATATGCGACTCGGCGGCTACGACGCCATTTATAAATTTGCTGCGGCCGCGCTCCGAATAGCAATGGCACACCCGTATATCGGGCACATCTGGAGCCACATGTCTGAACCCACCTTCATGAAGGAGCACATCAACTTCGTGGACTACCTGTCCGCGCAGTGGGGCGGCAACGTCCTGTACCGGGGCCGGGACATGGTCACCGCACATAGAGGCATGGGTCTTACGGACGTGCACTGGAAAGCCATGTTCGAGTGCCTCGAAGCTTGTTACAACGATTTTGGAATACCGCAGGATGTCCGCGTCGAGATCAATGCTACGTTCGAGCGGTTCAAGCCGGCTGTCATCGGAAGCCCGACATATCTGGACGTAGTGCTAGTCCATCCCGAGATGGACATTACCAAGAGGATGAAGAGTGTGGGCGTAATTTGGCCCAAGCCTTAGACCAGCTACCAAACAGCCTCAACGAAGGGCCAGTTAAAAGGGCATGAGCGGATGAAATAGCATCGTCGAGGGTAGTGTTCCCCCGCTCACTCTTACCGCGGGGATGACCAGGGGGAAGACCACGATTACCGCCGCCGTCATCTCGCGACAAGCAAATCCCCCGACTCCGTCTGCGCCTGTTTGCGTGGATGCCCTGCCCGCCCTTTGCTGGCCCGCTGTCCCAGCGCCGTGCTGACCTGCTCGGCAAACCGCTCGCTGCCGAGTAGTCCCCCTTATTACATTTTCGATATTGCGATATTACTATTCGTCATTTTTCCGGTCTGGTTTCCAGATTTCAAAGTACCAAAAGAAGGGGACTAGAAATGCATTAAAAATGAATAGAAGTAATGTCCACTTTATTTTTTCTTGAGCAGGAAACCGGTTCGATCGTATTACAAATATTATTGCGATAATTGTGGAAACCCAGCCATATAGAAAAATAGACAATGCTGTGAAGAAGAACCTCTCATTGCTAGGTGAAGAATTTGGCGCCGACACAGTCGCCAACAAAAATAGCGCAACGATACCCATTAGCGGCATCGTTCCTAGAATGCCGAATAGCAGTTTTTGCTTCTTTTTCATTTTTATATGAAGCAATCTCAATTACCAATCCTGAGTTGTCTGATCAACAAGATTATTTATTCTCCCCATACCTGCATTTTTCGATTGTCGAGCTAAAAAGACTTGAACGACCTACAGGAAAGGAATAAGGGTCCGAAGGGGACAGATTTATTTACTCTCATCGGTAAAACTAGAGAATAAATCTACGCCCTTTTGGAATCCCTGAAAGAATCCCGCAGCTCTCCCCTTACCGCGCATACTCCTGCCGCGACAGCCAGAAATCCGCCAGCGGCAGATCTTCCGGGTAGGTCACCTTGAGGTTGCTTTCGCGGCCGCGCACCAGCAGGGGCTTGTAGCCGGCGCGCTCCATGGCGGTGGATTCGTCGGCCGGCGTCAGGCCGCTGGCCAGGGCCTGCTCCAGGGCGGCGCGCAGCAGGTCCAGGCGGAACATCTGCGGCGTCTGCGCGCGCCACAGGTCGGCGGTGTCCAGCGTGCGCGCGCTGCGCTCGCGCTCCTGCGCCTTGAGCACACCGGTCAGGGGCACCGCCAGCAGGCCGCCGTGCTCGTCGCTGGACTCGTCGCGGAGCTCTTCCACGTCCTCCACCGTCAGGCAGGGCCGCGCGGCGTCGTGCACCAGGACGAACACGGGCGACTCCAGCGCGGCGCTGCGCTCGGCCACCGCCTGCAGCCCGGCCAGCACCGAGTCGGCGCGCGCCGCGCCGCCGGTGACGGTGATGATCTTGGGATGCCGCGCGATGGCCAGGCGGGCGAACTCGGCGTCGCCCTTGGCCAGCACCAGCACGACGCCGTCGATCCAGCCGGCGTCGAGGAACGGCGCGATGCTCCATTCCAGCAGCGCGCGCCCGCGCAGCGGCAGGTATTGCTTGGGCCGGCCCATGCCCATCCTGGCGCCGCCGCCGGCCGACGGCAGCACGGCCCAGTAACGCGGCTTGCGCGGCGCCGCCTTCACTGCGCCGCCGGCGAGCCGACGACCAGGTAGAACGCCTCGCCGCGGCGGATCATGCCCAGCTCGCTGCGGGCATGCGCTTCGATCGCCGCGCCGCCGTTGCGCAGGTCGGTGACCTCCGCTTCCAGCACGGCGTTGCGCTGCTGCAGCTCGCCGTTGACCTGCGCCTGCCGGCCCACCGCCTGCTGCAGGCGCCGCGTGTCGACCACCCCGCCGTCGGCCGCCCACAGGCGGTACTGCAAGGCCCCGAGTACCAGGCACAGCGCAGCGATGGCGAGGCGACGGCGCATTATTTCCTGCGCGGCGTCCCGGCGGCGACCGGCAGCTCGATCGGGTACGCCGACGCGCCCGGGTAGCGCGCCCGCTCGCCCAGCGCGCGCTCGATGCGCAGGAGCTGGTTGTACTTGGCCATGCGGTCCGAGCGGCACAGCGAGCCGGTCTTGATCTGGGTGGCGGCCGTGCCCACCGCGATGTCGGCGATGGTGGCGTCCTCGGTCTCGCCGGAGCGGTGCGACACCACCGCCGAATAGCCGGCGTCGGTGGCCATGCGGATCGCTTCCAGGGTCTCGCTCAGGGTGCCGATCTGGTTGGGCTTGATCAGGATCGAGTTGGCGATGCCGCGCACGATGCCTTCGGCCAGGATCTTGGTGTTGGTCACGAAAATGTCGTCGCCGACCAGCTGCACGCGCCCGCCGAGCTTGCGCGTCAGCAGAGCCCAGCCGTCCCAGTCGTCCTCGGCGCAGCCGTCCTCCACCGAGATGATCGGGTAGCGCGCGCACAGGTCGGCCAGGTAGTCGGTGAATTCGTCGGCGCTGTACTGGCGGCCCTCGCCTTCCAGGTGGTACTTGCCGTTCTTGTAGAACTCGCTGGAGGCGGCGTCCAGGCCCAGGTAGATGTCCCGGCCCGCCTTGTAGCCGGCCGCCTCGATGGCTTCCAGCAGGCACTCCAGCGCCGCCTCGTTGGACGCCAGGTTGGGCGCAAAGCCGCCCTCGTCGCCCACCGCGGTGCTGAGCTTGCGCGCGCCCAGCACTTTCTTGAGCGAGTGGAACACTTCGGCGCCCTGCCGCAGCGCCTCGCCGAAGCTGGGCGCGCCCACCGGCAGGATCATGAACTCCTGGATGTCGATGTTGTTGTCGGCGTGGGCGCCGCCGTTGATGACGTTCATCATCGGCACCGGCAGGGTGTCGGCCTGGATGCCGCCCAGGTGGCGGAACAGGGGCTGGCGGTTCTCGGCCGCGGCGGCGTGGGCGTTGGCCAGCGACACCGCCAGGATGGCGTTGGCGCCCAGGCGCGACTTGTTGGGGGTGCCGTCGAGCTCGATCATGGTGCGGTCCAGGCCGGCCTGGTCCTGCGCGTCGGTGCCGCGCACCGCCTCGGCGATGGCGGTCTCCACGTTCAGCACCGCCCTGGACACGCCCTTGCCGAGGTACCGCAGCGGCCCCTTCTTGGGCTTGCCGTCGCGCAGCTCGACCGCCTCGCGGGTGCCGGTGGAGGCGCCGGAGGGCACCGCCGCGCGGCCGCGCGCGCCGGACTCCAGCAGCACTTCGGCCTCCACCGTGGGGTTGCCCCGGGAATCGATGATTTCCAGCGCGGTGACTTCGACGATCTTCGACATAAGCCTGCTTTTCTTGGTTATTCCGTTAAGGGGACGATCAGGAGCGCTGCAGCCGCCGTTCCAGCAGGCCGCTGCGCTTGGTCACGCGGTCCAGCTCCACCAGCGTTTCCAGCAGCTCGCCGATATGCGCCAGCGGCAGCGAATTGGGGCCGTCGCACAGCGCCGAATCGGGCCGCGGATGGGTTTCCATGAACAGCCCGGAAACGCCCGCGCCCACCGCCGCGCGCGCCAGCACCGGGATGAACTCGCGCTGGCCGCCGGAGGCGTTGCCCATGCCGCCGGGCAGCTGCACGGTGTGGGTGCTGTCGAACACCACCGGGGCGAAGGCGCGCATCACCGCCAGGCCGCGCATGTCCGCGACCAGGTTGTTGTAGCCGAAGGAAAAGCCGCGCTCGCACAGCAGGAACGGCGGGTGCGCACCGCCCGGCACCGCGTCGCGCATCTTCTCGATCACGTTGCCCATCTCCCAGGGCGACATGAACTGGCCTTTCTTGACATTCACCGGCCGCCCCTGGCGGGCGACGGCCTGCATGAAGTTGGTCTGCCGGCACAGGAACGCCGGCGTCTGCAGCACGTCGGCCACCGCGGCCACCTCGGCCAGCGGCGTGTCCTCGTGCACGTCGGTCAGCACCGGCACCCCCACCTGCCGCTGCACCGCCTGCAGGATGCGCATGCCGGCTTCCAGGCCCGGCCCGCGGTAGGACTTGTGCGAGGAGCGGTTGGCCTTGTCGTAGCTGCCCTTGAAGATGTACAGGATGCCCAGGCGCTGTGCGATCGGCTTGATGTGCGAGGCCACTTCCAGCGCCAGCTCCTCGGACTCGAGCGTGTCGGGGCCGGCGATGAGGAACAGCGGCTGGTCGATGCCGACTTCGCGGCCGCAAAGAATCATAAAAGCGGTTTCCAGGGAGAACAGTTTCCAGTTTCCAGAAAAAGCACGGCGGCTTTTGTTTTTCTGGAAACTGGAAACTGGCAACTGGAAACTGCTTCTCTCACGCTGCTTTGGCCTGGTGCGCGAGGTGGTGCTCGCGCGCGGCGCGGATGAAGCCCTCGAACAGGGGGTGCCCGTCGCGCGGCGTGGAGGTGAACTCCGGGTGGAACTGGCAGCCGACGAACCACGGGTGGTCCGGCAGCTCGATCATCTCGACCAGCTCGCCGTCTTCCGACAGGCCCGCCAGCAGCATGCCCTTGGCCGCCAGCGCCTCGCGGTAGTTGTTGTTGAACTCGTAGCGGTGGCGGTGGCGCTCGCTGATGGTCTCGGCGTTGTACAGCGCGCGCGACTTCGAGCCGGCCACCAGCCGGCACTTCTGCACGCCCAGGCGCATGGTGCCGCCGAGGTCCGAGCCGTGGCTGCGGCGCTCGACGCGCCCGCTGGTGTCGCGCCACTCGGTGACCAGCGCGATTACCGGGTGCGGCGTGTTCGGCGCGAACTCGGTGCTGTGCGCGTCGGCCAGGCCCACCACGTCGCGGGCGAACTCGATAGCCGCCACCTGCATGCCCAGGCAGATGCCCAGGTACGGGATGCGGTTTTCGCGGGCGTAGCGCGCCGCGCCGATCTTGCCCTCGATGCCGCGCTCGCCGAAGCCGCCGGGCACCAGGATGGCGTCTGCCCCTTGCAGGATGCGCGGCCCCTGGGTCTCCACCGACTCGGACTCGACGTAGCGGATCTTCACGCGGGTGCCGGTGTGCAGCCCGGCGTGATACAGCGCCTCGTTGAGCGACTTGTAGGCGTCCGCCAGGTCCACGTACTTGCCGACCATGGCGACCTGCACCTCGGCGTCCTGCCGCTCGCGCGCATGCACCACGTGCTCCCAGGCCGCCAGGTCCGCCTGGCGCAGGTCCAGCCCGAAGTGCTCCACCACCAGGTCGTCGAGCCCCTGCTGGTGCAGCCAGCCGGGGATCTTGTAGATGTCGTCGAGGTCCACCGCCGAGATCACCGCGCGGTACGGCACGTTGGTGAACAGCGCGATCTTGCGCTTCTCGGCGTCCGGGATCGGGCGCTCGGAGCGGCACAGCAGCACGTCCGGCTGGATGCCGATGGAGCGCAGCTCCTTGACCGAGTGCTGGGTCGGCTTGGTCTTCAGCTCGCCGGAGGAGCGCACGAACGGCAGCAGGGTCAGGTGCATGTACATCGTCTGCTTGCGGCCGAGCTCCACGCCCATCTGGCGGATCGCCTCGAGGAACGGCAGCGACTCGATGTCGCCGACAGTGCCGCCGATCTCCACCATGCAGATGTCCGAGCCGCGCGCGCCCTCGCGGATGCGCTGCTGGATCTCGTCGGTGATGTGCGGGATCACCTGCACCGTGCGCCCGAGGTAGTCGCCGCGGCGCTCCTTCTCCAGCACGTTGCGGTAGATCTGGCCGGTGGTGACGTTGCTGTGGCGGGTGGTCTTGCCGCGCAGGAAGCGCTCGTAATGGCCCAGGTCGAGGTCGGTCTCGGCGCCGTCCTCGGTGACGAACACCTCGCCGTGCTGGAACGGGCTCATGGTCCCGGCATCGACGTTGATGTACGGGTCCAGCTTGATCATGTGGACTTTCAGGCCGCGCGATTCGAGGATCGCGCCGAGGCTCGCCGCGGCGATGCCTTTACCCAGCGAGGACACCACGCCGCCGGTGACGAAAATAAAGCGGGTCTGCGCAACGTCGGGCATGCGGGAGGCGGGCGGCAGGTTTAAACGATTTTACGGGAACGCGACCCGCGCCACAACGCGCGCCGCGCCGCGCGGCCCTCCTCAGTGCCCGGCCGGCGGCGCCGGCACCAGCGGCGGCGACGCGGAACCGGCAGGCGGCGGCCGCAGCTGCGTCACCCACAGGTTCTTCAGCGGGAAGCGCTTGCCCAGCGCCACCGCCGCCGCCTTGCCGGCGTCGGCGCTGCGGTAGCCGCGCAGCTGCACGCGCCACAGCGTCTGCCCGCGCACCTGCACCGGCTCCAGCGCCGCCGGAAATCCGCCGGCGCGCAGCTGCCCTTCCAGCTTGCGCGCCTGCCCGGCGTCGGCGAACGCGCCCACGCTCACCACCCAGGTTTCCGGCGCAACCGTGCCGGCCGCGGCGGGCGGCAGCGCGCCATGCTCCGCGCGCACCGCCGGCTTGGCCGGCGCGGCAGGCGCCCGCGCTGGAGCCGGGGCCGCGGGCCTGGGCGCCGGGGCCGGCGGCTGCGCCGCGGCCGCCGCGGCCTCGGCGTCGTTCTGCGCCAGCAGGGCCTCGGGCGAGCTGGGCGCGTCCATGCTGAGGTTGGCGCGGATCTCCGGCCAGCTGTCGGCGTCGCGCGGCGACTGCTCGGGCGGCAGGCCGTCGATGAAGCGGTAGCAGGCCGGCGCGCCCAGCGCCTGCGCCGCCACGGCGGTTGCGGTCACCACCTGCATCTGGCCGGCGGCGACGCAGGCGCGCGCGGCGGCGTTGCGGCTGTCGAAGAAGAATTCGCCCGCTCCGAGCGCGGCATGCTGATGGCCGAAGTACACGTACAGCGTCGGCTTGCCGCCGGCGGCCGGCGGGTTCCAGACGATGCGCAGGAAGCCGCGCCGCAGGTCCAGGATAGTGTTCGGGTCCGCCGCGCCGGGCGCAGCCGGCAGCTTTTCGATGCCCAGCTCCGAGTCGGCGCCGAGCTCGAACTGGCCCAGGCCGCCGTCGTCGAGCGTCAGCCGGGCACCGTCGGTTACCTTGAGGATGTCGCGCTCGGCCACCGCGTCGCCCGGGGCGAGCGGCGCCACCGCGCCGAGCCGGTCGCGCGCCACCGCGCCGGCCAGATGCTGCACCGTCAGGTCTATGCCCGCGGGGGCCTGGTCCGCGCCTGCAACCGGTGCAAGCCCGCAGGCAAGCAGCGCCAGCCACAGCCGCGCCGCCGCGGGGTGCCCGGCCGGGGCTGGCTTTCGCCGCTGGTCATGGTCGCTTCCGCGGCTAGAGCGCTTTTCGTTCAAGCGCACACAATCTTTGCACCGTCATTCTGAGCGCAGCGAAGAATGACGGTAAGAAATGTAGACATCTGAGTCGAAAATGCCCTAGCTCATCTCTTCGTCGCCGGCGCGCAGAGCCGGCAGTGCGTGCTGCAGGATCGCGCGCACGCGTTCCATGCCGGTATCGATCGACTCGTGGATCTCCGCATGGATGTCGCCGCGGCCGATGCCGGCCGCCCAGTTGACGCTCACCGCCAGGCAGCCGTAATCCAGCCCGAGCTCGCGCGCCAGGCCCGCTTCGGGCATGCCGGTCATGCCGACCATGTCGCAGCCGTCGCGCTTGAGCCGGCGAATCTCGGCCGCCGACTCCAGCCGCGGCCCCTGCGTCACCGCCATCACGCCGCTTTCGGCCACGTCGATGCGCGCCGCCAGCGCGGCATGGATCAGCTCGCGCCGCACCCGCTCGCTGTAGGGTTCGGTGAAAGCCACGTGCTGCAGCTCCGCGTCGGCACCGTCCGAATAGGTGTGCTGGCGGTTCCAGGTGTAGTCGATCAGGTCTTCCGGCACCGCCACCGCGCCGGGCGGCAGCCACGGCGCGATCGCGCCAACCGCAGCGATGGCGACCACGGTGCGCACGCCGGCCTGCTTGAGCGCCCAGACATTGGCGCGGTAGTTGATGGCGTGCGGCGGGATCCTGTGGCCCTCGCCGTGCCGCGCCAGGAACACCGCTTCGATGCCGTATACCTTGCCCTGCAGCAGTGGCGCCGAGGGCGCGCCGTACGGGGTGTCCATGCGAACCTGCTTGTGTACCACCAGGCCCGGCCACTGATTCATGCCGGTGCCGCCGATGACCGCAACCGAAGCCATGCATTCTCCAGAGTTGTTGGGCGGCGGCGCAACGCCTCCGCTGTTCAGCGCCGGGCGCAGGCGGCGCCGCGCATCCGCCGCGGCGCCGTCATTTGCCGCCGAAGGCGCCCGCCACGCCGCGGGCGAAGCGGTCCTGCAGCACCGGCTGGACGCCGAAACCGTCCAGCTGATCGCGCATCTGGTCGATCTGCGCAAGACGGTCGGCCGGCCGCGGATGGGTCTGGTAGAGCAAGGTCAGCGCACCGTCGTTGGCATCCATGCTGTCCAGCGTTTCCAGCACCGCCGGCAGGCCATAGGGATCATAGCCTGCGCGCGCGGCGAGCATCACGCCCAGGCGGTCGGCGGCGTATTCGTCGGCCTTGTCCAGGCCGCGGGAATACAGCGTCTTGACCTGCCCGGCCACCGCGCTGAGCACCTGCGGCGGAATGCTGGCCTTGCCGGACTGCTGCGCCAGCGCGTCGCCGGTGAAGTCGGCCAGCAGCTGGGTGCCGGCCTCGCGCCGCAGCGCATGCAGGTGGTGCTTGAGCACGACGTGGGCGATCTCGTGGCCGAGCACGCCGGCCAGCTCCGCTTCGCTGTGCATCTTGCCGAGCAGGCCGCGGGTGACGAACACGTAGCCGCCAGGGGTGGCGAAGGCGTTGATGGAGGCGGTGTCGAGCACGGCGAAGCGCCAGGGCAGCTCCGGCCGCTCGCTCTGCAGGGCCACCCACAGTCCGACCCGGCTGACGTAAGTCTCCACGTCCTGGGCGGCGACCGGCCTGGCCGCGCCCAGCAAGGTGGCGGCCGCCACCCGGCCGAGCTCGTGCTCCTCCCGCTCGTCGGGCCCGGAGACCACCGTCTTGATCTCCTTGAGCTCGCCGATGGCCTTGTTCAGGTCCAGGGTGAAGGCCTGCGCCGCCGCCGCGGCCAGCGCCGCCGCCAGCATTGCGGCGACAGCAACCGCCCGGCTCACTGGCCCTGCTCCTGGCCGGCTTCCGGCGGCGCCGGCGGCGGCGTGCCGGGCCCCCTCGCCTGCAGGCCGCCCTGGGCGGCAAAATCGCGCGCGTCGGCGGCGCTCACGCCGCCGGCGTCCAGCGCCGCGACCGCCACCAGGTCGGGGTTGGCCTTCTGCAGGTCTTCGCCGCTCAGGCCGCGCACGCCGGTGGTCGCCACCGTCTGCGTGGCCAGCGCGCGGCCGCCGTCGAGCAGGCCGGCGCGCTCGCCCGGTGCGCGCAGGCGCAGCGACGACATGCGCACCCAGCCGGTCTGCTGGTTCACCTGCACCTGGTACCAGCCGCCTTGGCGGCGGCGGATGTCCACCGCCGCGGCGGCGGCCAGCGACTGCAGCACGTGGCCGTCGGCGGCCGGCGCATCGCGCAGCTCGGTGGGCTGGCTGATGTAGGCGGCGTCCGCCGCCGCCGCCAGCGGCACGCACAGCGCGCCCCACAGCGCCCTGCCCAAGGCTTTCCGAATCATGCTTGTCCTCCCTCGGGCAGACCCCCGCCCATCGCGCCGGCACTTTCGCCGGGCGGCGTCCAGTGTGCCGCATTTTCGGCCGCCGCAGCAGCGGCCGCGGGCGGCCCCGGCGCCACGGGCTCGAACAGCCGCACCGGCTGCTCGCGGCCCTTGGCCTTGAACTCGCCGCGGTCCGCGAACGCGATGGCGCCGCCCACCGCGTCGCGCGTCTGCTGCGAGACCAGGATGCGCGCCACGCCCTTGGTCAGCCCCTCGATGCGGCTGGCCAGGTTCACGGTGTCGCCGATCGCCGTGTAGTCGGTCTTGTTCTGCGCGCCGATGAAGCCGACCACCGCCGTGCCGGTATGCAGGCCGATGCCGATGTCGAACGCCACGCCTTCGGCGGCCAGCTCGCGGGCGAACTCCAGCACCACTTCCTGCATCTCCAGGGCGGCACGCACCGCATGCTCGGCGTGCCGCGGATCCGGCAGCGGCGCGCCCCAGAAGGCCATGATGGCGTCGCCGATGAACTTGTCGACGGTGCCGCCGTGCTTGAACACCACCGCCACCTGCCGCGAGAAGTAGCGGTTGAGCATCCGCACCACCTGCTCCGGCGGCCGCGTCTCCGAATAGGTGGTGAAGCCGCGGATGTCCGAGAACAGCAGGGTGATTTCGCGGCTCTGCGCGGGCCGCTCGAGCAGGTCGCGCTGGGAGTCGACCAGCTCCTTGACCACCTGCGGATGCACGAAGCGGCTGAACACCTGCACCGCGTGCGCGCGCTGGCGGCGCTCACGCAGGTATTCGGACACCGCCAGCGCCAGGTAGGCGGCCCACAGCGTGGCCAGCGGCGGCGTCACCGGCAGCAGCCAGCGCCATTGCGGCGCCGCCCAGGCGGCGGCCAGCGCCGCCGGGCTGAACACCAGCAGGCCCAGCCCCAGCGGCAGCAGGCCGGCCCCGCGCAGGTAAGCCAGCCCGAGCAAGGCCAGCGGCAACAGCCCGAACAGCAGCGCCGCCCACGGCGGCAGGCGCCGCAGGCCGTCGCCGTGCTTGAGCGTCTCCAGCGCCGCCGCCAGGATCTCCGGCCCGGGCTGCGCCGGCGACAGCGGCGTGGCGTGCAGGTCGTTGAGCGCGGTGGCGGTGACGCCGACGACCAGCACCTTGCCGCGGAACTCGGCGGGCGGCCGCTGCGGCTGCTGGCGCTCCAGGTCCAGGAACACGTCGGAAAAAGACACCTGCGGCCGCGCGCCGGCGGCGCCGCGCCAGTTGATCTCCACGTCCGCCGCCCCCGGCAGCGGCCAGCCCAGGCCCTGCGCCACCCGCGCCGGCAGCGAGGGCACGCGCCAGCCGGCGTGCTCCAGGCGCACCCGGTAGCGGCGGTCCACGCCGTCCTCGTCGGCCAGCCGGTTGATCAGGCCGATGCGCCCGGTGCGGGCGATGCGCTCGAACGGCAGCAGCAGCGGCAGCCGTGCCGCCGGGTCCGCCGCCGGCGTGCGCTCCAGGCCCAGCGACGGCCCGTATTCCTGCAGCGGCAGACCCTGCGCGTCCGGCACACCCTCCAGCCAGACCATGGCGGCGTAGGCGTTCGGGGCGGCTGCGAACGCCTGGGTGAAGTAGGCGTCCTCGTCGGCGTGCTCGCGCAATGGATCGGCGAACATCTGGTCGAACACGACCGCCGCCGGCTGCTGCGGGGCGAGCTTCTCGATGAATTCGGCGTACACCGAGCGCGGCCAGGGGTAGGCGCCGAAATCGGCGTTCATCGCGCTCAGGCTGCGCTCGTCGATGTTGACCAGCACGATGCCCGCGTCCGGCGTGCGCGACCGCGCGTGGCCGCGGACGATCCAGTCCTGCACGCGGTGGTCCACCGACGACAGGCCCTGCAGCGCCAGCAACTCCAGCAGCACGAACGCCGCGGCGACGGCGACCCGGCGCTGCACCCTGCTCAAGGCCCGCGGCCCGATTACGGGATCACGGCGTAGATCGCCGGAAGCTGGCGCCAGTATTCCTTGTAGTCCATGCCGCAGCCGAACACGTAGCGGTCCGGCACGGTCACGCCGACGAACTCGGCATGGGCGCCGGGTGCGCGGCGGTCGTGCAGCTTTTCCGCCAGCACCGCCACGTTCAGGCTCGCCGGGCGGAACTCCTGCAGCGCGTTGCGCACCGCCAGCAGCGTGTGGCCCTCGTCGAGGATGTCGTCGATCACCAGCACGTGGCGCCCTTCCAGCGCGGCCTGCGGCTGGCGTTTCCAGATCAGCCCGCCGCCGGTGGTGGCGCCGCGGTAGCGGGTGGCATGCAGGTAGTCCAGCTCGAAGGCGAAATCCAGCCGCCGCAGGATCTCCGCGGTCGGCACCAGTCCGCCGATCATCACCGCCAGCACCAGCGGGTTGCGATGCGCCAGCTCGGCGGTGATCTGCGCGGCCAGCCGGTCGTAGGCGGCGCTGACGGCCGCGGCGTCGACCACGCAGTCGGCCTCGCGCAGTACGGTCTGTGCTTCCTGGTAACGGATCATGCGGCTCCCTCGCGGCGGAACAGCCGCTGCAGGCGGGCGTTGGACAGCCGGCGCGTCTTCACCGGCAGCGCCGCCAGCAGCTTGAGGACGGCGGCGCGGTCGTTGCACACCGGCAGCATGTCGCAGCCGGCGTCCAGCGCCAGGCGCGCGCAGTCCTCCACGCTGCCGGCGGCGCGGGCGCCGGCCATGTTGAGATCGTCGCAGAAAATCGCGCCGTTGTATTGCAGCCGGTTGCGCAGCACCCCGCGGATCCACTTGCGCGACAGCGAAGCCGGCAGCGCGTCGACCGCCGCATACCGCACGTGCGCCATCATCAGCGATTCGATGCCGTCGCCGACCAGGGCCTGGAACGGCGGCAGGTCCTGCGCTTCGATCTCCGCCAGCGGCCGGCGGTCCACCGGCAGCTCGGTATGCGAGTCGGCCGCCACCGCGCCGTGGCCGGGAAAGTGCTTGCCGGTGGCGGCCATGCCGGCGGCGTTGAGGCCGGCGCGGAAGGCGCGCGCCAGCGGCACGATGACGGCAGGGTCGCCGGCGAAGGCGCGGTCGCCGATGATCTGGCTGGCGCCGGTGTCGCGGTCCAGCACCGGCGCGAAGCACAGGTCGATGCCGTATCCGCCCAGCTCGCGGCCGACGGTCGCGCCCAGCGCGCGGGCTTCATCCAGCGCACGCTGCGGCGATTCCCGGTGCAGCCGGCCCAGCGAGCCCATCGCCGGGATGCGGGTGAAGCCGACGCGGAAGCGCTGCACACGGCCGCCCTCGTGGTCCACCGCCAGCAGCAGCCGCGGCGTCTTCAGCGCCGCCAGCTCGGCGCACAGGCCGCGCAGCTGTTCCGGCTCGCTGTAATTGCGCGCGAACAGGATCACGCCGCCGACCAGCGGATGCGCCAGCACCTCGCGGTCTTCGGCGGTGAGCAC
>JADHNH010000107.1 GCA_016779605.1 Nevskia sp. | reverse complement strand
AGAAGAAGTCGAAGAAGCCGACCGGGCAGATCCGCGTGGATAACGTCCACGTGTTCGAAAAGCCCACCGCGCCGGTGGTGCGCGAGGTGGAGGTGCCCGAGGGCATCACCGTCGGCGAGCTGGCCAACCGCATGGCGGTGAAGGCCACCGACCTGATCAAGGCGATGATGAAGAACGGCGTGCTCGCCACTATCAACCAGATGATCGACCAGGACACCGCGGCGATCATGGTCGAGGAGCTGGGCCACAAGGCGCGGCTGGTCAAGACCACCGACGCCGAGGAGGCGCTGGAGCATGCGGCGCACGGCCAGGTGCAGCAGCTGCCGACGTTGCCGCGGCCGCCGGTGGTCACCATCATGGGCCACGTCGACCACGGCAAGACCTCGCTGCTGGACTACATCCGCAAGACCCGCGTCGCCGCCGGCGAAGCCGGCGGCATCACCCAGCACATCGGCGCCTACCACGTGAACACGCCCAAGGGCGTGATCACCTTCCTGGACACGCCGGGCCACGCCGCGTTCACCCGCATGCGCGCGCGCGGCGCGCAGATCACCGATATCGTGGTGCTGGTGGTGGCCGCCGACGACGGCGTGATGCCGCAGACGCGCGAGGCGATCCAGCACGCGCGCGCGGCCAAGGCGCCGATGGTGGTGGCGATCACCAAGATCGACAAGCCGGAGGCCGACCTGGACCGCGTGCGCACCGGGCTGTCGCAGGAACAGGTCATTTCCGAGGAGTGGGGCGGCGACACCCAGTTCGTCGGCGTCTCCTCGTTCACCGGCGAGGGCGTCGATGCGCTGCTCGACGCCATCCTGCTGCAGGCCGAGGTGCTGGAGCTGAAGGCGCCGGTCACCGGCCAGGCGCGCGGCACCATCGTCGAATCCTCGCTGGAGAAGGGCCGCGGCCCGGTGGCCACCGTGCTGGTGCGCGCCGGCATGCTGCACCAGGGCGACGTCATCCTCACCGGCCCGCATTTCGGCCGCGTGCGCGCGATGTTCGACGAGGCCGGGCGGCCGGTGAAGGAAGTCGGCCCGTCGATCCCGGTGACGGTGCTGGGCCTGTCCGGCGTGCCGGACGCGGGCGACGACGTGGTGGTGGTGGCCGACGAGCGCAAGGCGCGCGAGCTGGCGCTGCTGCGCGAGACCAAGCAGCGCGAGGCCAAGCTGGCCCAGGCGCAGGGCGTGCGCATGGACCAGGTGTTCGCGCGCATGGGCGAAAGCGGCGAGCAGAAGTCGCTCAACCTGATGATCAAGGCCGACGTGCAGGGCAGCGCCGAGGCGCTCACCGGCGCGCTGCGCGAGCTACCGAGCGCCGAGGTCAAGGTCAACGTGGTGGCGTCGGGCATCGGCGGCATCAGCGAGTCGGACGTGGAGCTGGCGCTGGCCTCGCGCGCCATCATCATCGGTTTCAACGTCCGCGCCGACAGCGTCGCGCGCCGCCGCATCCAGGACACCGGCGTGGACGTGCGCTACTACAGCATCATCTACGAGGTGATCGACGACGTTAAGGACGCCATCAGCGGCCTGCTCGGCACCGAGATCCGCGAGCAGATCGTCGGTGTGGCGCAGGTGCGCGACGTGTTCCGCTCCTCCAAGTTCGGCGCCATCGCCGGCTGCCTCGTGGTGGAAGGCGAGGTGCGCCGCGGCCTGCCGATCCGCGTGCTGCGCAACAACACCGTGATCTACGAAGGCGAGCTGGAGTCGCTGCGCCGCCACAAGGACGACGTGTCCAAGGTCGAGGCCGGCACCGAGTGCGGCATCGGCGTGAAGAACTACAACGACGTCAAGGTGGGCGACCAGATCGAGTGCTACGAGCGCGTCGAGGTGCGGCGCACGGTGAAGGCGGAAGCCTGAGGCCGCGCATCAGTCGAGGCCGCTCGCTGTGAGGGGCGAGGTCGCCCGCTGCGCGGGCTGAGAGGGAAAGCGCGCCTCTCCTCACGCTTCGCCGCGCCGTAGGCGCGACCTCAACGGCGTGCGCACGCCCGCGACCTCACGAGGTTCACCGATGCCCAAGGAATTCTCCAGAACCCTCCGCCTGAACGCCCAGCTCCAGCAGGAGCTGGCGTCGCTGATCCGCGACGAGCTGACCGATCCGCGGGTGGTGCAGGTCAGCGTCACCCGGGTCGACGTGGCGCCGGACCTGCGCAACGCCAACGTGGCCGTCAGCAGCCTGGGCGCCGACGCCGAGCTGGCGGCCGCGGTGAAGGCGCTCAACGGCGCCGCCGCGCGCCTGCGCCGCGGCCTGGGCCGCCGCCTGCGCCTGCGTTACGTGCCGCTGCTGCGCTTCACCGCCGACACCGGCCTGCGCGAGGGCGACCGCATCGGCGCGCTGATCCGCCAGGCAGCCGCGCGTGACCGCGCCGCCCACCAGCCGGACGGCAGCGAACCCGCCGATGAAGGCTAAGGTCGGGCGGCGCCAGCTCAACGGCATCCTGCTGCTCGACAAGCCCGCCGGCATCAGCTCCAACGCCGCGCTGCAGGCGGTCAAGCGCCTGTACCAGGCCGAAAGGGCGGGTCACACCGGCAGCCTCGACCCGCTCGCGACCGGCCTGCTGCCGATCTGCCTGGGACAGGCGACCAAGCTCAGCGGCCTGCTGCTGGACGCCGACAAGGTCTACGTCGCGCGCGCGCGGCTGGGCGAGCGCACTGCCACCGGCGACGCCGAGGGCGAGGTGGTGGCGCGCTCCGACGCCGCGGCGTTGGACCGCGCCGGCCTGGAGGCGGTCCGCGCGGCCTTCACCGGCGACATCCTGCAGACGCCGCCCATGTACTCCGCGCTCAAGCGCGAAGGCCGGCCGCTGTACGAGCTGGCGCGCGCCGGGCTGGAAGTGGAGCGCGCCGCGCGCGCCGTGCGCATCCACCGGCTGGAGCTGACCGACTTCGGCGGCGGCGAGTTCGGGTTCGAGGTGGCGTGCTCCAAGGGCACCTACGTGCGCACCCTGGCCGAGGACTGGGCCGCCGCCGCCGGGCAATGCGCGCACCTGGTCGCCCTGCGCCGCACTGGCCTGGCGCCGTTCGACGCCGGCTCGATGGTGACGCTGGAGCGGCTGCAGGCCGCCGCCGCCGAAGGCAGCGCCGACGCGCTGCTGCTGCCGATGGCGGCGGCGCTGCGCGGCTGGCCGCGCGTGTCGGTGACCGCCGCCCAGGCGCAGCGGCTGGCCCACGGGCAGGCGGTGGAGGGCGTGCAGCCCGCGCAGCCGGCCGCAGCGGCGGCGCTTGCGATCTTCGCCGAGGCCGGCGACCTGCTCGGCATCGGCGAATTCGACGCGGCCGGCCGCCTGGCGCCGAAGCGCTGGCTGAGCCAGTGATGCGGCCGAAGTCCCGGCCGCCCCCGGCGCGGGACGCGGCCGCCCCGTTTCAGTGGTTGTGGGGTAGGTGGATTGGGGCTAAAATGTTGCGTTCACCGAACCGAAATACAGACATTTTTGGAGTTTGATTAATGCCGTTGTCTTCCGAACAAAAGCGCGTGGTCGTCGAGAAATACCAGCGCGCCAGTGGCGATACGGGTTCCCCCGAAGTGCAGGTTGCCCTGCTGTCCGAGCGCATCAACAGCCTCGGCGGCCACTTCGAGGCGAACAAGAAGGATCACCATTCGCGCCGTGGCCTGCTGAAGATGGTCAACCAGCGCCGCAAGCTGCTCGATTACCTGAAGCGGGAAGACGAGAGCCGTTACTCGAAGCTGATCGGCGATCTCGGCCTGCGCCGTTAGGCGCAGGCTTCTTCCTCTCCCCGTTTCCATTGACCGAGCCAGCCATGGTTTATCCCGTCACGCCCATCAAGAAAACCTTCCAGTACGGCGCCCACGCCGTCACCATCGAGACCGGCGCCGTCGCGCGCCAGGCCACCGCCGCAGTCATCGTGTCGATGGACCAGACCGTGGTCCTGGTCACCGCCGTCGCCAAGAAGGAGGCCAAGGAAGGACAGGATTTCTTCCCGCTGACGGTCGACTACATGGAGCGCACCTACGCCGGCGGCCGCATTCCCGGCGGCTTCTTCAAGCGCGAAGGCCGCCCCACCGAGCAGGAGACGCTGACCTCGCGGCTGATCGACCGGCCGCTGCGCCCGCTGTTCCCGGAAGGCTTCTACAACGAAATCCAGATCGTGGCGACGGTGCTGTCGCTCAATCCGCAGGTCAGCGGCGACATTCCCGCGTTGATCGGCGCATCGGCCGCCGTGGCCCTGTCCGGCGTGCCGTTCGACGGCCCGATCGGCGCCGCCCGCATCGGCTATGCCGACGGCCAGTACATCCTGAACCCCAGCGCCACCCAGCTCGAAACCTCCGAGCTGGACCTGGTGGTGGCCGGCACCGCCGAGGCGGTGCTGATGGTGGAGTCCGAGGCCAGGCAGCTGCCCGAGTCGGTGATGCTCGGCGCGGTGCTGTTCGGCCATGCGCAGATGCAGGCCGCCATCGGCGCGATCAACGAGCTGGTGGCGCTGGCCGGCAAGCCGAGATGGCAGTGGCAGCCGCCCGAGTCGGCCAAGGAGCTGGTCGCCGCCATCAACGCCTATGAGGGCGAAGTCGTCGCCGCCTACGGCGTCGCCGACAAGGGGCAGCGCCACGACGCCGTCAACGCGGTGCGCGCGCGCATCGTCGAAAGCCTGTGCGGCGGGCAGACGCCCAAGTTCGACGCAGGCAAGGTCAAGACCGCCTTCGGCGACCTCGAGTCGCGCGTGGTGCGTCACCGCATCCTCGACGGCAAGCCGCGCATCGACGGCCGCGACCTGAAGACGGTGCGCCCGCTGTCGATCGGCGTCGGCGTGCTGCCGCGCACCCACGGCTCGGCCCTGTTCACCCGCGGCGAGACCCAGGTGCTGGCCGTGACCACCCTGGGCACCGGCAAGGACGCGCAGCTGATCGACGCGGTCGGCGGCGAGTGGCGCGAGCCGTTCATGCTGCACTACAACTTCCCGCCCTACTGCGTCGGCGAAACCGGCCGCCTGAACGCGCCCAAGCGGCGCGAGATCGGCCACGGCCGCCTGGCCAAGCGCGGCGTCGCCGCGGTAATGCCGGACCTCGACAAGGAATTTCCCTACGTCGTGCGCGTGGTCGCCGAGGTCACCGAGTCCAACGGCTCCAGCTCGATGGCCAGCACCTGCGCGGCCAGCCTGGCGCTGATGGACGCCGGCGTGCCGATCAAGGCACCGGTGGCCGGCGTGGCGATGGGCCTGATCAAGGAAGGCGAGCGCTGGGCTGTGCTCACCGACATCCTCGGCGACGAGGACCACCTCGGCGACATGGACTTCAAGGTGACCGGCACCACCAAGGGCGTCACCGCCCTGCAGATGGACATCAAGATCACCGGCATCACCGGCGAGATCATGGATGCCGCGCTGCAGCAGGCGCTGGCCGGCCGGCTGCACATCCTCGAGGCGATGGTCAAGACCATCGACAAGCCGCGCGCCGAGATGTCCGAGTTCGCGCCGCGCATCACCACCATCAAGATCCACCCGGACAAGATCCGCGACGTCATCGGCAAGGGCGGCGTCACCATCCGCTCGATCACCGAGGAGACCGGCACCACCATCGACATCGACGACGACGGCACGGTGAAGATCGCCGCGGTCGACGGCGATGCGGCCAAGGCGGCGATCGCGCGCATCGAGGCGCTGACCCGCGAAGTGCAGGTGGGCGAAGTTTACGAGGGCCGCGTGGCCAAGCTGATGGACTTCGGCGCGTTCGTGACCATCCTGCCGGGCAAGGACGGGCTGGTGCACATTTCGCAGATCTCGGAAAAGCGCGTGGAAAACGTCGCCGACGAGCTCAGCGAAGGGCAGAGCGTCCGGGTCAAGGTGCTGGAGATCGACAAGCAGGGCCGCATTCGCCTGTCGATGAAGGCCGTGGACATCGCCTGAGGGCATGCTGCGGCGCCACTTTTTGGCGCCCGGACTGAAAAATTTGCACAAAAAACCCGCGCCGGGGCTTGATCTGGCGCGGGCAGTTCTGCACAATCGAACGAGATTCCCGCCTCACCCGAATGGGTGGGCAAAAAAAACCCCCTAAGTGCTAGGGGGCAAGGTGCGAGAAAGGCGCAAGGCCTTTCTGGAGGAGACTCCGGCAGCGTCCCATTATTCATCTGTGGACGCTGCCAACTGATCCGAAATTGTTGCAGTGCAGTATAAAGTCGGAAGGTGCTTCTGTCAAGGCACCTGCGATTATAAACCAATAACTAATTCAGAAGCTTACGCCGCAAACTTACAGTGGGCCCACGCTTCCGCAATGGTTGGAGCACCCCGGGGTTGCCGCAGGGGCGTGAGGGACGGATTTATCCCGGCTTGGAGTCGCTTTCGCCGCGCTCGAGCAGCGGCTTGATCACCTTTGCGCGCGACAGGCTCTTGAGGAATTCCCGCCGCACCGAGCGCCAGATCGGCACCTGGCGGTCCGCGATGTCCTTGAGCCGCTGCACCGGCTGCTGCGCCTGGCCGAGCAGGCCGCGCAGCTGCTCGGCGAAATTGTGGTGCTGGTCCAGGAACAGCTGCATCGACAGTTCCAGGTAGCGGCTGATGCTGCTCTGCATCGGGTCGCCGTAGAAGCGGATGATGTGGGTGAGCAGCTCGGAGCTGAAGATCGGGTTGCCGCCTTCTTCCTGCTCGGCGATCACCTGCAGCAGGATGGTGCGGGTGATGTCCTCGCGCGTGCGCTTGTCCTCCACCCGGAACTTCACGCTGCTCAGCACCAGCTGACGCACTTCCTCCAGCGTGATGTAGCGGCTGACGTTGGTGTCGTAAAGCCGGCGGTTCGGGTATTTCTTGATAACGCGGATGTCGTTCATTCGATCTTTCGATGGACAAGCCCGGGGCGGCCGGTCATATGCAGCATGCCGGCGTTTGTTCGCGTTGTTTGGGGGCTAGGATGCCAGATGCGCCGCCGCCGCACCATGCTCTGCGGGGGGTGCAGCAACCGGGATCTGCGCGGCCTGCGGCAGGGCGTGCGGGTTCCAGTGGCTGGTGGCCCATTTGAGCACCTCGGCCGGCGTGCCGCCGCGCAAGGCGGCGGGCGGCGCCTGGTTCATCAGCGCGAGGCACTGCAGCAGATTCGCGCCGGCGGCAACCGCAGACACCGGCGCGGCATGGTTCTGCTTGCTGAGCTTGCGGCCGTCCGCTCCGGTCAGCACCGGCAGGTGCAGGTAATCCGGCGAAGCCAGGCCGAGCAGGCGCTGCAGCAGCAGCTGGCGCAGGCTGGAGCCGATCAGGTCGGTACCGCGCACCACTTCGGTGATGCGCTGGGCGTCCTCGTCGACCACGCAGGCGAGCTGGTAGCCCGGAGTGCCGTCGGCGCGCCAGACCACGAAGTCGCCGATGTCGCGGGCAACGTCACGGCGCAGCTCTCCGCGCCAGCGGTCGTGCAGCGCGAGCGTACCGTCGCCGGCGCGCAGGCGCCAGGCGGCGCGCGCGGCAGGCCGCGCGGCGTCGCGGCAGGTGCCGGCATACACCGCCCCGTCGACAGCGGCGATCGAGTCGCGGGCGAGCTGCGCGCGCGTGCAGGTGCAGGCATAGACGCGGCCCGCCGCGCGCAGGCGCTGGAAGGCGTCGGCGTATTCGGCCAGGTGCTGCGACTGGTAGCGGGGCGCCTCGTCCCAGTGCAGCGCGTGGGCCTCCAATTGCTGAAGGATTGCGTCGGCGTGCTGCGGACGGGAGCGCGCGGCGTCGAGGTCGTCCAGGCGCAGCAGCCAGCGGCCACCGGCGGTGCGTGCCTGCAGCCAGCCGGCGAGCGCCGTGAGCAGCGAGCCCAGGTGCAAGGGGCCCGAGGGCGTGGGCGCGAAGCGGCCGCGGTAAGGCGGGGCCGCCGCGCTGCGCTCGGAAGGGGCTACCGCCGTCATGTTGCTACTGTAACCTCTGCGCATTCGCGGGTGATTCCGCGCTGAGCCGGGTGTCGACAAGCAATCCATGAGGCAATGGAACGGATGGGGCGAGGACGGCCATGCCGACGTACTGGGCGAGCCGGCGCTGGCGTTTCTGCGGCAGGCGGTCGGCGCGGCGGCGCCAACGCGCGACGCCGTCCTTGCCGAGGTGCTGGCGCAGGTGCCGCCGTCGCGGCTGCCTGCCGGCGGACCGTTCCTGGCAGACCCCGAGCTGCGCCTGCGCCACGCGCGGGGGCAGAGCTATCCCGACTGGATCGCGCTGCGCTTCGGCCGGGTCGGCGCGCCGGCCGACGGCGTCGCGCTGCCCGGCTCCCACGAGGATGCCGTCGCGGCGCTGGAGCAGGCGCGGAAGCTGGGCGCGGTGGTGATCCCGTACGGCGGCGGCACCAGCGTGGTCGGGCACCTGGCGGTTCCGGCGGACGACCGCCCGGTGGTCAACATCAGCCTGGAGCGCCTGGACCGGCTGCTCGAATTCGACGGGACGGCGCTGCTGGCGCGCTTCGGCGCGGGGACACCCGGGCAGCAGGTCGAGCGCCAGCTCCTGCCGCACGGCTGCCTGCTCGGCCATTTTCCGCAGTCCTACGAATACTCCACCGTCGGCGGCTGGGTGGCGGCGCGTTCCAGCGGCCAGCAGTCGCTGCGTTACGGCCGCATCGAGCAGCTGTTCGCCGGCGGGCGCCTCGCTACGCCGCGCGGCGAGCTGCGCGTCGGCAGCAGCCCGGCGTCCAGCGCCGGCCCGGACCTGCGCGAGTTCGTGCTCGGCTCCGAGGGACGGCTGGGACTGCTGACCGAGGCCACCGTGCGCCTGCGCCGGCTGCCCGAGCGCGAGGATTTCCACGCGGTGTTCTTCCCGACCTGGGACACCGGCGTGCGGGCGGTGCGGGCGATGGCGCAGGCGGACCTGGGGCTGTCGATGCTGCGCTTGTCCAACCCGGCGGAAACCGAGACCCAGCTGACCCTGGCCGGGCACGAAAAGGCCATCGCCTGGCTGCGCCGTTACCTGCGCCTGCGCGGCTCCGGCGCGCAGCCGGCCCTGCTGATGATCGGCGTGACCGGCCTCAACCGCGAAGTGCTGCGCGCGCGCCGCGAGGCGCTGATGCTGGCGCGCCAGCATCGCGGCGTGCACGCCGGTCGCGCGATGGGCAAGGCCTGGGCAGCCCGGCGGTTTGCCGGCCCTTACCTGCGCAACGCGCTGTGGCGCGCCGGCTACGGCGTCGACACGGTGGAAACCGCGGTGAACTGGCCGCAGGCGACGGCCGCAATGCGCGCGATCGAGGACGCGGCGCGCGCCGCGTTCGAGGCCGCGGGCGAGCGGGTGCATGCGTTCACCCACCTGTCGCACGTCTACCGGCAGGGTTGCAGCATCTATTCGACCTTCGTGTTCCGCGCCGCCCCCGGCCACGAGGAAAACCTGGAGCGCTGGCAGCGCTACAAGCGCGCGGTGTCCGCGGCGATCGTGGCGCACGGCGGCACCATCAGCCACCAGCACGGCGTGGGCCTGGACCATGCGGCCTACCTGCCGGCGGAAAAAGGTGCGCTGGGCATGGACCTGATCCGCGCGGTGGCGCGCGAGCTGGACCCGGAGGGGATGATGAATCCAGGCAAGCTGTTTCTTTAGACGGGAATCGGGAATCGGGAAACGGGATTCGGGAATGGGGAATCGTAAAAAGCTCTTGGCGAGGCGGGCCAAGCCGCGCGGCGCGGCGGCGTGAGCGGGAATGGCTGCCGGCGGGCCGGGCTGGCGCAACTGCCGCGGCGGTTCGATCTTGTCGTCATCGGCGGCGGCATCACCGGTGCGGGCATCGCGGCGGAGGCGGCGCGCACCGGGGCCTCGGTGCTGCTGGTGGAGCAGGGCGATTTTGCCGGCGCCACTTCGAGCGCCTCGTCGAAGCTGGTGCACGGCGGCCTGCGCTATCTCAAGAGCGGGCAGTGGCGGCTCACGCTGGAATCGGTGCGCGAGCGCAACCGCCTGCTGCGCAGCCGGCCGGCCCTGGTGCAGCGCCTGCGCTTCCTGATGCCGGTCTACCGCGGCGCGCGTCCGGGGCTGGCGGCGATGCGGGTGGCGCTGGCGATCTACGACCTGATGGGGCGCAGCTGGGATTCGCGTGCGGTATCGGCCGCGCAGGCCCTGGCCCTCGAGCCGGGCCTGGCGGCGGAAGGGCTGCGCGGCGCGGTGCTGTACGACGACGCGCAGACCGACGACGCGCGGCTGGTGCTATGCCTGCTGCAGGAGGCGCAGGCGGCCGGCGCCGCCGCGCTGAACTATGTCCGCGTCGAGCAGGTGCTGAGCGCCGGCGGGGGCGTGCGCGGCGTCGCGCTGCGCGACCTTGCCGACGGCGCAGGCGGCGAGGTCGAGGCGGATCTGGTGATCGACGCCGCCGGTGTGCAGGCCACCTCGCTGCCGGGTGCGCCGGCCGGCGGCCCGGCGCTGCGGCCCCTGCGCGGCAGCCACCTGCTGTTCAGCCTGGAGCGCCTGCCGGTGCGCCGCGCGGTGTCCTGGCTGCACCCGCGCGACCGCCGGCCGGTGTTCGTCTATCCCTGGCAGGGCGTGGCGCTTTACGGCACTACCGACGTGGATCACGCCGGCGGGCCGGTGCGCATGAGCGCGGCGGAGGCCGACTATCTCCTGGAAGGACTGGCGCGGCAGTTCCCGCGCCTCGGCCTGGGCCTGGACGATGCGCTGGCCAGCTTCGCCGGGGTGCGCCCGGTGGTGGCCGGCGGCAAGGCCGATCCGTCGGCCGAGTCCCGCGAGTCGGCGATCTGGTCGGCGCCGGGCTGGGTGGGCGCCACCGGCGGCAAGCTCACCACCTTCCGCGTGACCGCGCGGCAGGTGCTGGCCGAGGCTGCGCGGCAGTTTCCGCGCCTGGCGCCGGCACCGCAGTATGCCGCTGCCGCGCCTGCGCTCCAGCACCGCGGCGAGCCCTTCCGCCAGTGGCTGCGGCAGGCCGGCGACAGCGAGCGCGAGGCCGTGGCCGGTACGCCTTACTGCTGGGGCGAGCTGCGCTGGTCGGCACGCTGCGAAGCCGTGCTGCACCTCGACGACCTGCTGCTGCGCCGCACGCGCATCGGCCTGCTGCTGGCCCATGGCGGCGCCGGGCTGCTCGAGCGCGTCGGCATGATCTGCCGCGAGGAGATGGCCTGGGACCAGCCCCGGTGGCAGCAGGAGCGGGCGCGCTACTTGGTGCTGTGGCGGGCGCAGCACGCGCCGCACCCGGAGCGGGACGCATGAGCGGGGAAGCCTTGCTGGCGATCGATGTCGGCACGCAGAGCGTGCGCGCCATCGTGTTCGATCCTCGCGGCCACCTGCTGGCCAAGGCGCAGGTACCGCTGGAGCCGGCCTACGCGTCGCCGCAGCCGGGCTGGGCCGAGCAGGATCCGCAGGTGTACTGGCAGGCGATGGGCGCAGCCTGCCGGCAGCTGTGGCGCAGCGCCGCGGTAACGCCGGGCGCGGTTGCAGGCGTGGCACTGACCACGATACGCGGCAGCGCGGTGTTCGCCGACGCGGCCGGCCGTCCGCTGCGGCCCGCGATCCTGTGGCTCGACCAGCGCCGCGCCGGGCGGCTGCCGCCGCTCAGTCCTTATTTGCGCCTGGCCCTGGCGGCCGCCGGTGCCGGCGGCCTGGTGCGGCATTTCCAGCTGCGGGCGCAGGCCAACTGGGTCGCCGAGCACGAGCCCGGGCTGTGGCGCAGCTGCGAACGTTACGGGCTGCTGTCGGCGTACCTGACGCATCGCCTCACCGGCGAATGGGTCGACAGCGCGGCGGCCCAGGTCGGCTACCTGCCGTTCGACTACAAGCGCCAGCGCTGGGCCGCCCACGGCGACTTCAAGTGGCGCGCGCTGTCGCTGCGCCCGGAGCAGTTGCCGGTGCTGCACGCACCCGGCGAGCGGATGGGCGCACTGACAGCGGCTGCGGCGGCAGAGCTGGGCCTGCCGCAGGGACTGCCGGTGGTGGCGGCAGCGGCCGACAAGGCCTGCGAAGTGCTCGGCTGCGGCGCCGTTGCACCGGACGTGGCGCAGCTTTCCTTCGGTACCACCGCCACCATCAACACCACCCAGCCGCGCTACGTGGAGGTGCAGCGGATGCTGCCGGCGTACCCGGCGGCGCTGCCCGGGGCGTTCAATACCGAGATCCAGATCTACCGCGGCTTCTGGATGGTGAGCTGGTTCCGGCGCGAGTTCGGCCAGCCGGAAGTCGCGCGCGCCGCGGAACTCGGCGTGCCGGCGGAGCGGCTGTTCGACGCGCTCGCCGCGGGCGCCCCGCCGGGCTCGATGGGCCTGGTGCTGCAGCCGTACTGGTCGCCGGGCGTGCGCGAGCCCGGGCCCGAGGCCAAGGGCGCGGTGATCGGCTTCGGCGACGTGCACACGCGCGCGCACCTGTATCGCGCCATCCTCGAGGGTCTGGCATACGGCCTGCGCGCGGGCCGCGAGCAGATCGAGCGCCGGCTGGGCCGCCGGCTCACGCGGGTGGTCGCCTCCGGCGGCGGCTCGCAGAGCGACGCGGCGATGCAGATCGCCGCCGACGTGTTCGGCTGCGCCGTCGAGCGTCCGGAAAACCACGAGTCCGCCGCGCTCGGCGCAGCCATGAACCTCGCAGTGGGCCTGGGCCTCCATGCGGACCACGGCGCGGCGGTGGCGGCCATGGCGCGCAGCGGGCAGCACTTCGAGCCCGATGCGGGACGCAGCGGGCTCTACGACGCCCTCTACCGCGAGGTCTACCTGCGGATGTACAAGAGGCTGCGGCCGCTGTACCGCTGCATCCGCCGCATCACCGGTTATCCACCCTAGAATGGTCGTACAATCGGTGGCTGTGGAAGCACTGCGCAGGCATAGCGTCCGGCTATCCTGCCGATACGAATAATTCATTTCCGCGGGGGCTGGGCGAGCAGTTAGCTTGCAGCGCCAGCCCACGCGGCATGTTCAGACCCATTACATCCATCACGGACGCAACAGGAGACCAGCGATGAAGATCAAGGGCACCAAGACCGAAGCCAACCTCAAGGCCGCCTTCGCCGGCGAATCGCAGGCCAACCGCCGCTATCTGTATTTCGCCCAGAAGGCCGACGTCGAGGGCTACAACGACGTCGCCGCCGTGTTCCGCTCCACCGCCGAAGGCGAAACCGGCCACGCCCATGGCCACCTCGAGTACCTCGAGCTGAGCGGCGACCCCGCCACCGGCCTGCCGATCGGCGCCACCAAGGACAACCTCAAGGCCGCCATCGCCGGCGAGACCCACGAGTACACCGACATGTACCCGGGCATGGCCAAGAGCGCGCGCGAGGAAGGCCTGGACGAAGTGGCGGACTGGTTCGAGACGCTGGCCAAGGCCGAACGCTCGCACGCCAACCGCTTCACCAAGGCGCTGAACGATCTCGCCTGACACGGATGCCCTGCCCCGGCGCGCGCCGGGGCAGGGCACGGGTGATCCCCAATGACCGACGTCCCCGTGCCGCCGGCAGCGGGTGCCCGTGCCGCCGGCGAAGGCGGCCTGAGCGCGCCGACCCGGCATCCCCTGGCGTGGCGCGATGCCGCCTTTTACGACGAGGCGGCGCTGCACGCCGAGCTGGAACGCGTCTACGACATCTGCCACGGCTGCCGCCGCTGCGTCAGCCTGTGCCAGGCGTTCCCGGTGCTGTTCGACCTGGTCGACAACTCGCCGACCATGGAAGTGGACGGCGTCGTCAAGAGCGACTACGGCAAGGTGGTCGAACAGTGCTACCTGTGCGACCTCTGCTACCAGACCAAGTGCCCCTACGTGCCGCCGCACGAGTGGAACGTCGATTTTCCGCACCTGATGCTGCGCGCCAAGGCGGCGGAGTTCCGCAAGGGCGAGGTGTCGGCGGCGCGCAAGCGCCTGACCGCCACCACCGCCTTCGGCAAGCTCGCCAGCATCCCGGTGGTGACCGAGGCCGCCAACGCGGTCAACCGCAGCCCGACCATGCGCAAGCTGGTCAGCAAGCTGCTGGACGTGCACCCGCAGGCGCACCTGCCGGAGTTCCACAGCCTCACCGGGCGCAAGCGCGTGGCGCGGCTGCCGCTGCAGACGGTGGCGCCGCACGCGGCCGGGCCGACGCGCGGCCGCGTGGCGATCTTCACCACCTGCTACGGCAACTACAACATGCCGCAGGTGGTCGAGGACCTGGCGGTGGTGCTGCGCCACAACGGCGTGGAAGTGAAGCTGGTCGAGCGCGAGCGCTGCTGCGGCATGCCCAAGCTGGAGCTGGGCGACCTGCAGTCGGTGGACGCCTTCAAGCAGGACAACCTGCCGGTGCTGGCGCAGACGGTGGCCGACGGCTGGGACCTGATGGCGCCGATCCCGTCGTGCGTGCTGATGTTCCGCCAGGAAATCCCGCTGATGTACCCGGAGGACGCGCAGGTGCAGGCGGTCAAGCGCGCCATCTTCGACCCGTTCGAATACCTCATGCACCGGCACAAGGCCGGCCTGCTCGACACCGCATTCAAGAACCCGCTGGGCAAGGTCGCCTACCACGCGCCCTGCCACCAGCGCGTGCAGAACATCGGCCCGAAGACGCGCGAGCTGCTGGCGCTGGTGCCGGGCACCGAGATCGAGAGCATCGAGCGCTGCTCCGGCCACGACGGTACCTACGGCCTGCGCAATGCGACCTACGCGCTGTCGATGAAGATCGGCCGGCCGGTGTCGGCGCGCGCCGAGAAGTTCGCGCCCGACGCGGTGGTCAGCGACTGCCCGATGGCGGCCGAGCACATCGCCCACGGCATGAAGGAAAACCGCAAGGACGGCGGCCACCCGATTTCGCTGCTGCGCCGCGCCTACGGCATCTGAAGCCAGCGCAAGGAACGCCCATGCAGAAGCTCGCCGCCGCCGACCTGTTCAAGCTCGAGGAATATGCCGAGCGCCGCGCCGAGTTCCGTAGGCGTGTGATCGCCCACAAGAAGAACCGCGCGGTGCACCTGGGGCCGCACCTGAGCCTGCTGTTCGAGGACCGACTGACCGTGCAGTACCAGGTGCAGGAAATGCTGCGCATCGAGCGCATCTTCGAGCGCGCCGGCATCGAGGAAGAGCTGGCCGCCTACAACCCGCTGATCCCCGACGGC
>JADHNH010000106.1 GCA_016779605.1 Nevskia sp. | reverse complement strand
AACTGGGTGAAACCCTTGTGCAGGTTGAGCGTCAGCAGCTTCAGTTTCACGGCACCCGCGGATTCGCTCTGGCGCACGGATCGTCCATGGTTGGAACAGGGTTCCATTCTTCACAGGATCGCCACCGGTTCAAGCCTGCTACCCGTCCAGGACGCCCGCCGTTGACTTAGACTTCCCTTCCATCAATCAGCGCCCGTGGCTCGGTCGGATAGAGCACCCGCCTTCCAAGCGGGCGGTCGCAGGTTGCCAGGCGCATCCGGCGCCTGGCCCTTCGCTGCGCTCCGGGCTCGCCTGCGGCGGCGAAAATTCGTTCCCGACGAATTTTTCGATTCCTCCCCATGCGCGAGCGGAATCCGGCTTTCGTCCGCCGCCTGCGCCGGTGCGCCGATTGTTGACTTAAACTTGGCCATCTCCGTGAGCGCCCGTAGCTCAGTCGGATAGAGCACCCGCCTTCTAAGCGGGCGGTCGCAGGTTGCCAGGCGCATCCGGCGCCTGGCCCTCCGCTGCGCTCCGGGCTCGCCTGCGGCGGCGAAAATTCGTTCCCGACGAATTTTTCGATTCCTCCCCATGCGCGAGCGGAATCCGGCTTTCGTTCGCCGCCTGCGCCGGTGCGCCGATTGTTGACTTAAACTTGGCCATCTCCGTGAGCGCCCGTAGCTCAGTCGGATAGAGCACCCGCCCTCTAAGCGGGCGGTCGCTGGTTGCCAGGCGCATCCGGCGCCTGGCCCTTCGCTGCGCTCCGGCGCCACACCTGCGCCGAGGCGCCGATTGTTGACTTAAACTTGGTCATCTCCGTGAGCGCCCGTAGCTCAGTCGGATAGAGCACCCGCCTTCTAAGCGGGCGGTCGCAGGTTCGATTCCTGCCGGGCGCGCCATTTGTATAAAAATCAATCAGATAAGAATATTATCTAAAGCTGTACTTGCATATTCTTCATCAGCAGCTTTGAGGATTTCCCAAGCTTCTGGGACGCGATTATGGTGACGAAATCCGGGATTGGGCTCACAGCGCATGACGATCAGTTCCGGGAAGACCCGCAGCCGATCTACGACGGCTTGCGCGGCGAGTCGCCGGCGTTCCGCGACGCCGACTACGGCAGCCTGTTCCTGACGCGCTACGACGACGCCCGCAAGGTCCTGCGCAGCAAGGACTACGGCGTGGACGCGCGCAAATCGCTACCCGATTCGTACATGCGGCGCGTCGCCGGCACCGGCGTCAGCGAAGGACGCGGAAAGACCGCCTACGAGCCGCCGCTGGTGCTGCTGGACGATCCCGGCCACCGGCGGATCCGCGCTCTCATGAGCAAGGCGTTCAATCCGCATTCGATCGAGCAGATGCGCGGGCGCATCGAGTCGATCACCGCCGAGATGCTCGACCGCCTGGCGCCGGGGTCGGAAATCGACTTCATCGGCGACTTCGCCGGCCCGCTGCCGACGCGGGTGATCGCCGAGATGATGGGAATTCCGGCCGTTCATTGCGCCGACCTCAAGCGCTGGTCGGACGACATCCTCCGCGGCTACGACCCGGAGCGCGACGAAGCTGCGCAGGAGCGCCTGCGCGCCGCCTACATCGCCATGAGCGCGCTGTTCCGGCACGCCGTGGACGAGCGGCGCCGCACCGGCGGCACCGACCTGATCTGCGCCATGGTACGCGCCCAGGAAATGGACGACCGCCTGACGGACCTGGAGATCATCAGCCTGTGCACCCAGCTCCTGGTCGCCGGCAACGTCACCACCACCGACTTGCTGGGCAACGGCCTGCATGCGCTGATGGCGCACCCCCGGCAGCTGGCCAGGCTGTGCGCGCAGCCGGCCCTGATCGAGCGGGCGGTGGAGGAAATCCTGCGCTACGACTGCCCGCTCACCGAGACTGCCCGCATCGCCTACGCCGAAGACCGGGGCGGCAGCTGTCCGGTGCACCGCGGCGCCACGCTGACCGTCTCGCTGGCCGCGGCCAACCACGATCCCGCACTTTGTGCCGAGCCGCACCGTTTCGATATCGAGCGCGAGGACGTGCCGCACCTGGCGTTCGGCAGCGGCATCCACGTGTGCCTGGGCGCACCGCTGGCGCGCCTGGAAGGCTGCGTGGCCATCCTGGCATTTGTGCAGCGCTTCCCGGGCGTGCGTTTGGGCAGCACGCCGCCGCGCCGGCGCCACCTGCCGTTCTTCCGCGGATTTGAAAGCCTGCCGGTGCGGATCTGAACGGCTGATCCATTAAAGTAATTTAATATCAACTATTTACAGCAGTTTATTAAAGTCTTTTATTGGAAGCTGGCGGCCTCGCCGGGGGGATGACCCTTGCAAGAATTGGCGGAGAGGGAGGGATTCGAACCCCCGGACGGGATGAACCGTCAGCGGTTTTCAAGACCGCCGCAATAGACCACTCTGCCACCTCTCCGCAGCTTGAACCGCGCCATTCTAGTCAAAGCGCCGCCCGCCCGCCGCACCACGCGCCAGGCAGCGCGCGCCTTTGGCTATAATGCGCGCCCGAAGTGCCGAGATAGCTCAGTCGGTAGAGCAACTGATTCGTAATCAGTAGGTCGGAGGTTCGATTCCTCTTCTCGGCACCAGTTTAATCAAAGACTTAGCAGACAAAGGCCGCCGATCCGGGTGGCCTTTTCGCTTCCAGGCGCAGTTGAGGCGCACTGACGCACGGAATACTTGAACCGGGCTTTTTTCGCACCGAGCATGTGCCTCATGACCATGCGAAATCGTCCGTACTGGATTTGGGCGAGGCTTGAGCGCTGATCGACGGAGCCGGTCGGCTACACCGGCCGTTTTCCCCGGGGTTGCGCGCCGCGAACCGGTCCACGTATGCGGAAAAATGACCGGGTGACAAATCCGCGTACCGCCTCACCGTCTCGGCCGACGCCTGGCCACCCGGCTCCGTAAGAGCGGCACTCCGCCCTGGACGTTCCATGACGCCCGGGGCGAGCCACAGATCGTGCAATCGGAAGTTCTCGATACCGGCCGACGCCGAGACTAATACGCGATTGTCCCTCCGTGTAAAGGAAGAGTTCCTTCTTCGCCGCGGTCTCGCAGTTGTCGGACAGATAACGCAGGAAGAGGGAGGTCAGCATGTAGTCGCGGAAGTCATCCGCGTTCATCGCGCCGCGTAGCTGATCGGCGATGGCCTAGAGGATTTTGCCAAGGTGCCCGTTTGCGGTCATGCGGGCTTCTTTGAGGTCTCGGCGCGCAGAACCTGCGCGGGAATGCGGATGAGCTCGCCGTTCTTCACGACGACGAGGTACGTGCCGGTGCGGATGGCGGTCTCGCGGGCCAATTCGGCCGCCCGGCGCATTGCGGCGACGGAGGCGCGCAGATCGGGGTCTTTTGCTTCGGTAATAGGCTTCGGGTTCATGGGTTTTCTCCCCATTCCAGCAGAATCGGGCTCTCGCCCACGTTGTCGTATTTTGCCCAAGCATCCACGGCCGCCTTGTAGGCATTTTCGAAGTTGCGCAGGCCGGCGGCAAAACGGCGACGGATCACGCCCTCCGGAATGTCGTGCCCGCCCTGGCGCACGCGCCCGGCGACACGGGCGACAGCGACCTCGGCATCGGGTAGCGAAAGGAAAAACAGGCTGACATGGTAGCCCGTCGCCCGCCATGCCCTGATGTGCGCCAGGTAGCCCACGCCGGAAAGTGTTGTTTCGAAGGCGAAGCTTTCGCCCCGTCGGGCACACGTGGCGATCTCTTCCAACATAAGGCGCCCCGCTTTGATCGCGGCCGTTTCAGGGGCGAAAGGCGCCAGGCCGGCGGCGATCAGGTCGGCATTGATGAAGCGCGGGCATTGCGCCTCTTGTGGCAAGAAGGAACGGGCGAAGGTCGTCTTCCCCGCGCCGTTCGGGCCCGCGATGATGATGATCTTCCTGCTCATTCTGGGGGCACCGGAGGTGAAGCACCTGGGACTAGAGCGGGATTGAACGGGTAGCAGGCAATGAACTCGTGGAGGTCGGCCAACGGCATGGCGCTTAGGCGGTGTTGATGCGGAGTTGCTGGACGACCTCGAAGTCGTTCTTGCACCAGTCCTTGATGTTGACCAGGGTATAGGCCAGCGGCGTGCCGTCGTCGCGCGTAAAGTCATTCTTCTCGCGCAGGACGCGGGCGGCGGTGAAAACGTCCGGGATCGTCAGCTCTTCGAGCAGGCGCTGGAACTCGGCATCGGTGAGGCGGACGCGGTTGAGCGCTTCGAACTTCTCGCGAAAGTTGCGTTCGAGCGCGGCGCGGTCGCGGATGTCGGGGCGCTCGGTGTACTTCAGGCCACCAAGCTTCTCGATAAAGGCCGTCTCGATGTCCTGTTCCTTCAGAACAAGAGGCTGGGGCTCGGGGGCCTGCTGATAGATCATCTCGGAGGGCATCGTATCGGTCATGCCGCCCGGCGCGAGCTGCTCTGGTTGATCAGGCTCTCCGCCGGGATATTGAACCTCTCATGCAGCGACTGGATCATGCGCACCGTCAGCGGTCGCTTGCGCGCCAGAATCTCATACACGCGATTCTTGCGGCCGATTGCGGGCACCAGGTCATCGACGGTCAGGCCCTGCTGCTCCATGCGGAACTTGATGGCCTCAACGGCATCGGGCAGTTCCATCGGAAAATGCCTGCGCTCGTAGGCCTCGACCAGGGTCGTCAACACATCGAGCCGATCCCCTTCCTCGGTTCCGGCCTGGGCCGCCATCAGCGTCTCGATCTCGCGCAGCGTGTTGCGATAATCGGCTTCGGTTTTGATCGGTCGGATGTTCATGCGGCGTCCTCCTGCATCGTCAAACGGTCTGCGCATCGATCAGGTCGTACTGGGCGTGGGTGCCTAGGAAGCGGATGTAGACAACCCGGTAGGGATAGTTGATCCAGGCCACCAGGCGGTACTTGTTGCCGGCAATATTGAAGACCAAGCGGCCATCCTTGAGGATGCTGGCATTGCCGAACTGCTGCTTCACTTCGGCCGGCGACGACCAATCGGCCTTCACCGCTTCGCGGTACCACGCCATCGCCGGTGCCTCGGCGTCCTGGTACTCCGGTCTGTCCGCCCAGAAAGCCTTCAGGGTCGATACGGCGATCACTCGCATGTGCAAAGAATAGTCCCAAAATGGGACTTCTTCAAGGTGGCGGCAACACCCTGTCTGTCTAAGCTGCCTCGGGTGCCGTAGCAGCTTCGTAACCGTTCCTGCTGGAAATCAGGCTGCGCGTAGCTGTTTCAGGCTTGGACGGGCCCGGTCCATTGCCGGCCTTCGCCGGCCCGCTTCGGCCCAATGGAGCCCGCTCAACCGTCGGGGCGATCCGTCAAGGCTTGAACCCGGCTTTTTCGCACCGATCATGTGCTTTATGACCATGCGAAATCGTCCGTACTGGATGTGGGCCGAGGCTTGCGAGCTGCTCGACCGGGCCGATCGGCTGCACCGGCAGTTTTTCCACCCCGGGCTGCGCGCCGCGAGCCGGCCGAACTGGGAGCCGCCGGTGGACATGTTCGAGACCGAACGTGCCCTTTGGCTGATCGTGGCGCTGCCCGGCGTGGCCGTCGACCAGGTCGATCTGTCGATCGACGGCACCGGCCTGGTGGTGGCCGCGATCCGGGCGCTGCCTCAGGAAGCGCGCGGCGCGGCGATTCGCCGGCTGGAAATTCCGGCCGGGCGCTTCGAGCGCCGGATCGAGCTGCCGCCGGGCCGGTTCGAGCTGGTCGAGCGTCGTTTCGCCGATGGCTGCCTCACCCTGGGCCTGCGCAAGCTGCCCTCCTCCGCCGCCGAACCCTGGAGCCACCTGTGAGCGACACGCGCGATACGCTGCAGCAGCAGCCGCCGGAACCGCCTGAGGCGACCGCAGCCGGCGCCGCCCCGCATAAAGATTTCGTGATTCCCGCCGACGCCGTGATCCTGGTGCCGGTGCGCAACGTCGTGCTGTTCCCTGGCATCGTGCTGCCGCTCGGGGTGGGCCGCGCCGCATCCGTTGCGGCTGCCCAGGAGGCGGCGCGCAACCAGCGCCCCATCGGCGTGCTGCTGCAGCGCAACCCGGAAACCGACGAGCCGGCTGCAACCGACCTTTACGAAATCGGCACGGTCGCCAACATCCTGCGCTACGTCACCGCGCGCGACGGCGCCCACCACCTGATCGTGCAGGGCGAGCAGCGTTTCCGCGTGGTCGAGCTCCTGTCCGGCTATCCGTTCCTGGTCGCGCGCATCGAACGCATCGCCGAAGCGCAAGCCGGCGGCACCGAGATCGAAGCGCAGATGCACCGCCTGAAGGCCAGCGCGCTGGAGGGCTTGCGGCTGTTGCCGGACGCCCCGCCGGAGCTGGTCGGGACGATCGAGCAGATCACCGCTCCCGGCCAGCTCGCCGACTTCGTCGCCGGCTTCATGGACAACAAGGCGCCGGAGAAGCAGGGCATCCTGGAGACGCTGGAGCTGTTGCCGCGGCTGCAGAAGGTGCAGGCGATGCTCGCCCACCGCCTGGAAGTGCTGCGCCTGTCGCAGCATATCGGCGAGCAGACCCGCGAGTCCCTGGCCGGCCGGCAGCGCGAATTCATGCTGCGCGAGCAGCTCAAGGCGATCCAGAAGGAACTGGGCGAGTCCGAAGAGGGCGACGCCGAGCTCGAAGAGCTGGGCAAAGCCATTGCCGCCGCGGGCATGCCCGAGGAGGTGGAGCGGCAGGCGAAAAAGGAGCTGGGCCGCCTGCGCGGCATGCAGTCCGGCGCCACCGAATATTCGATGGTGCGCAGTTACCTGGACTGCCTGGTGGAGCTCCCCTGGTCCAAGACCAGCGCGGCCGCCATCGATATCGCCCAGGCGCGGCGCATCCTCGACGAGGACCACTACGGCCTGCCGAAGATCAAGCGGCGCATCCTCGAGTTCCTCGCGGTGCGCAAGCTCAATCCCGCGGGGCGCAGCCCGATCCTGTGCTTTGTCGGCCCGCCGGGCGTGGGCAAGACTTCGCTCGGCCAGAGCATTGCGCGGGCCACCGGACGGAAATTCGCCCGCATCAGCCTGGGCGGCACCCACGACGAAGCGGAAATCCGCGGCCACCGTCGCACCTACGTCGGCGCGCTGCCCGGCAACATCATCCAGGCGATCCGCAAGGCCGGCACGCGCGACTGCGTGCTGATGCTGGACGAGATGGACAAGCTCGGCGCCGGCGGCTTTCACGGCGATCCCTCGTCCGCGCTGCTGGAGGTGCTGGACCCGGAGCAGAACTCCAGCTTCCGCGACAACTACCTGGGCGTGCCGTTCGACTTGAGCCAGGTGCTGTTCATCGCCACCGCCAACGTGCTGGAAACCATCCCCGGCCCTCTGCTCGACCGCATGGAAGTGATCCAGCTCAGCGGCTACACCGAACAGGAAAAGCTGGCGATCGCGCAGCGCTACCTGGTGCGCCGCCAGCTCGAGGCCAATGGCCTGAAGCCGGAGCAGTGCACGCTGACCGAGGCTGCGCTGCGCGGCCTGATCCACGACTACACGCGCGAGTCCGGCGTGCGCAATCTCGAGCGCCAGATCGGCGGCGTGTTCCGCCACGCGGCGATGCGCATCGCCGAGGGCGCGGCGCAGCAGGTGACGGTCGAGGACGGCGACCTTGCCGCGGTGCTCGGCCCGGCGCGCTACGAAAGCGACCTGGCGCAGCGCACCAGCCTGCCCGGCGTATCCACCGGCCTGGCCTGGACGCCGGTCGGCGGCGATATCCTGTTCATCGAAGCCAGCCGCGTCCCCGGCAGCGGCCGCCTGATCATCACCGGCCAGCTGGGCGAGGTGATGAAGGAAAGCGTGCAGGCCGCGCTGACCCTGGTCAAGGCCAACCTGCAGGGGCTCGGCGTGGGCGGCGAATTCAACCTCGACAAGTCCGACATTCACGTCCACGTCCCGGCCGGTGCCGTGCCGAAGGACGGCCCCAGCGCCGGCGTGGCGATTTACCTCGCCCTGGCCTCGCTGCTGGCCGGCAGGCCGGTGCGCAGCGACACGGCGATGACCGGGGAGATCAGCCTGCGCGGCCTGGTGCTGCCGGTCGGCGGCATCAAGGAGAAAGTGATCGCCGCGGCACGTGCGGGCATCAAGACGGTTCTGCTGCCCGCGCGCAACCGGCGCGACCTGGAAGAGATTCCCGAGGAAGTGCGCAAGCAGCTGCGCTTCGTCTGGCTGGAGCGGGTCGACCAAGCAGTCAGCGAAGCCATCGAAGGACTGCTCCAGCCCGCCGACCTACCCGCCTGAGCCCGGCGCCGCTGTTGCAGGCGCGCGGCCGGGTAGTGCGGCGCCTTAGCCCGGGCCGGGGCCGCCGCAATGCAGGAAGCGCGACGACTCCAGCCAATGGCGGTCAGGGTAATAGGCAAACAAAAGCTGCCCGCCCTTGAGCGCGTCGATCAGCGGCCGGGCGACTTCCTTGCGCACCGCGGGACGGCCCCAGCTTCGCCCCACCCGTCCGGTCGAAGCCGCGATATAAGGACTCACGTATGGCGCGCCGTGGATGACCAGGTTGCGCTCCAGCGCGCGGTCATTGACGCCGGGCTCGAGGCCGGCCATGCGCAGCGACACGCCATTGTTGCCGCTGTAGGCGTCGAGCATGCGGAACAGGCCCAGGCTCGATTCGAGGCTGCCGGTGTCGTTGGAAAAGCGCTGGGCGAAGTTGCCGCCGGAGTTGCGGCCGTGCGCAACCAGCTCCTGGAAAAGCAGCTTGTGCTGCTCCAGGTCGAACACCCACAGGCGCGCCTGGTCGGAGGGTCGCGTATAGTCGATGACGGCGAGCCGGCCGGCGGCGGGCACGCCCTGCTTCACGGCGCAGGCGGCCGCCTGCGCCGCAAGATGCAGCACTTCAGGATTGGCGGCAGGCGCCGCCTCCTCCAGCATTTGCGTGGGCGCCGGGCTGGCCTGGAGCACGGGTGCGAAACCCGCGCAGGCCGCTGCCAGCAGCGCGCATCGAATCATCGAACTCATGCACATACCGTCTGTATTTTTGTCGCCGCGGCCGCTCTGCGGACCGCGGCTCGGCGAGTTGCCGGGCGATTCCGGCCAACCGCGCGGTTGGCCTGTGCCCGCCGCCAACCGAAGAACCTGGGGTCAGCAGTGTACCGGATTACGCAGCGGAGGTTGACCAAACGGGTCTGCTGCATGCTGCTGGCCGCTGCCTGCATGCAGGCGCACGCCACGCCGGAATCCGAGCAGATACGCGCCCGCGTCGAACTGCTGCAGCGAGAAGTCCCGGCGACCGCGGCGGGTTCCGCCATCGGCCTGAATGCCGCCGTAGCCGGCTTTTACGGACCGCGCGGTTATGAGCCGGCCTGGAGCGACCCGGCGCGCCGGCATGAGCTGGCCGTTGCGCTGGCTGGCCTCGTGCTGGACGGCCTGGACCCGGACGACTACGCGGTATCAGCCGTGGAACATCCCGCCGCGGGCGACGATCCCGCTGGGCGGGCCGCGGCGGACGTCCTTGCCACCCGATCGTACCTGCTGGCGCTGGCGCACCTGTTTCGCGGCAAGGTCGATCCCCGCACCTTGTACCCGGTGTGGAACGTGCAGCCGCGCCAGGCCGACCCGGTTGCGGGCCTGGGCATCGCCGCGCAGGCGGCCTACAGCGGCCGCATCGCCGACGCATTCGACCGCGCACGGCCGCAGCATCCGGTCTATGGCGCACTGCGCACCGCCCTGGCCGGGCTGCGCGAGGTCGCCGATCGCGGCGGGTGGCCGCAGATCGCCGACGGACCGACGCTGCGACCCGGCGACCGCGACACGCGCGTCGCGGTGCTGCGGCAGCGCCTGGCCATCGGCGGGTATCTGCCCAAGGACACGCCGGAAACCGGGAGCTACGACGACATCCTGCAAGCCGCGGTCAGGCAATTCCAGGCCGAGCAATACCTGGATGCCGACGGCAATGTCGGCCGGGCCACGCGCGCCGCGCTCAACGTTACCGTGCAGGCGCGCATCGACCAGCTCCGCGTCAACCTCGAACGCGCCCGCTGGCTGCTGCAGGAAATCAGCGGCGATTTCGTGCTGGTCGACATCGCCGGCTTCCGCGTGCGCTATTTCACCGGCGCCCACGCGGTCTGGACCTCGCGCATCCAGGTCGGCCGCTCCCTGCGCCCGACTCCCATGTTCAAGTCGCAGATCAGCCAGATCACCTTCAATCCGACCTGGACCGTGCCGCCCACCATCTTCACCAAGGACGTGCTGCCAAAGGTGCGCGGCGACCTGCACTACCTCGCCAAGAACCACATCCGCGCATTCGATCCCGGCGGCAGAGAACTGGCGCCGGAACTGATCGACTGGACCGATCCGCACGGAATCAAGCTGCGCCAGGATGCCGGCAAGGACAATTCGCTGGGCCGCGTCGCTTTCCGGTTCCCCAACCCCTTTTCCGTGTACCTGCACGAAACGCCCCACAAGGAGCTGTTCGCCTATGGCCAAAGGGCCTTCAGCTCAGGTTGCATCCGCGTGGAAGACCCGTTCGAGCTGGCGCGGCTGCTGCTGGCGGACCCGGAGCGTTGGAACCGCGCGGCCGTCGACCGCGTGGTTGCCGAGGGCAAAACCATCGATGTCCCGCTGCCGCGGCCGGTGACGATCCTGCTCGCCTATTGGACGGTGGACCTGCACGCCGATGGCCGTGCCAGCTTCAAGCCCGATATGTACGGCTACGACCCGCAAATCCTGCGGGCGCTGGAAGACAAGACACAGCGCTGAAACGCTGCGGCGATGACCCTGGGAACCGCCGCCGCGCGGAATCCGGCAAATGGCAGCGGCACGCGACCGGGCTACTCCATCGAGGTCGCGGGCCGCGGCCTGACGGCCTCATCCGGAATTTCGGTGCCCAGCGCGCGCTCGATGTCGGTGCCGATGCGGTTCCGAATCTCGTAAAGGGGCAGGGCATTCTGCGCGACACCGTTTTCGGCCGGATCGGCAGGCGGCTGAATCGGCGACGGCGCGTCCGCTCGTTCGCGCACAGCCTTGCGCATGGTCGGCCGCCGGCCATTCGTGGCGGCGCCGGCACCCGCCGCCACGGCGCGTTTCGGCTGCGGCGCAGCGCGCTTCTTGTTCCGATGAATCTTTCCGTCACCGTTCATGGCCTGCTCCTATCTCCGCTTCGCCTGTAGCTGTAGGCTGCCAGCCGGCGATGCCGTGCGCCTTGATCCAGGTCATCGGAAGCCTGCGCCATTTTCGATGCGCCCGGGCGCAGGCGCCATCAGCGCGCCAAGCCGGGCCGACGAGGCGGTGATGCCGCGGTGCCCGTGCAGGATCGATCCCGCTGAATTTTGACTTGGGTCAATGCAGGCCACCGCTTCGCCTTTCAGAGTTCGCGGTGGAATTGATGGTACAGCCAAGGAAGCCGGCTCTATGGACGTGCAAGTCGCCCGAAACGAGCGCGCCGGCGCCGCCGCGCAGCGGCGCCGGCCGCAGGCCCCGCCCTTGATCGAAGCATAGTGCTTTGCGCATACCCATCGTGCCCTGCGTGCTGGCGGCGGTTGTGGGCGCAGCATCCGCATCCGCCAGCGCCGGCGACCTGATCGGCGAACCAACAGCCGCACTTACGGACCAGGACGAGACGCTGCTGGATGTCGCCCATCGCCACGACGTCGGCTACATCGAAATCCGAATCGCCAATCCCAGCGTGGACCCCTGGCTGCCGGGCGCCGGGCGCTGGATCAACGTGCCCTCGCAACACATCCTGCCGAATGCCTTGCGCCGGGGCATCGTCGTCAACCTCGCCGAATTGCGGCTGTACTACTTCCCTTTCGGCCAACGTGCGCCGCTGAGCTTTCCCATCGGCATCGGCGACGAAGGCAAGGAGACCCCCACGGGACGTACCCAGGTCGACTCCAGGCGCCCCAACCCAACCTGGATCCCGACTGCTTCGGAGCACGCCGAGGACCCCGATCTGCCCAGCATGGTCAGGCCCGGGCCGGACAATCCGATGGGCGACTTTGCGTTGTATCTGGGATGGAAGGGCTTCGTCATCCACGGCACCAACAAGCCGTACAGCATCGGCCGCCGCGACAGCCACGGCTGCATACGCATGTACCCGGACGATATCCGCACGCTTTACCGGCTCGTGCGGCCGGGAACGCCGGTCACGGTGATCAACCAGCCGGTCAAGACCGGCTGGCAGGATCACGAGCTGTACCTGGAAATCCATCCCGATGTGGCCGACGCCGACATCATCGAAAGCGGCGGCACGCCGCAGCAGCCGGCCCCCATGGAGACCGAAGCCCTGGTGCGGAAAGCCGCCGGTCCCCGCGAGGCCGCGCGGATCGACTGGGATGCGGTGCTGGCTGCAGCACTGGAACGCAACGGCATACCCGTACGCGTGACCCGCTGACCCGGGGCGTGTGCGATTGACACAGGTCATTGTGGCGGCCGGGGCCCGGCAGTATTAGTGAAAGCGATTTCCGCATTTCGACGCGCTTCAACGCTTGCCATTGCGGTCTTTCGCCGGTCAAGGAGCAAACCATGCGTACGAACCGATACCTGCCGATCCTGCTGCTGCCGCTGATGGCGGCGGCCTGCACCACCCTGAGTGACAAAGACCGCGCCCTGGTCGATGCCGCCAGCCAGAACGCCGCTGCCGCCAGGGATCAGGCGGCACAGGCTGCCGCAACTGCGCAGCAGGCCCTGGATGCCGCACACGCTGCGCAGGCTTCGGCCGACGCAGCGCAAAAGACCGCCGCGGCCGCGCAGTCCTCCGCAACCGACGCCGCCCAGTCCGCGGCAAAATCGGCTGCGGATGCTGCCGCCGCCAAGGAAAAAGCGGACCGCATGTTCCGCAAGTCGCTGCGCAAGTAGCTTGCGGCGACCCGCGGACCGGCCTCGGCCGGTGCACCGGCTGATGCGCTGCGGCGCGCGGCGCGAGCGCGCCCGCGCCGTGGCACGATGCGCGGGGCTTCCATGAGCGCGCCGCCGGAGCGAGGCGCGGATGCTGCCGATCCGCAGGCCGCCGCCGCGCGCTGGGAGCACTTCGAGCACATGGCCGACGCCGGCATCCGCGGGCTGGGCGCCACGCCGGACCAGGCTTTCGAGCAGGCCGCACTGGCGCTCGTGGCCCTGATCGTGGCGCCCGGCAAGATCGCCGCCCAGGATGAAGTTCAGCTGCGCTGCGCAGGCCGCGACCTGGATCTCCTGCTGCTCGACTTCATCAATGCGCTGGTGTTCGAAATGGCCACCCGCCGCATGCTGTTTGGACGCTTCAGCGTCCACCTGGATCGGGGTGGATTGCATGCGCGGGCCTGGGGCGAGCCGCTGGACCGCGCGCGGCACCGGCCGGCGGTGGAGGTCAAGGGTGCGACAATGACCGAGCTGCATGTGCACCGCCGCAGCGACGGCCTGTGGGAAGCCCAGTGCGTGGTCGACGTCTAGCCGCGCGTTGCCGCCGCCCGGGCCCGGCGTGGGCACGGCGGCTTTCCGTCCGCTGATCGCTTCACTGGAGGGCTTGCCATGGACCCCGACCGCTTCGAGCGACTGTCCGATTGGGAATGGCAGCTGGCGCCGCAGGCCGGCATGCGCGTACCCGCAGTACTGTTCGCCAGCGAAGAACTGCTGCGGCAGATGGACGACAAAGTGGGCGAGCAGCTTTGCAACGTCGCACGTCTGCCCGGCATCGTCCGCGCCGCCTACGCCATGCCGGATGCGCACTGGGGCTATGGCTTTCCCATCGGCGGGGTAGCGGCGTTCGACCCCGGCCAGGGCGGCGTTATTTCCGCCGGCGGCGTCGGCTTCGACATCTCCTGCGGCGTGCGCCTGCTGCACACGGGCCTGGCGCTCGCGCAGCTGCGCGAGCGCCAGGAAGAGCTCGCGGATCGTCTGTTCCACGCCATTCCGGCCGGCCTGGGCAGCGCCGGCGCGATCCGCCTGGACGCGGCGGAGATGAACGCGATGCTGTCCGGCGGTGCCCGCTGGGCGGTGCAGCGCGGCTACGGCGGCGCCGAGGATCTGCGGCGCATCGAGGAGCGCGGCTGCATGGCCGGCGCGGAGCCGGACTGCGTCTCCGAGCAGGCCCGGCACCGTCAGCGCGACGAAATGGGAACGCTCGGCTCCGGCAATCACTACCTCGAAGTCCAGCGCGTTGCGGAGATCTACGACCCGGCGCTGGCGCAGGGCTTCGGCCTGCAGGTCGACGCGGTGCAGCTCAGCATCCACTGCGGCTCGCGCGGACTGGGCCACCAGATCGGCACCGAGTTCCTGCGCGACATGGTCGTGGCGGCTAAGGATTTCGACATCGCCCTGCCCGACCGCGAGCTGGCCTGCGCCCCGCTCAACTCGCCGCTCGGCGCACGCTACCTCGGCGCCATGCGCGCCGCGATGAACTGCGCCATGGCCAATCGCCAGATCCTCACCCACCTGGCACGCGAGGTGTTTTCGAAGCTGTTTCCGGCGGCTCGCCTGGAGCTGCTCTACGATGTCTCGCACAACACCTGCAAGCTGGAAACGCATACGGTGGACGGCAAGCCGCGCGAGCTTTACGTGCATCGCAAGGGCGCGACGCGCGCCTTCGGCCCGATGCACCCGGAACTGCCGGACGCGCTGCGGCCGCTCGGGCAGCCGGTGCTCATCGGCGGCAGCATGGGCACTTGTTCGTACGTCCTGGCGGGAACGGCCAAGGGCATGAAGAAGGCTTACGGTTCCGCCTGCCATGGCGCCGGCCGCGCCATGAGCCGCCAGCGCGCGCTGCATCAGTGGCACGGACGCCAAGTGCAAGAGGAGCTGGCCCGGCGCGGCATCCTGGTTCGCAGCCTGTCCATGCGCGGCATCGCCGAAGAGGCGCCCGGCGCCTACAAGGACGTCTCGGCCGTGGTGCTCGCCGCCGAGCAGGCGGATCTGGCGCGCCGCGTGGCGCGGCTCGAACCGCTGGTCTGCATCAAGGGCTAGAGCATTATCGATTCAAATGCATAAATGACAAATCAAACATGTGTGCAACTAAACGAAAATCGCACTAGTGTCATGAGTTAGAAGTTCGTTGACAAAACCGTTTAATCGAAGCCAGGATGTCGCCGGCGGATTTTGTCCAAGCGAATGGCCGCGGATTTTTATTGTAGGTATCCAGGTACTGGCGAATTGCGGTTTCCAGGGCC